>CAZBUU010000012.1:0-35317 GCA_964495125.1 uncultured Rubrivivax sp.
GGGCCTGCCACGTAGCTGAATCCCAAGGTCGGCTCCTGATGAAGACTGGGTGCCGTCAGTTCAACACAACCGGCGCCTGCAATGGGTGCTGCGTGTCACCAGTCTGTATGACGACGCGAAGAGCACCTGCAGGCCGTGCTCACGTCACGGCTCACGAAGCGAGGCCAAGGCTTCAACGAGAATCTGCGCGAAGCCGACAACCCGACAACGGTTCGGAACCCGAATCCCCAGAGTCCTGGCACATCACTGCCCGCGCGGCCAGCGTGAGGGGTCGAGATAGACCTGCTTGTCGTAGATGAAGGCGGGCGGCGAATCGCCATGGCCGCCGGCGCGCTTCCAGGCCAGGTCATGAGCTTCGCGGTCGATGGTGTAGTTGACGTTGCTGCCGCGTCCCTTTCTGGCCGCGGCGGACACGGGCTGCTTCTGCATCCGTTCGACCGCATCGCGGCTGATGGCCTGCGGCGGATCCACGTGCCCGCGCGGTGCCTGCGCATGCGGGACCGCCGGTGTCTTCGCCAAGGGATCGGCGACGGGCTTGGCCGGCACGGGCGCTTGCCCGGTCTTCTCCAGGGCCATGCCGGCTGTCGGGCTCGTGCGCTGCGGCGCCGATGCGGTCGACGGCGTCCTGGCGGATGTCGTCGCCGCCGGCGCGCCCGGGCTCCGTATCGGCGAAATGCCCCCTTTGCCTCCGCCCATCAACGGATGGTCGGTGCTGATGCGGACATGGCCCTCCGCGTCGCGGTAGGCCGCAGGCGCCGTGCCCGAACCATGGCGCGCCTGCCAATCGGCTTGGTGTGTCCCTGGACTCTGAGGCTTGATCGCCGTAGGCCTGAAGACGTTCGTCCGGACCACTTCCACGTCGGTCATCGGCACCGGCGCGGCGGGCCGCGCCGGTGCCGGTGGCGGTGAGGCCTTGAGCAACAGGCGCTGCGTTGGCTTCGCCCGAAGCGCCGCGGCTCTGCCGGCGGACGGTGGTGCCCAGGAGCGTCGGGGGGGTACGAGGCCACCGGGCCTGAACATCGCAGGGGCAGCGAACGCCCCCGCGACAGCCAACATCCCGGCGCGAAACTCGAGGTGTTCGCTGATGGCCCTGTTCGCTTCTTCCCACGTCAGGTTCTTCCTGCCCGCCTCTTCGACGGCGATGAAGTACTCGCTCGCGTCATTCACCCCGCTCAACATCCAGTTGGCGGTCGCCTCCTCGTCCTCGGCCTTTTCCTGTGCGGCCAGGCGCCTGCTGCGTTCGACGCGCTGGCTTGCGATGAGATCCGCGCGCGCTCTGTTCGAGCGGTCGGCCCAGTAGTCGATCCAGATCCGCAAGCGCTGGCGGGCGCTCAGGCCGTCCAGGTCCGGGCCGCGTGCGACAGCCTCCAGCTGGGCCTGACGCGTGGCGCTGTAGTAGGCGAGCCTCCCTTCATAGTCACGCTCCGCGACCGTGGGCCCGGGCCCGGGCTCGGGCTTCGCCGGTTCCGGCGACGCGGGCCTCAGGTCCATGGGCGGCATTTCGATCTCAATGAGTGGCGCCAGTGCGGGCGTGACTTCGCGCAGGTAAGCCTCTTTCGCCTCCCCTTCGAAATAGGCCAGCTCCTCGTTGGCCTTGGCGCGCGCTTCCTTCGACAGCAGGCCGTGATTCCGGATTCGCTTCGCCATCAGCCGCCCCCGGTAACGGGCGACTTTCACGTCGTGTTTCCACTGCAAGGAGCCGATGGGGCGGCGTTGAATCTGCACGCCGCTTGCGGGCAGGACACCGGAGAAGATCTTGCCGTTGCCCACCTCGTGCGCGGCAGCGTCTGCCGCGGCTTCGAAGCTGGCCGGGGCATCTTCGAGCGCCAGTGGCCGGCTGCTGCCGGATCGCTGCTGGAGGGTGTGCGCGAGCTCGTGTGCCAGCAGTTCACGGCCCTGGCGGGTGGCGGGCGCGAAGTTGCCCGCTCCGAACACCATGCTTTGTCCTACGGTGAAGGCGCGGGCCTGCACGGCCTGTGCGGACTCCGCCGCTTGGGCGTCGTGATGCACCCGGACCTTGGAGAAATCGTGGCCGAAGCGCGGCTCCATGAACGCCCGGGTGGACGCATCCAGCGCTTGTCCGGGCGAGCGCAGCACATCGTCAACGATGGGCGGTGCTGCAATCTGTGCCGCGCAGCGGGCTTGCCCGCGCGTTGTCTGCAGACCGCCAAGTTCCTGATTCGGCTGCTTCGTCCTGGATCTGGAGGCGGTCGCTTTCATCCCGGTTCAGCGCACGACATCACGATCGATCTTGCGACCACGGACATCGGGAAGGTGTTCGGACAGCGCGCACATCATGGCGTTGAGGGTGGAAACGGCTGCGGTTGCTGCGAGAGGGAAGTGTCGACGTTTGCGGGATGGAAGCGCGTTGAAGTGGGTGAATGATCGTGGGATTGCCGGGCCCGACGCGGTGGCGCGCTCCAGCCCCTTCAGCACCCCATCGGATGCATCGCTTCCCGAACGCCCTTATGGTCCGGGCCGGCAGTTCCAAGGAGCCGGGAGATGATGTTCATCGTGGATGGCACGGGCGAAGAGAGCGACCAGCTCTACCGCAAGGAAATGCAGGGCGGCTTCTGCAAGCAGCTGGAGAAGCTGTGCCGCGGCCAGTACCGCCGCGGCCCCACGCTGATGGGCCGCGAGACCTCGGACATCGCGGCCGACGTGGTGGAAGCCGTGCTGGCCTGGCGCCGCCTGCCGGTCAAGCGCAGCCACCGCCTCTTCCTGGCCGGCCACAGCCGCGGCGGCGCTGCCGTCATCTACGCTGCGCAGGAGCTGGACAAGCAGGGCGTGACGGTCGACGCCATGTTCCTGTTCGACGCGGTGGAGCGCCACTTCGAGTTCACGCGGCCGCTGCGCAGCGCCCGGAGCATCCCGCCCAACGTGAAGCACTGCTACCACGCGCTGCGCGACACCTCGCTGGCCTTCCTGTACAGCGACGGCGCGCTGGCCGCGCGCGACCAGGTGGCCCGGCTCATCGGCCTGCCCACGGGCCGCCGGCCCGGTGCCATCGAGGACGCACTGGACCTGGCGATGAAGTCGCCGCCCAAGAGCGGCCCCATCGCGCTGGCCATCCAGCGCGCGCTGGAACTGGAGGAGCAGGACGCGCGCATGAAGTACGTCATGCGCACCATGACGATGAAGACGCCCAGCGGCTGGACGGTCGACTTCGGCAACTGCGGCACCGAGGCCGACAGCGCCTGCCACCTGAAGAAGGAAACCTTCCTCGGCAGCCATGGCGCGCTGGGCGGCGCGCCCATCATCGACGAGCGGGCGCCCAAGGGCCTGGTGGAGTCCGACCGCGCCGCGATGGCGTCGGTGCAGGCCTGGATGTGGTCGTGGCTCTCGGCCCACGACGCCTTTGCGCGGCCCTGAACGCTTCGCTTTTCCTTGACGGTCGTCCCGGCTTTTTCAGCTTTTCCAGCGCTGCCCGCCACGGCACAGTCTCACCGGTCCTTGAGCTGACCGGAGATTCCTTTGCGCCGCCTCCACCGCAACCGGCCTGAAGCCCAGGCATGACGGGCCCCCTGCCCGAGCGCCTGCGCGAGGCCGCAGCGTCCTTGCCGCACGAAAGGGTCACGGTGGCGAGCCTGCTGCAGGCCCATGGGCCGGCGGCCCAGGGCAGCCTGCTGCTGCTGATGGTGGTGCCCTGCCTGCTGCCCATTCCCGGCACCGGCACCGTGCTGGGTCTGGGCGTGCTGCACCTGGCCTGGTCGATGTGGCGCGGGCGCGGCATGGACGTGCTGCCCCGCCGCGTGGCCGAGCTGGAGATGCCCGGCGAGTGGGGCCGCCGCGTGCTCACCACGCTGGCGCGTGTCTACACGCTCGCGGCGCGCCTGGCGCGCGCGCGCCAGCACTGGGCGCTGGCGGCGCCGGCCGACCGCGTGGTGGCGCTGGCGATGATGGTGATGGCCGTCGTGCTGGTGCTGCCCATCCCCTTCGGCAACCTGCTGCCCGCGCTGGCCCTGCTGTTCATGGCCCTGGGCCTGGCCTTCCGCGACGGCGTCAGCGTGCTGCTGGGCCTGGCGGCGGCCGCGCTCACCACGGCGGTCACCGTGGGCCTGCTGGGCTGGGCGCTGCTTTGGGCGGCGGGCTGAGGGCCAGGAGCGCGTCGCCCTCAGGGCGCCACCGTCAAGGCCTGGGCGTGGCCAGGAAACGGTAGTGGTCGCGCTGCAGCACCGCCGCGATGGCCAGCGTGTCCTCGGGGAACAGCTGCAGCGAGAGCTCGGTGTTGCAGCGCTCCACCATCGTCAGCAGGGCCGCGGGCGTGCGGATGCGGCCGGCGGGCCGGTAGATCTGGCTGCCGTCGCCGCCCACGCGCTGGGCGTGGCAGGCGCTGCAGCGGTGCTGCGCCAGCAGTTTTTCACCCGTCGCGAGGTCGGCGTCCGGGTAGCGGTACAGCGGCTGCGCCGAAGCCGCGCCCGCGGCCAGCGCAAGCAGCGCCAGCGCGGCCTTCACGTGCGCTCCTTGCGCGACAGGGCCAGCAGTTCCATCACGTCCTCCTCGAACATCTCGCCGGGCAGCACCTGGCGCAGGGTGCCGTCGCGTTGGACGACGGCCGTGAGCGGGATCATGCGGCGCTGCGACAGCGCCGCCGACAGTGCGGCATCGTCCAGCGTGATCGGAAAACTGTAGCCCTGCTGCTGGGCGTAGCGCGCCACCGCAGCGGCATCGCGCTCGCGGGCAACACCCAGCACCGTGAGCGGCGCGTTCGCGGCCAAGGCGGCGCGGTGCAGCTTCTCCACGTGCTGGTTGTGCCGGCGGCAGAACGGGCAGGTGGTGGACCAGAACACCACCACCACCAGGCGTTGCTGCAGGTCGGCAGCGCGCAACTCGCCGCCGCCGAGCAGGGCGATGCGCGCCGGCCAGGCCACGGCCGCTCCCGGCGCGGCGGGTGCCGCTCGGGCCGTGCCGGCGAGCAGCGCCCAGGGCCCCAGCACGCACAGCCGCCGCAGCCGAAGGCGTGACGGCGAAGCGGTGGGCAAGCAGGTGCGGAGGCGCATCGCCCCGATTCTGCGCCTAGCTCACATCTGCTTGAACAGGTGCAGGTAGCTCCGGCTGACGGGCAGCACGTCGGGCCGGCCCTTGAGGTGGATCTGCGCCGTCTCGTTGTCGCCCCGTCGCACGTGGCTGATGGCCGCGAGGTTCACCACCACCGAGCGGTGCACCTGCGCGAAGACCGTGGGGTCCAGCTGGTCCAGCAGCTCGCGCAGCGTGAGGCTCACGAGCGCTTCGCCCGGCTGCCCGCCATCGCCGCGCCAGGCCACCAGCGTGTACTTGTTGTCCGAGCGCAGGTAGTCGATCTCGTCGACGGGGATCAGGCGCAGCTTGTCGCCCGCGGACGCGCGGATCCAGCGCAGCGGCGTGGCCGCCGTGCCCGGGGGCGGGTCGGCCGGAACACCGGCGCCGCGCCGCAGCTGCGCCGCCAGTTGCAACAGCAGCGCTTCCGTGTCCAGCGCGGGCCGGGCCGCATGCAGCCGCTCGCGCAGGCGTTGCACCGTCTCGGCCAGGCGCGCGGCTTCCACCGGCTTGACCAGGTAGTCCAGCACGCCCTGCTCGAAGGCCTGCACCGCGTAATGGTCGAAGGCGGTCACGAAGACCAGGTGCGCACGCCGGCCGATGGCGCGCGCGGCATCCACGCCGCTGAGGCCCGGCATGTGCACGTCCAGGAAGCAGATGTCCGGGCGCAGGGCCTCGAACTGCGCGATGGCCTCGCGGCCGTTGCGCGCCTGGGCCACCACGCGCAGCTCGGGCCAGGCCGCGGCCAGCAGCTTCACGAGTTCGGCACGCAGCAGCGGTTCGTCGTCGGCGATCAGGGCGGTGGGTGCGGCGTCCATGCGCTGAGCTCAGTTCGCCGGTTCCGCGGGCAGGTCCAGCTCGGCGCTGAAGCCGCGCCCGGGCCGATCGCCCAGCCGCAGCAGCGCGCGGCCACCGAAGGCCGACTGCAGCCGCTCGCGCAGCGACGTCAGCCCGGTGCCAAGCCCGGGCTCCGAGGCACCGAGCCCCAGCCCGGTGTCGGTGACGCGGATCTCGCAGCGCGCGCCCTGCAAGCGCACGGCGATGTCGATGCGTCCGCCGTCCTCACTGGGGTCGATGCCGTGGCGCACGGCGTTCTCCACCAGCGTCAGCACCGTCATCGGCGGGCAGCGCAGCGCCAGCGCCGAGGGCTCCACGTCGAAGCCGAACTGCAGGCGGTCGGGCATGCGCAGCTGCATCAGTTCCAGGTAGGCGCGCACCAGCTGCAGCTCCTGGCCGAGCGTGGTGGCCGTGTCCTGCAGGCGCGGCGTGGCCGCGCGCAGGTAGCTGATCAGGCTGTCCAGCACGCGCGTGGCCTGCGGCGACTCCACGCTCACCAGCGCGCGCACGTTGGCCAGGGTGTTGAACAGGAAGTGCGGCTCCACCTGCGCCTGCAGCAGGCGCAGCCGCGCTTCCACCGCCTGGCGCTCGTACTCGCTGCGCTCCAGGCTGAAGGCCAGGGCCTGCGTGCGCGCCCAGGCCTCACGCTGGCGCACCATCGCGGCCAGCGCGATCCAGGGGCCGAAGAGCACGCCCATGAAGGTGACCTTGGCGAAGCCCTGCAGGCGCACCGGCTGCTGCCAGAAGGGCCACTCGGCGGTGACGCAATAGGCCAGGAAGGCGCCGACGGGCACCGCCACCACGACACCGACCAGCTGGAAGACCCAGCGCGCCAGCCAGCGCGGCAGCCGCGCCGGCCAGCGTGCCAGCCCGCGGTAGGCCAGCAGGCCCGCGAACACGACGGCGAAGCTGCGCAGCAGCCACCAGCTCACCGGCGTGGCGGAGTTGATCGACAGCAGCAGCCCCCAGGCCACCGCCAGCACGGCGGCAAAGCGCAGCCGCCGCCAGGCGGACAGGGCCGGGTGCGTACTCGGGGGCGCGTCGCCAGGGTTCATCGTGGCCCGATGTTGCCCGTTCACATGCGCGGCAGCCACATGCCCAGCGTGGCCATGGCGATGCCGAAGGCCGTGAGCAGCGTGAGCGCACCCACCAGCCCCGCGGTGGCCGCGCGCACGGAGCGGCGCGCCGTGCCTTGCGCGTGGAACACCAGCTCCAGCACCAACAGCGGCAGCAGGAACTGGCCGAAGGCCAGCGCCGTCAGGAAGGGCCCGCTGAAGCTCTTGGGGTCGAAGCCCACCGGGGCCCGGAAGACGCCCAGCCAGGCCATCAGGCCGATGCGGAAGAAGAACACGCCGCTGACGCACAGGAAGAGCCGCAGCGCCCAGCGCCGGTGGCGTTCGAAGTCGCGCGCGCGGGCGTGCCGCCAGGCCATCGCGGCGCACAGCAGGATGGCCAGCCCGTTGACGGCGCTGCCCACCTGTTGCCACAGGCCGCCGACGGTGCCCCGCGTGAGGATCATCGCCACGCCCCCCAGCGCCAGAAACACGGCCGCCACCAGGTACAGGCGGCCGTTCCAGCGGTGCAGCGCCGGCCAGCGGCGGCGCAGCGGCGGCAGCAGCTGGACGAGGCCACCGAGCACGATGAGCACCGTGAAGAAGACGTGCGAGCCGAACACGAAGTTGCCCACCGCATCGTCGGCGCGCCAGCCGCGCGGCGTGACGCGGTTCCACTGCTCGAAGCGGCCGGCCACCGCGCTGGTGCCGTACAGGGCACTGACGTAGGCCGCGAAGATCAGCTGCCCGACGAAGGCGACGGCCAGCCAGGCCGTGACGGCCCTTTGCAGCGGGGTTCCAGGGGTGCGGTTCGGCAAAGGCATGCAGCGACTGTGCGGGCCGCCGCGGCGCCCCGGGCCGCCTAGCCGACGAACGACGGCACTGGCCCCTCAAGCGACGGCCCGAACCGATGGCGCGCAGGCGCCTAGAGCTCGAAGCCCAGCCGGTGCGACACCCGCCGCAGCGTGAAGTGCGAGCGGATGCGCGCCACGTGCGGGAAGGCGGCGAGCTGCCGGCGGTGCAGGCGCTCGTAGTCGGCCGCGTCGGCCACGGCCACGCGCAGCAGGTAGTCGTAGTCGCCGGCCATCAGGTGGCATTCCAGGATGTCGGGGCTGGCGGCCACCGCGCGCTCGAAGGCGTCGAGCGCGGTTTCGCTCTGGTTGTGCAGCGTGATCTCGATGAACACCGTCTCCGGCTTGCCCAGCTTGGCGGCGCTCAGCAGCGCGCCGTAGGCCTCGATGACGCCGGCCTCTTCCAGCCGCTGCACGCGCCGCAGGCAGGCCGACTGCGACAGCCCGATGCGCTGCGCCAGCTCGGTGTTGCTGATGCGGCCGTCGGCCTGCAGCAGCGACAGCAGCTTCTTGTCCAGCCGATCAAGGCTTGGCGGTTCGATGGGCATGAGACACAAGTATCTGCCGCCGTAGGCGAGAAATGCAACAGCTTCTTGCGCGATGGGGGGGTTCGACGCCCCCGAAAACGGCAACTCCTGCGGGCCGTTCCGTCCGACGATGACGGCCATCGAACCACCCCCCTGGAGCCCCCCATGCGCATCGGCGTCCCGAAGGAAATCAAGACCCACGAATACCGTGCCGGCCTCACGCCGCCTTCGGTGCGTGAACTCATCAACCATGGCCACGAGGTGCTGGTGCAGGCCGGCACGGGCCTGGGCATCGGCTGCGACGACGCGCAGTACGTGGCCGCCGGCGCGCGCATCGTGCCCGACGCCAAGACGGTGTTCGCCGAGGCCGAGATGATCGTCAAGGTCAAGGAGCCGCAGCCCGACGAGTGCCGCATGCTGCGCAAGGGCCAGCTGCTGTTCACCTACCTGCACCTGGCACCGGACCCGCAGCAGACCGTCGCGCTGATGGAAAGCGGCTGCACCGCCATCGCCTACGAGACCATCACCGACGCGCGCGGCCACCTGCCGCTCCTGGCGCCGATGAGCGAAGTGGCCGGCCGCATGGCCGTGCAGGTGGGCGCGTACTCGCTGCAGAAGGCCAACGGCGGCCGCGGCGTGCTGCTGGGCGGCGTGCCGGGCGTGGCCCCGGGCAAGGTGGCCATCGTCGGTGGCGGCGTGGTCGGCACGCATGCCGCCAAGATGGCCGTGGGCCTGGGCGCCGACGTCACCATCCTCGACCGTTCGCTGCCGCGCCTGCGCGAGCTGGACGACCTCTTTGGCGGCCGCGTGCATCTCGTCTTCGCGTCGATGGACGCCGTCGAGCAGGCCGCGCTGGCGGCCGACCTCGTGGTCGGTGCCGTGCTGGTGCCGGGCGCCGCCGCGCCGAAGGTGCTGACGCGCGCGCAGGTGGCGCGCATGCAGCCGGGCAGCGTGATCGTCGACGTGTCCATCGACCAGGGCGGCTGCTTCGAGACCTCGCACGCCACCACACACGCCGAGCCCACCTACCTGGTGGACGGCGTGGTGCACTACTGCGTGGCCAACATGCCCGGCGCGGTGGCGCGCACCTCCACCTGGGCGCTGAACAACGCCACGCTGCCCTTCGCGCTGGCGCTGGCCGACAAGGGCTGGCAGCGCGCCTGCCGCGAGGACGCGCACCTCAAGGCCGGCCTCAACGTGCACGCCGGCCGGCTGACCTACGCGGCCGTCGGCGAGAGCCTGGGCCTGCCGACGGTCAGCGCCGACAGCGTGCTCGGCTGACTTTCAGCGCCCGCGCGGCCCGGGCCAGAACGGCATCTCGCCGTACTCCCAGGCCCAGGGCACGCCGGTCTCGCCCAGGATCGAAGCCACCAGCGCCGGGAACGCGGGCTCGGCACGCACGTCGTTGGCGAGGATCACCACGCAGCGCCGGCCGGCTTCCACGCAGACCCAGGTGTTGGCCGTGCTGTCGTTGTGGCCGCCCTTGAAGAAGCCGGCGCCCTGCGGGCCGCTGAAGGCGATGACGCCCAGGCCGGCGCCGATGCCGGGGAAGGGGCTGGGCGAGCTTGGCGCCTGCAGGGACGGGAACTGGCTGCGCGTGGTGATGGGCAGCTGCAGCTTCACCAGCTCGGCGCGGCCCGCGGCGCTGAGGCCGTCGCCGCGCACGTAGGCCGCGACCAGCCGCGCCATGTCAGCGATGGTGGTGTCCATGGAGCCGGCGGCGCGCACCTTGCTGCGCTCGTCGTGCGGTTCCACCTTGCCGTCGCTGCCGAAGCCGTCGGCCAGGTTGGGCCGGAAGTCGGCGCGCCAGATCAGGCTGGTGCGCGGCATGCCGTTGGCGGCGAACAGGCGCCGGTTCATCTCGGCGCCCACGTCCAGGCCCAGCCCCTGCTCCAGCACGAACTGCAGCAGGATGAAGCCGTCGCCCGAGTAGGCGTAGCGGCTGCCGGGCTCGAAGTGCATGCGCAGCTTCTGGTCGGGCTCCAGGAAGTAGAAGTTGGCGAAGCCCGCGCTGTGCGTGAGCAGCATGCGGGCGGTGAGCAGGCGCCAGCGTTCGTCGCCCGCCAGGCCGGCGAAGGCCGAATAGCGGCGCACGGTGTCGGCCGACGTGTAGCTGGGCAGCGGCTGCGGCAGGTAGCGGGCGATGGGCACGTCCAGGCCCAGCTTGCCTTCTTCCACCAGCTGCATCACCAGGTAGCCGAAGGCCGCCTTGGTGAGCGAGGCGCCGTACATCACCGTGTCTTCGCGCAGCGGCGCGCCGCCGGCGTCGCGCACGCCATAGGCCCGCGTGAACACCACCTGGCCGCTGTCCACCACTGCGATGGCCAGACCCCGGGCGCCGGTGGCGGCCATGGCCGCGCGCGCGGTGTCGTCGATGCGGGTGAGGTCGGGTGCGGGGAAGCGCGCAGGCGTTGGTGGCAGCGTGCAAGCGGCCGCGAAGACGACGCCGGCCAGTACCAGGGCGCGCCGCAGACCCGGCCGTGGGGTGCGTGTGCTGCGTAGCGTCGAAGTCTTCATGGCGGGCGTCTTCCTGTGGGCAGCGGCTGCTGCATTACAGCACCGCCCCCCACCCACTGAACCCTGCCACCACCCCCATCGCCACCCACCCCGCATGCCGCCCGCGCGTGCCCACCAGCACCAGCAGCGACCCCAACCCCATCGCGCCCGCCACGCCCCCCGCCACCACCGCGCGGGTTCCGGCGGGCAGCGGCACCAGTGCCGCCCAGAACAGGCCGGCCGCCGCCATCAGACCGAACACCGACAGCACGTGCCAGCTGGCCCACAGGATGCGCACATGGGCCTCGCGCAGCAGCGCGCCGCCTTCGGTGGGAATCCAGCTGCCCCAGCGCAGGCGGGCGAACAGCAGGCGCTCGCCCTGCACCGAGTGCACCGCCGCCACGGCCACGGCCAGCGTGCCGGCCAGCAGCAGGGGGGCGTTCATGTCGCGGCCCCCTGTGCCGCGGCCAGGCCCAGCAGCAGCAGCGCCAGCGCCACCCACAGCCCGCGCCGCGGCTTGCTGAACCAGTAGCGCCGCGCCAGCCCCAGGTAGCCCAGCATCATCAGCAGCGCCCACAAGGCCAGCGGCCCGCTGCGCGCGAAGAGGCTGGCGTCGGTGGCCGCCAGGCCGACGAGCATGCCGCCGTAGCCCAGCACCCCCAGGCCATGGCTGCCGTTGAAGCCGATCCAGCAGCGCCACAGGTCGGTCTCGCGTGTCAGGCGCGGCGGTGTGCGCTGCATGCGTTCGATCAGCTCGGGGTCGGTGGGGTGCAGCCGCCGGCCTTGCCACGTGAAGAGCAGGTGCAGGCCCCCCAGCGTGGCCACCAGCAGCCCGGCCCCACCGATGCTCCAGGTCGCCAGGCCCTGTGTCCATGTGAAGTGCATGGCGGCCACTCTATCGGTGCCCGGCGCGGCGCGATACTCGCCACCGGCTCAGGTTTTGCCGCATGCCCACCCGCACCTCCCGCCCGCGCCCTTCTCCCAGCCGCAGAGCGCCCGTTCAGGGCCGCGCGCTGCAGACCGTGGACGCCATCCTGCAGGCCACCGTTCAGGTTCTGGTCAAGGACGGCGAGGCGGCGCTCACCACCAACCGCATCGCCGAACGCGCCGGCGTGTCGGTGGGCACGCTGTACCAGTACTTCCCCGACAAGCAGGCCGTCTTCCGCGCCCTGCTGGACGCCGAGCGTGAGCGCGCCGTGGGCTTGCTGGACGGCTGGCTCGTCGAAGTCACGCAGCGACGCCTGGGCGTGGCGGCGGCGGCCGAGGGCATCGTGTCGCGGGCCTTCGAGGCCTTTGCCGGCCGCACGCCGGCGCGCCGCAAGCTGGCGCGTTTCCTCTGGCGGCAGGACGCCGACGAGACCATCGCGCTGGCGCTGCGGGCCACCATCGAACGCATCGCCGTGCGGCTGCAGGACGCCTCGGGCAGCGCCGTGCCGCTCGAACGCCTCTTCGTCGTCACGCGGGCCGTGTTGGGCACGCTGCGCTACGCCTCGCTGGAGGCCTCGCCGCTGGTCGCCTCGGGGGCGCTGGAGCCGCTGCTGGTCGAAATGAGCGTGTCGATGATGGTTGCCCAAGCCGCGCCCAGGCGGCGCGGGCGTTCCGCACGGCCGGCCGTTGGAGCTCAGGGCTCCTGAAGCGCCGGGTTCAGGCCGGACGGCGTGGCTTCGCGCCGCGCGAGGCCGCCTGTTCCAGCCACAGCAGCGTCTCCACCTGCGCCACCAGGCGGTGCAGGTAGTCCGGCGATACCGCGTGCAGCGTGCGCAGCGCTTCGTGCACCAGGCGCTGGGTGTTCAGGGGCCCGGCCTGCGGGGGCACTTGCGCCAGGGCCTGGCGGACGCGCTGCTCCACGCTCAGGCGCGACCACGTGCTGCGATGCTGGCGCACCGCCTGCAGCTCAGGTGGCGCTTCGGTGCGCCGCGGCCCCGGCAGCCCGGCCCGGGGCGTGGCCGTGCGCTGCGCGATGTGGTCCAGCAAGCCACCCAGCGGCGTCGGCGCGCGAGCGGCGGCAGGCCGGCCATCGGCACCGGGTTCGGCGCCCGCCGCACGCAGCACCTGCAGCCTCGTCTCCAGCAGCTGCCGCGCCGCGCCTTCCTGGCCGGCCGCGCGCCGCGCCAGCGCGTCGATGCGCCGCGCCCGCACCGCGTGCACGAAGGTCGCCTCGTTCATCCGCCCCCCGCCGGCCTGGCCTTGCCGCGCGGCAGGGGCGTGATCTCCACGCGCCGGTTCAGCGCACGACCGGCCGCGTCGGCGTTGGACGCCACCGGCTGCTCGGCGCCGAAGGCCGCGGCGAACACGGCCGGCGCCGGCACACCTTCGGCGATGAGCGTGCGCGTCACCGTCAGCGCACGCTGCGCCGAGAGCTCCCAGTTGTCGGCGAACTGCGCGCTGTTCCCGCGCACGGGGCGGTCGTCGGTGAAGCCGCTGATCATCAGCACCTCGTCGCGCGCCTTCAGGTAGGCCGCCAGCGTGGCGCCCAGGCTCTTCAGCAGGCGCTGGCCCTCGGGCTGCAGCTCGTCGGAGTTGAAGGCGAAGAGCAGGCTGCTGCTGATGCCGATGCGGCCGCCGCTGAGCGTGACGCGCCCTTCGGCCAGCGGCACGGCCAGCGCCTGCTCCAGCGCCGTGCGGCGCTGCTCCTCGGCCTGGCGCTTCTTCACCTCGTCGTCCAGCCGCGTCGCCAGGTCGGCCTGCAGCGCCAGCGCATAGACCAGGATCAGCACGAAGGCGCCCAGCAGCCCGGCCATGAGGTCGCCGAACACGGCCCACACCGGGGTGCCGGGGTCGGTGGCGGCGTCGGCGCCGTCGTCCTGCAGGCCGGCGTTCATGCGGTGGCGTCGGTCAGTGCACTTTGACGGTGCGCCAGCCGCTGCAGCTCGTCGACGATCTGCTTCTGCGCGTGCAGGCTGAGGTCGATGACCTCGCGCGCCTGCGCCACGTAGTAGGCCAGCTGCTCGTCGCTGCGCAGGGCGGCCTGGGCCAGCGTCTCTTCCACGTGCCGCAGGTGCGCCAGCATCTGGCCGCCGGTCTGGCCGAAGAGCTCCACCGCGCCGCCGAAGGCGTCGCCCAGGCTGGCCACGTCCACGGCGCTGGCCGTGAGCTGGGCGCTCACGGCGTCCAGCCGCGCGGTCTCGGCGTCCACCTTCTCGGTGAAGCGCGCGCCGGCCTCCTGCAGCCAGCGGGAGGTGGCGGCCACCAGCGCGTCGATGGCGGTCTTCTGCTCGGTGGAGCTGTGCTGCACCGCGCCCAGCAGCGTGTTCAGCGTGGCCATGATGCGGCTGCGCTCTTCCAGCAGCGCGTTGTCGCGGGCCAGGCTCTCGCCGAGGCGGTCGCGCACCTGTGTGCCGAGGGCGTCGACCCAGGCGCCCGACCGCTGCTCGAAACGCTGCGCCAGGCCGTCCAGCTGCTGCTGCACCGTGGCCGCGATGTGGCCGTGCAGCGCCGCCGTCTCGCGCGTGAGGCCACTCATCGTGGCGTCCACCGCCGTCTGCACCGTGGCCGCTGCGCTGCGCGCGCTGTCGCCCAGGCTGCGCTGCAGGGTCTGGTCCACCGAAGCGGCCAGCGCCCGCCAGGCCTGCTCGGTGTGGCCGTGGAACTGCTGCTGGCGCGCCAGCAGCGCCTCGTTGGAAGTCTTCGCCTGCTGCTCCAGCTGCACCATCAGCGCCGAGAGGCGCTCCACCAGCAGCGGCATCTGGGACACCTGCTGCTGCTGCAGCGCGAAGGCGGCCTCTCGCTCCTGCGCGCGCTGGAAGGCCGGCGTGAAGGGCCTGAGCGTGCTGGCGACGTGGCGCTCCAGTGCCTGGCCGGCTTCCTGGCGCTGGCGGCGGCTCAGCGCCGACATCAGCCCCAGCATCGCCGAGCCCGCCACGCCCGCCACCGAGGTGCCGAAGGCCAGGCCCAGCCCGCGCACCGGCGCCGACAGGGTGTCGCGCATGGCGGCGATGTCGCCGGCATGTTCCAGCGCCACGCCCGTGCCGTTGAGCGTGGCCACCATGCCCAGGAAGGTGCCCAGCATGCCCAGCAGCACCAGCAGGCCGGCCAGCATGGGCGCCAGCGCCGGCCCGGGCAGCGGCAGGCGTTCGCCGGCCACGCGCGCTTGCGCGGCGGGGCGCAGCGGTTCGGGCACGGACGCCAGCCAGTCGGGCAGGCTCGGCGGCGTCGCCGTCAGGCCGCCCAAGGCCTGCTGCAGGCCCTGCGTGGCCCGGTCGAAGCGGCGCAGTTCCAGCACGCCGGCGGCGTAGAAGGCGGTGATGAGCGCCGTCATGGCCAGCGCCAGCGGCTGGTGCAGGTAGCCGCTGGCCACCCAGGCCAGGGCCAGCAGGCCGGCGACGCCGGCCGCGTGGAAGAGGAGCTTGTTCATGCGGGGTCGGTGAGGGCGGCGCGCAGCGCGTCCAGCAGGCCTTCGGCGGGTTGCAGGCGCAGGTCCAGCTCGGCCTGCAGCAGGCGCTGCATGTCGTGTCGAAAGGCGGCCAGCCCGGGCGGATCCACGTCATTGGCGCCCGCGGGGCGATGCCGCGTGTGCAGTTTCTCCAGCAGCACGGGCATCTGGGCCAGCAGCGCCTGTTCACGCGGCGCCAGGGCGTCGGCCAGCGCCGCGTCCAGCGCCGCCAGGCGGGCCAGCGCCGGGTGGCGGCGGCCGGCCTTCAACAGCGCCGCGCGGGCCTGGGCGCGCAGCGGGCCCAGCGCGGCCTCCATGGCCTGCTGGAGCAGGAAGTGGCGGCGACGGAAGGGCAGGAAGTCGCGGCCATCCTCGCCCGCCGTGTCGCCGGGCTCGGCGATGGCGCGGCCCAGCGCGGCGCGCACGCGCGCGAACTCGGCCTCCAGCGGGGCCAGGAGGGCCGGGGTGGCGGTGGCGGCGGGCACCGCGGGCGGCGCCTGCAGCACGGCCGACAGGGCGATGGCGTCCTTCCAGCCCAGCCAGCGCGCCAGGCCTTCGACGAAGGACGGCGTCGTGCTGGGGCGGTCGACGAGGGACAGCTGGGCCAGCAGCCCTGCCAGCGCCGAGCCGTTCAGGCTGGGTCGCGGGTGCTCAAGCGGCATGCGGGTTGCGGACGGTCGGGCGAAAAGTCGCGCACTCTACACCGGCCCTGCGCGCGGCGAGAATCCGCGCCAGGGCGCCGGGGCGCCGCAGGGGGAACGACGATGCGAAGCACACTCGTGGGCGCCGTGGCCGCGCTGGCGCTGGCCCTGCCGGCACCTGGCCCCGCCGCGGCGGCCGACCCGGCCCCGGGCGCGCGCCCTAGCTTCTTCCGCGAGGCCTGGGGCCTGGGCTTCACCGTGCCGCCGAACTGGCGTGCGGCCGACAAGGACGGCCTCTTGCTCGTGGTCTCGGACACCGAGGCCGGGCTGATGATCGTGCGCTTCGTGCCGCGCGCCACGCGCGACGAACTCCTGGCCGGCTACCGGGAGGGCCTGAACGAGTCGGGCTTCATGGCCGCGCCGGTGGAAGACGCGCGGCCCTTCGACGTGCCCGGCGCCAGTGGCCTGGCCGGCGTGATGGAAGGCCAGGCGCAGGACGGCACGACGCTGCGCGTGCGCAGCATCGGCGTGCTGTCGCGCCACGGCGGCGCGGTGGTGGTGCTGGCGCTGACGACGCCGGCGCAGTTCGCGCGGCTGCAGTCGCGCGCCGACGCGCTGGCGCGCTCCATCGTGTTCAGCGCGGCGCCCAAGGCCGCGCCCATCGCCGGCGACTACCAGTTCATCCACGTCTCGCAGAGCGGCAGCTATTCGCGCGAGGCGCGCCTCACCTTGTGCGTCAGCGGGCGCTACCGCAGCAGCGGCGAGATGGCCGGCTCGGGCGCCGCCGGCTCGGCCTACACCGGCACCGGCCAGGGCGGCAGCTGGTCGGCCTCGGGCGACGCCAGCGGCGGCAGCCTGGTGCTGCAGCCCGACGGCGCCGGCGCGCGAAGCGTCCCCTGGCGCGTCAGCACCAACCCGCGCGACCGCAGCGGCTGGGGCCCCGCGCTCTACATCGGCAACGACCTCTACCAGAAGGTGGGCGAAGGGCGCTGCTGAAGGCCGCGTTCAGGCCGCGGCGGGCGCCCGGCATCCTTCCAAGATCCGACCATGACCGACACCGCCAACCTGCCCGTGCTCCGACGCGGCGACTTCGAACCCGGCTTCCTGTGGGGCTGCTCCACCTCGTCCTACCAGATCGAAGGCGGCATCCACGAGGGCGGCCGCGGCGAGTCCATCTGGGACCGTTTCTGCGAGCGCCCGGGGAACATCCGTGACTTCAGCAGCGGTGCCGTGGCCTGCGACCACTACCACCGCTGGCCCGAGGACCTGGACATCGCGCGCGACCTGGGCGTCAATGCCTACCGCTTCTCCATCGCCTGGCCGCGCCTGTTTCCGGACGGCAATCCGGCGCGCCCCAACCGCGCCGGGCTGGACTTCTACAGCCGGCTGGTGGACGGCATGCTGGAACGCGGCCTGCAGCCCTGGGCCACGCTCTACCACTGGGACCTGCCGCAGGCGCTGCAGGACAAGGGTGGCTGGACGAACCGCGACACCGTGGGCGATTTCGTCGCCTTCGCCGACCTCGCCGCCCGCACGCTGGGCGACCGCGTGAAGCACTGGATCACGCACAACGAACCCTGGTGCACGGCCATGCTGGGCCACGCCGAGGGCGGTCATGCGCCCGGCCTGCGCGACTTCCGCGCCGCGCTGCAGGCCTGCCACCACGTGCTGCTGAGCCATGGGCTGGCCATCCCGGCGATCCGCGCCGCGGTGCCGGACGCGAAGGTGGGCATCACGCTGAGCCTGCACCCCATCAGCCCGGCCACCGGCGGTGCCGCGGACGCCGCCGCCGCGCAACGCCACGACGGCCTGCGCAACCGCTGGTTCCTGGACCCGCTGCACGGCCGCGGCTATCCCGAGGACGTGCTCGACCTGCTGGGCCACTGCGCGCCGCACACGCAGACGCGCGACGCCGCGGCCATCGCCACGCCGACCGACTTCCTGGGCATCAACTACTACTTCCCCGAAGTGGTGGCCGACGCCCCGGGCGAAGGCGCCATCGCCACGCGCGTGGTGGAACAGCATGGCGTGGAACGCACGGCTTTCGGCTGGCCGGTGTCGCCCGAGGGCATGGTGACGCTGCTGGAACGCGTGCAGCGCGACTACGCGCCGCCCGTGGTCTACCTCACCGAGAACGGCTCCACCTACGACGACGTCGTGCAGCCCGACGGCAGCATCGACGACGTGCTGCGGCGCGCCTACCTGGTGCGACACATCGCGGCGGCGCGCGAGGCCGTGGCCCGCGGCGTGCCGCTGAAAGGCTACTTCGCCTGGAGCCTGCTGGACAACTTCGAGTGGGCCGAGGGCTACCTCCGGCGCTTCGGCCTCACGCACGTGGACTACGCGACGCAGAAGCGCACGCTGAAGGCCAGCGGCCGCTGGTACCGCGATTTCCTGCATGGCTGATCGGCGGCGTCTCGCCCTTGGAAGACCTGGCACGCCAGGGCGCTTTGCCGCCACCGTGCAAGTGGTGGAAGCGCTGGGGGCGCAACAGCTGCTGTGGCTGGAGCATGGCGACTTCACCCTCTCGGCGCTGGTGGAGGTCGGCCACGGCTTCGCACTCCGCCAGAGGGTCGCCTTCGACATCGACCCCGCGCGCGTGCTGGCCTTCTGTGCCGGCACGGGCGCGCGACTCTGAACGCAGGAGAGTTCTCACCATGTCCATCACCCCCATCCGCCGCGTCGTCATCGTCGGCGGCGGCACCGCCGGCTGGATGACGGCCTCGGCGCTGTCCACGCTGCTGACCGCCGGCACGCAGATCGAACTGGTGGAGAGCGACGAGATCGGCATCGTTGGCGTCGGCGAGGCCACCATCCCGCACATCCGCCTGTTCAATGCCGCCATCGGCCTGGACGAGGACGAGTTCATTTGCAAGACCCAGGGCAGCTTCAAGCTGGGCATCGAATTCGTGAACTGGGGCCGCCTGGGCGACCGCTACATCCACGGCTTCGGCAAAGTGGGGCAGGACGCCTTCGGCACGCCCTTCCACCACTTCTGGCTGTACCGCGCCGCCGCCGGGCGCCATGCAGAGCTGGACGCCTGCAGCATCAACACGCTGGCGCCGCTGCACCACAAGTTCATGCGCCCGCGCGAGGACATGCCCGGCTCGCCGCTGGCCGACATCACCTACGCGTTCCACTTCGACGCCAGCCTGTACGCGCGCTTCCTGCGCGGCTTCTGCGAAGGGCGCGGCGTGCGGCGCACCGAAGGCAAGATCACGCGCGTGCTGCAGCGCGAAGGCGACGGCTTCATCACCGGCGTGCAGCTGGAGAACGGCAAGCTGGTGGAGGGCGATCTCTTCATCGACTGCTCGGGCATCCGCGGCCTGCTCATCGGCCAGACGCTGGGCGTGGGCTACGAGGACTGGCGCCACTGGCTGCCCTGCGACCGCGCCATCGCCGTGCCCTGCGAACGCACCGACCCCCTGCTGCCGATGACGCGCAGCACGGCGCACGGTGCCGGCTGGCAGTGGCGCATTCCGCTGCAGCACCGCACGGGCAACGGCCACGTCTTCTCCAGCCGCTTCATCAGCGAGGACGAGGCCGCCGCCGTGCTGATGAAGAACCTGGACGGCGCGCCGCTGGCCGAGCCGCGCACCGTGCGCTACGTCACTGGCCGGCGTGACAAGTTCTGGGACCGCAACTGTGTCGCCGTGGGGCTGAGCAGCGGCTTCCTGGAGCCGCTGGAATCCACCAGCATCCACCTCATCCAGATGGCGGTGACGCGGCTCATCCAGTTCTTCCCGCACATGGGCTTCGACGCCGCCGACATCGCCGAATACAACGCGCAGACGCAGTACGAGTACGAGCGCATCCGCGACTTCATCATCCTGCATTACCACGCCACCGAGCGTGACGACACGCCCTTCTGGAACTACTGCCGCACCATGGACGTGCCGGCCACGCTGCGGCACAAGATCGACCTCTTCTCGGCCAATGCGCGCGTCGTGCGCGAAGGCAACGAGCTCTTCGCCGAGGCCAGCTGGCTGCAGGTGATGTGGGGCCAGCGCATCCGCCCGCGCGGCTTCCACCCCTTCGCGGCGCAGAAGTCCGGCGCCGAGGTGGACGGCTTCCTGGACAACGTGGAAGGCGTCATCGCCAAGTGCGTGGGGGTGATGCCCACGCACGAGCAGTACATCGCCGAACACTGCGCGGCGCCCAAGCCGTGAAGCGGCTCTTCGCGCTGGTGCTGCTGATGCTGGCCGGGTGGGCGATGGCGCAGCCGATCAACGTCGCCACCTACAACCTGCGCCTGGCCACGCCCGACGACGGCCCCGACATCTGGGCGAACCGCAAGGACATGGTCAAGGCCCTCATCGCCTTCCACGAGTTCGACATCGTGGCCACGCAGGAAGGGCTGATCAACCAGCTGCGCGACCTGGACACCCTGCCCGGCTGGGCCCGCGTGGGCGTGGGCCGCGACGACGGCAAGGAGGCCGGCGAGAGCTCGGCCATCTTCTTCCGCACGGCGCGCTTCGAGCTGCGCCGCCACGGCGACTTCTGGCTCAGCGCCACGCCTGACAAACCCTCCATCAGCTGGGACAGCCGCTGCTGCAACCGCCTGGCCACCTGGGCCGAACTGCGCGACAAGGCCACGGGCCGCGAGTTCCTGGTCTTCTCGGTGCACTTCGACCACGAAGGCCCCGTCTCGCGCCGCGAGTCGGCCAAGCTGATGGTGGCCAAGGTGCGCGAGCTGGGCGCGGGCAAGCCCGTCATCTGCACCGGCGACTACAACGCCGAACCCGGCAGCGAGCCCATCGCCACCATGCGCTCGGCGCTGCGCGACGCGCGCACGGAGAGCGAGACGCCGCCCTACGGCCCCGAAGGCACCTTCAACGGCTTCCGCATCGACACGCCGGCCGACCGGCGCATCGACCACGTCTTCCTCACGCCGGGCATCCGCGTGCTGAAGTACGGCGTGCTCACGGACTCGCGCCGCGGCCGCTTCCCGTCGGACCACTTCCCGGTGGTGGTGCGGCTGCTGCTGCCCTGAGTCACTCCTGCCGCCCGAAGTGGTGCTGCGCCACCCAGCGCGCCACCTGCCGGCCGAGCTCTTCGCCGGCCACGACCGAGTGCCTGAAGTGCATGCCGCCGTGGATGCGCGCGAGGCCCGCTTCGGCGCTGAAGGCCTCGACGCCGGTGTAGCGGCGCGTCGTGCCGGTGACGCTGCTGTCCCAGCTGAAGCTGACCGCCGGCGTGCCGTAGAAGTGGCGCAGCGTCTCGCCCAGGCTGCCCGACGTGCAGGAGTGTGCCGCGGGGTACTCGGGGTGGTTCGGGGTGGGCAGTGAGGGCGACCACGCCTCGTCCTTGGCCGTGGCCGCGTTGCCGTCGGCATCGGCCATGCGGATGGCGCTCACCGGCCGCCAGGTCTGGTAGTGGTACTTGGCTTCGAAACAGGCGCCGATGGCGTCCACATAGCTCACGTAGACCATCGCCATCAGCCGCGCGGCATCGGCCACGCTGGCGGTGCTGGCCGCGAAGCGCCCCAGGTTGCGCGTGATCGCCGAAGGCGGTGGCTCGGTGTGGAAGCGCGCCACCTCCAGCTGCTCGGTCGTGCGCGCGCTGCTGGCCGTGCCGCCGAGCGCGCGCGTTTCCTCCAGCGCCGTGGCATAGGCCGCGCTCTCCAGGGGCGGCGGCGGCGCCGGGCGGAACTGCCCCAGGCTGCCCAGTGCGAAGGGCCGTATCGAAGGGAAGTGGCGAAATACCGGGTTCGGATTGGCGGCGCGGAACTGGCCCGGCGCCGTGCCCGAGGCATAGGGCGCCAGCGCCACGCTGCGGCCGTCCTGGGCCCGCAGCCGCACGATGCCGGCCGCCACCTCGCGGCCCAGCGCCAGGCCCAGGGCCTTGGCGGGGTTGTCCGGCAGCGCCGACAGGCGTTGTTCGTAGGCCGCCTGGTAGTGCGCGCCGCGGTTGGGAAACAGCGCCTGCAGCACGCCGTGGGCGGCGGCGCTCACCGCGGCTTCGGTCGAGGCACCGGCCGCCGGCGCCCCGGGCTTCACCGCGAAAGGCTTGTGGCGGCCTTCGATGGCGACCACGGCGTCGTAGATGGCCACGTGCACGCTGGCCAGGTCGAAGAACACCGCGGGTCGCTGCTCCTCGGGCGTGGTGGCGGCGGGCGCGCTGGCCAGCACCGTCTTGTTGGCGATGTCGTTCCAGAACGCCACCACGTTGGGGTGGTCGGGCGTGAGGGTCACCGGCGGCGCCGCGTCGGGCGGCGAAGCGCAGGCCGTGAGGCCGAGCACCAGCGGCAGGAGCCACGGGCGGCCGCCCTGGGTATGGAGGACCTTCATGGGGGCGCCGCCGCTCAGACCGAGGTCGACAGGCAGCCGGCCACCGTCATCGGCGCGCTGCCGATGTCCAGCACCACGCCGCCCTGGCCGCCGACGGCGGCATCGACGACGATGCGCGTGCGCGCCGGCACGGCGATCTGGAAGACGCCGCGGCTGTCGGTGACGGCGGCGCCGAGGGCCTGGCCCGCGGCGCTGCGCGCATGCACCGCTACGCCGGGGGCGCTGAGCCACTGGGCGTCGACGACGCAACCTTCCAGCCGCACGCTGGCGGCCTGCGTCTGGGCCTGGGCCGGCGTTGCCTGGGCGGCCTCCTTGCCGGCGCCGCCGCAGCCGGCCAGGCACAGGCCGGCCAGCGTGGCGGCGACGATGGGCCGCAGCGCGGCGACGGGGGCGAGGGTCGAGGGATGGAAGTTCATGGCAGGCTCTCCTGGGGGTGCGACCCTCTGGGGGCGGGGTCGATGGCTGCACTGTCGTGCGACACCCCCGCCGCCGTCCTGAAGCCGGGCCTAAGCGTTGCTAAACCTGGGCCCGGGAGCGCCTAAAGTCGGGCGGCCGCGGCGACCGCATCGCCCAGGAGTCGGCATGTCCCAGACGCTGAAGGTCGGCGAGTTCGAGATCCGCAGTGACGAGCGCAAGCTGCTGCGCGACGGCCAGCCGCAGCCGCTGGGTGCGCGCGCTTTCGAGCTGCTGCTGGCGCTGGCGCAGCACCGTGATCGTGTCGTCGGCAAGCAGGAACTCATGGCCCTGGTCTGGCCGGGCCTGGTGGTGGAGGACAACAACCTCACCGTGCAGATGTCGGCGCTGCGCAAGCTGCTGGGGCCGGGCTGCATCGCCACCGTGCCGGGGCGCGGCTACCGGCTCACCGCCGGGGCGGACGAGACGCCGCCCGCACCGACTCCCTCCGCAGCAGCCGCTGCGCCGCCGGGCCTCTTCGGCCGCGCCGAGGACCTGGCCGCGCTGCGCCAGGCCGTGGCGGCGCACGCGCTGGTCACGCTGCTGGGCCCGGCCGGCATCGGCAAGACCAGCCTGGCGCGCGCGCTGGCCGCCGAGCTGGGGCCGACACTCGCCGACGGCGCCGTGCTGGCCGAACTGGCGCCGCTGAACGACCCCGCGCTGGTGCTGGGCGCCGTGGCTTCGGCGCTGGGCCTGCCGCCCACGGCCGCCACGAGCCCAGAAGCCCTGGCCGCTGCCGTGGCCGGCCGCCAGGGCCTGCTGGTGCTGGACAACAGCGAGCACCTCGGCGACAGCGTGGCCGCCGTGGCCGCCGCACTGCTCGCCCACGCGAGCGGGCTGCGCCTGCTGGTCACCAGCCAGGTGCCGCTGCAGCTGCCGCAGGAGCAGCGCCTGCGGCTGGGCCCGCTGGCGGTGCCGGCCGGCGGCCAGGCGTGGGCCGAAGCGCGACAGGCCGGCGCCGTGGCCTTGTTCGAAGCGCGTGCGCGCGCGCTCGACCCGCAGTTCGAGATCACGCCCGCCAACGTGGACGGCGTGGCGGCCCTGTGCCGGCAGCTGGACGGCGTGGCGCTGGCCATCGAGCTGGCCGCCGCACGCGTGCGCTGGCTGGGCGTGCAGGGCCTGCTGGAACGACTGCAGGCCCAGGCCGGCACGGGCGAGCAGCTGCAGCTGCTGGCTGGCGGCGCGCGGCTGGCGCTGCCGCGCCACCAGACCCTGCGCGCCGCGCTGGCCTGGAGCCACGCGCTGCTGTCGGCCGAAGAGCAGGCGGTGTTCCGCCGCCTGGGTGTGTTCGCCGGCGGCTTCTCGCTGGCCGCGGTGCAGCAGGTGGCCAGCGACGCCGCCATCGACGAATGGGCCGTGCTGGACCTGCTGGGCCAGCTGATCGACCGCTCGCTGGTGGTGGCCGAGTTCGGCGGCGCCGCCGCGCGCGCCGCCGGGGCCCCTGACGAGGCGGCCGGCGAGCCCCGCTACCGCCTGCTGCAGAGCCTGCGCGAGTTCGCGCTGGAACAGCTGCAGGCCCACGGCGAAGCGGACGCATGGCGCCGGCGCCATGCCGACAGCTTCTGCGCGCTGGCCTTCAGCCGCGGCGGGCCCACGCACGCACTGCGCTCGCCGGCCGACCGCTGGCCGCTGGTGCTGGAGCACGACAACCTGCGCGCCGCCCTGGACACGCTGGCCGCGCACGACGCTCAACGCGCGCTGGCCATGGCGGCCGAACTGCTGCCCTTCTGGCGTGAACGCGGCCACCACGCCGAGGCACAACGCCGCTGCGCGGCCCTGCTGGCGCACCCTGAGAACCAGGCGCCCAGCGCCGAGCGCGCGCGCGTGCGCATCGCGTTGTGCGGGGTCGCCAACGAACGCAACGAGACGGCGCTGATCCGGCCGCTGGCCGAGGCCGTGCTGGCCGATGCGCGCGTTCTGGGGCTGCCGCTGCTGGAGTCGCTGGGCCACATCTGGCTGGCCCACGCCGAAGAGGCCGCGCTGGACCTGCCTGGTGCCGCGCGCGAGTTCGAGAACGCGCTGGCCCTGCTGCGCCCGCTGGGCGAGCCGACGCGCGTGGCCGAGACGCTGACCAACCTGGCCTGCATCCAGATCGCCCAGGGCCGCGCCGACGCCTGCGGGCCGCTGCTGGAAGAAGCCCTGGCCCTGTACCGCGACCCCGACAACCTGTGGGGCCAGGGCTTCGCCTTGTCGACCATGGCCGAGGCCGCGATGGCGCGCGGCGAGCACGCCGCCGCGCTGCCGCCGGCCCAGGCGGCGCTGGCCCTGCACCGCCGCCTGCAGCATCAGCATCGGCTGTGCTTCTCGCTGGTGCAGTGCGCGGCGCTGCTGCTCCCGGCGCAGCGCGTGGCCGAGATGCGGGACCACCTGGCCGAGGCCCTGGCGCTGGCGCTGGAGCATGGCTTCCAGGAGTTCACCACGCTGGCGCTGGTGCAGGCCGCGCTGCTGGCGGCCCACGAGGGCCGGCCCCGGCAGGCCGCGACGCTGCTGGGCACCGCGCAGGCCAGCATCGACCGCGGCGGCGCACTCGCCGGGCCGCTGGACCAGGCCCAGTTCGCGCAGGCCCAGCAGCGCTTGCAGGCGCTGCTGGGCGCTCCGGCGTACGAGGCCGCCCGGGAGGCCGGCCTGGCCCTGCCGGCCGCTGCGGCGGCGGCGCTGGCCACGCAGCGCCCTACGGCGCCAGCAGCAGGCGCGTGACGCGGTGGCGCGCCAGCGCCTGCGCCACCGTGGCGGCGTCGAAGCTGGGCAGCGTCACCACCGCCGCGCCCTGCGCCAGCGGCGCCAGCGCGCCCTGCACGAAGCCGCTGGCCTGGCCCATGGGCTGCAGCGACAGCGTGACGTCGTGGCCGGTCAGTTGCAGCTCGCGTTCGCGCGCGACGATCTGCACCAGCACCTGGCCGTGGGTCAGGCGCAAGGCCGGCCCGCCACCCGCACGGCGCGCGCCGACCCAGGCCAGGCTGTGCAGGCTGGTGGGCGGCCGCGGTTCGTCGTCGGCACAGGCCAGCAGCGTGGTGAAGGACACCGTCCCCGCAGCTTCGCCCGGCACGATCAGCCGCAGCGGCCCCGCCGCGGCTCCCCGGGCGCGCAGGCGCGGCAGCAGCGCCGGCGTGGTGAAGGCGTGGCGCACGCCCCAGGTGCGCAGCTGGCGGCCCAGCTCGTCGCTGCGGCAGGCCGGGTCGGCGCCGCAGACGGCGCCGCCGGCCACCCACGCCGCCAACGCGACGATGGGCCACTCGGGCGCGTTGGGGGCCAGCATCAGCAGCACGTCGCCCGGCCCGAAGCCCTCGGCCGCCAGCCCGGCCGCGCAGCGGCCCACCAGGTGGTCCAGCGCGGCGTGGCTGTAGCGGCTGCCGCAGCGGCCTTCCACCAGCGCCGTGGCTTCGGGCCACTGGCGCGAGCGCTGGCGCAGCCACAGCGGCAGGGTGATGGCGGGCGATGAAGGGTGCAGCATGGCCCGGCCACTGTGGGCCGGGCGCGCCGCGAAGTCCTGATCGGCGGCTGAATCCTTGCTAAACCGGGACGGTGCGCAGGGCTTAAGCTCCCGCGCCACCCCAGGAGCGCAGACCGCCCGTCCATGCCGCCACCCGGCCCCACCCCACGCGACCTGCCGGCCGACCTGGCCTTCGGCCGCTGCATGCTGCGGCCCGCCGCCCGCCAGCTGCTGGTGGACGGCCAGCCGGTGCCCGTGGGCGCGCGGGCTTTCGACCTGCTGCTGGCCCTGGTGGAGCGCCGTGAGCGCGTGGTCAGCAAGGACGAGCTGCTGGACCTGGTCTGGCCCGGCGTGGTGGTGGAAGAGAACAACCTGCAGGTGCACGTGGCGGCGCTGCGCAAGCACCTGGGTGCGGGCGCCATCGCCACGGTCAGCGGCCGCGGCTACCGCTTCGCGGCCGAGCCGCAGCCCGCCCCGGCCCCGGTGCCGCCGCCGGCGGTGGTGGCCCTGGCGCCCGTCGCCCCCGCCGCGCCGCTGTTCGGGCGCGAGCACGACCTGCAGACGCTGCACTACCTGCTGCATGCGCACCGGCTGGTGAACATCGTGGGCGCCGGCGGCATCGGCAAGACCGTGCTGGCGCGCGCCGTGGCCGCGCAGCAGGCCGGGCGCTTCGCGCAGGGCATGCGCTTCGTGGACCTGGCGCCGCTGGCGCACGACGAAGACGTGGCGCCGGTCCTGGACGCGGCGCTGGCGGCCGGCTCGGACGTCGACCCCGGCCTGCTGCTGGTGCTGGACAACTGCGAACACCGCGCCCGCGCCGTGGCCGCGTGGGCGGCGCCCGCGTTGCAGGCCCGGCCCGGCCTGCACCTGCTGGCCACCAGCCAGGAGCCGCTGCGCCTGCTGGAGGAGCAGGTGTACCGCGTCACGGCGCTGGCCCTGCCCGCGGGCCCCGGGCTGGCGGCGGCGCAGGCCGCCAGCGCCGTGCGGCTGTTCGAGGCGCGGGCGCGCGCTGCCGACCGCAGCTTCGTGCTCGACGAGGACAACGTGGCCCGGGTGGTCTCGATCTGCCGGCAACTGGACGGCGTGGCGCTGGCCATCGAACTGGCCGCGGCGCGCGTGCCGCACCTGGGCCTGCAGGGCCTGAACGACCGCCTTCACCAGCGGCTGCGCCTGCTGGCCACCAGCGCGCGCGACGTGCCGCCGCGCCAGCGCAGCCTGGCCGCGGCGCTGGGCTGGAGCCATGCCTTGCTGGGGAGCGCCGAGCAGGCCGTGCTGCGCCGCCTGGCCGTGATGGCCGGCCCCTTCAGCCCGGCCAGCGCGCAGGCCGTGGCGGCCGGCGAGGGCCTGGACAGCGGCACCGTGCTGGACGCCCTGGGTTCTCTGGTCGAGCGTTCGTTGGTGGTGGCCGCCGCCCCGGCCGCCGGCGCCGAGCCGAGCCTGCGCCTGCTGGAGACCGTGCGCCAGTTCGCGCTGGAGCGCCTGGTCGAAGCCGGCGAAGAGGCGGGCTGCCGCCAGCGCCACCTCCACCGCATGGTCGCGCTGGCCGAGCAGGCCGCGGCCGGCCTGTCCGGCCCCGCACCGGGCGCCGCGCTGGCGCGCCTGGACGCCGAGCGCGACAACCTGCTGGCCGCACTCTCCGCCAGCGAGCATGCGCCCGAGGGCCTGGTGCAGGGGCTGCGGCTGGTGGTGGCGCTGCACCGCTGGTGGCTGCACCGCGAAGGCCTGGCGCCGGCCCGCAGCGCCTGTGCCGCGGTGCTGGCGCGGCCCGGTGCGGCCGAGCAGGGCGCGCTCTTCGGCCGGGCCCTGTGGGTGCAGGCCGAGCTGGGCGCCGCGCAGGGTGAGGCCGAAGAGCTTGTGCCCGGCCTGCAGCAGGCGGCCACGCTGGCGCTGGCCTGCGACGACGCCGCCCTGCAGGTGCAGGCGCAAGTCAGCCTGGCGTCCGCGCTGGCGCGGCAGGGCCGCCACGCCGAGGCCTGGCAGTTGCACGAGGAAGCCCTGGCCGCGGCGCGTGGCCGGCCCGAACGGCCGGCGGTGCGCATTGCGGCGGCGCAGGGCCTGGCCGACCTGGCGTGCGCTTCCGGCCGGCTCGAAGCGGCGCGGCCGCTCTACGAAGAGGCGCTGCGCCTGGCGCGTGCCAGCGGCGACCGCCTGGCCACGCTGGGCCCGCTGTTGGGCCTGTGCCGGGCAACGCCGGCGGCCGAGGCCGCCACGGCCTCGCTGCACGCGCAGTGGCTGCAGGAGGCCCGGGCGATGGCCGACGAACTGGACTCGGCCACCGCCCGGCGTCTCACTGGCCTTTGAAGAGCCCCTGGAAGGGCCGCGACACCGGCAGCGTTTCCGGCCGGCCGCGCGGGCGCAGGACCCGGTAGTCCACGGCCCCGGCCCTTCGCAAAAGCCCCAGGGGCCGTGGCGATTCCATCTGTTACCTTCCCGCCCCCATGCTCCGCCGCCTCGCCCCCGCCTTCGCCGTCGCCCTGCTGGGCTGCGCCACGCCCCCGCCGGTGGCCGACGCCACCGAGTGGCACCCCGTCGCCATCCCCGGCAAGGAGTTCACGCGCTACGAACCCGCGCAGAAGGAAGGCCGCAGCGCGCTGCAGGCCACCTCCGAGCGTTCGGCCAGCATGTGGCGCAAGCGCGTGGAGGTGGCGCCGGCCCAGCTGGGCGAGGTGAGCTTCTCCTGGTGGGTGCAGGACCTCGTGCCCGGCGCGAACGTGGCCGAGGCGGATGGCGCCGACGCGCCGGCGCGCGTGATGTTCGGCTTCGCCGGCGACGTGGGCACGCTGTCGCGGCGCACGCGCGTGATGTTCGAGCTGGCCCAGGCCCTCACTGGCGAGCAGCCGCCCTACGCCACGCTGGTCTACGTGTGGGACGCGCGGGCGCCGGTGGGCACGGTGATCCACAACCCGCGCAGCGACCGCATCCGCAAGATCGTGGTCGATTCCGGCACCGGCGAACTGCGCCGCTGGCGCGACCATCGCCGCAACCTGCGCGAGGACTTCCGCCGCGCCTTCGGCGAGGACCCGGGCCCGCTGGTGTCCATCGCGCTGATGACCGACAGCGACAACACGCGCTCGGCGGCCCGCTCCTGGTACGGCGGCGTCACGCTGCACCCGGCTGCCGGCTCCCGGGCGCCTTGACGCGGCGCAACGCCCGGCGCCCGCCGCTGCCCTAGTCTGGCGCTGGCGGCCGCCCCGGCCGCAGGAGGCCCGCGATGCGAGCGCGCCGTTCAGCCCTGCTTCTGCTGCTCTGCGGCCTGCTGGCCGCGACCGCGGTCGCCCCCACCGGCGCGCAGAGCCCGCCGCAGGACGCGCCGCGCGTGCCCACGCGCGGCGAGCTGCTTTACAACACCCACTGCATCGCCTGCCACAGCCAGCAGATGCACTGGCGCGACAAGCGCGAGGCGGTGGACTGGCCCACGCTGAAGGCCCAGGTGGCGCTGTGGCAGGAGCGCGGCGCCCTGGGCTGGACGGGCGACGACATCCAGGCCGTGGCCGCCTTCCTCAACGACAGCATCTACCGCTTCCCGCGCGAAGACCGCGCGCAGGCCGCCTGCGCGCCCCGCCGTACGCTGAAGCCGATGACGGCGGTCCTGCAGGCCCGCGGCTTCGGCGCCGCAGCCCCCTGCACCGGGGTTCCGCGGGACGAACTGGGGTAAGTCCCGGTCAGTGCGCTTCGGCGGGCCGTCACCGACGGCGGCTTAGACTCGTGCCGAAACGACATCAGGGGGATGGCCAGCATGGCGCTGACCATGGAAGCCGTACTCGCCTTGGCGCCCGACGACGCGTCGGCCAAGGCCGCGCGCGGGTTGCAGTCACCGTCTCAATGGCCCACGCTGGGCGCCAGCGAAGCGGCGCTGTGGGGCGAGTGCCAGGGCAGCGGATCGAAGCCCTACCAGACGCAGGTGGACCTGGCCGGACCGGCCTTCCGCTGCAGCTGCCCCAGCCGCAAGTTCCCCTGCAAGCACGGCCTGGCGCTGCTGATGCTGAACGTGCAGAACGCGGCGCTCTTCACCGCCACCCTCGCGCCGGGCTGGGTGAGCGAATGGCTGGCCTCGCGCGCCGAGAAGGCGCAGAAGAAGGAAGAGCGCGCCACCGAGAAGCCCGCCACCCCCGCCGACCCCGCCGCCGCGGCAGCGCGCGAGGCGCAGCGCTGGCAGCGCATCGAAGCCGCGGCGGGCGAGTTGCAGCGCTGGCTGGTCGACCAGCTGGCGCGCGGCCTGGGTTCGCTCAACGCCGAAGTGCTGCAGACCTGGCAGACGCAGGCCGCTCGCCTGGTGGACGCGCAGGCCCCGGGGCTGGCCCTGCGCGTGCGTGAAGCTGCGGCCGGCGCGGGCCCGAACGGTGACGGGCCGGCGCGCACGCTGCACCGCCTGGGCCTGCTGCAGCTGGCCTGCGAAGCGCTGCAGCGCCGCGCCACGCTCGGCCCCGCGCTGCAGGCGGAACTGCGCACCGTGGCCGGCTGGCCGCACGACAAGGCCGAGGTGCTGGCCGAAGGCGAGTCCGTGGCCGACCGCTGGACCGTGCTGGCCGTGATCACCGAGCCGCGCGACGACAAGCTCACCGAGCGCCGCGTCTGGCTGCAGGGCCAGCGCAGCGGGCGCCGCGCCTGGCTCTTGGACCACGCTTTCGGTGGCCGTGGCTTCGAAGCGGCCTGGCTGGCCGGCAGCAGCGTGGAGGCGGGCTTGAGCTTCTACCCCGGCACCGCGGGCCTGCGCGCGCTGTGCGGGGAGGTGACCGCCGCCCCTGGCGCGCCGGTGTGGCCGTCCTGCACGGTGGACGATGAACTGCAGCAACTCGCGCAGCGCTGCGCGGCGTCGCCCTGGGTGAACCTGCACCCGCTGCTGCTGCCTGAGGCCGTGCTGCTGCGCGACGCGGGCGCCCTGCGCGCCGTCGTCGCCGGCCGCGCCTGGCCGCTGCACCTGGGCGACGCCGACTCCTGGGCGCTGCTGGCTGCCACCGCCGGCCACCCCGTCACGCTGATGGGCGAATGGGACGGCGTGGCGCTGCGCCCGCTCAGCGCCTGGCTGCCTGGCGCGACATCGCTGCTGTGGCAAGGGGGTGCTGTGTGAGCGACACCTGGGCCCCGCTGCTGCCCGCCGCGCTGGTGGGTACCGATCGCCACGGCGCGGCGCTGCCCGCCTGGCCGGGCGAGGTGGGCGCGTGCATCGCCAACGCCACCGCCGCCGCGCCCGACCCCGCCACGGCGCTGCTGCGCACCGCCGCCGTGCTGGCCGCCTGCTCGGCCGCCGGCGTGCAGCCCGCGCCGTTCGAAACGCCCTTGCCCGCCCCCGCCGCGCCTGACCACCTGCCACCGCTGCAGGACCCGGCCGCCCTCACCGCCATCACCTGGGCCCTGCGCGAAGGCCCGGCCCGCCTGCAGCTCCGTTGTTGCGCCGCAATGGCTGCGGCCGGGCTGCGTTGGCCCGCAGCGCTGCTGCCGCTGGTGCTGGACCTGGGCCGTCGCTCGCTCGCCCTGCGCCCGCTGCTGCTGCCCACGCTGGGCGAACGCGGCCTGTGGCTGGCCGCGCAGCACGAAGACTGGCGCTACGCGGCCGGCGCCGCGCCCGCGGCCGACGCCGACACCACCTGGCAGGAAGGCAGCTTCGAGCAGCGCCGCGCGCTGCTGGCCGCCGAGCGCCGACGCGACCCCGCCGCCGCGCGCGAGCGCCTGGCGGCGGCGCTGCCCGAGCTGCCCGCCAAGGAACGTGCCGAACTGCTGGCCGTGCTGGCTACCGAACTGAGTGGTGAGGATGAAGCTCTGCTCGACGCCCAGCTGCAAGACCGCAGCCGCGAGGTGCGCCAGGCCGCGCTGGCGCTGCTGCTGCGCCTGCCCGCTTCGGCCCACGCCCACCGCGCCGCGGAGCGCCTGGCCCCGCTGCTGACGCAGGAACGCGGCCTGCTCGGCCGCCGCTGGGTGCTGGAAGCCCCCGCGCAGGCCGACGACCCCAAGGCCGACCCGCTGCTCCTGCCGCGCCCGCAGCACGAAGCCCTGGGCGAACGCGCCTGGGCGCTCTACCAGCGCGTGCGCCAGGTGCCGCTGGCCTGGTGGACGGCGCACACCGGCCTGGAGCCCGCCGCGCTGCTGGCCTGGGCCAGGAAGGGCGACTGGCACACGGCGCTGGTGCGCGGCTGGCAGGAGGTGCTCTTCGCTGCGCCCGACACCGCCTGGTGCGAAGCGCTGCTGGACCACGGCCCCGTGCCCGGCCTGCACCACGACGCCGCCGCGCTGCTGGCCTTGCTGCCGGCGGCGCAGCGCGAACGCCACGGGCTGCGCCAGCTGCGCAGCGGCGGCCTGGCGCTGGAACTCCTGCTGGCCCAGGCCCTGGCCGCCTGCGCCGCCACCGAGACGCTGTCGGCCGAACTCTCGCAGCCCCTGGCCGAAGCCCTGGCCACACGCGCCGAAGCCGGCTCGCTGGCGGCGGACTACCCGCTGCGCAGCCTGCTGCCCGAGCTGGCCGCCGCGCTGCACCCGGCCGCGTTGCCGGTGCTGGCCCGCATCGCACGCCGCCCCGACGACCCGCCCGCCTTCGTCGAACTGCTGAACACGCTGGCCCAGACCATCGCCACGCGCCAGGCCCTGCTCACCCTTGCCCCGGAGACCGCTCCATGAACGCCCCCGCCACCGCCGTGATGCGCGAGCATGCCGAACAGGCCTATGCCCAGGAGCTGGACGAACTGCGCAGGCAGGACCAGCGCCCGCGCCCGCCGAACTGGAAGCTCTCGCCCTGGGGCGTGGTCACCTACCTCATGGGCGGCAAGCTGGACAACGGCTTCGAGGTCAGCGCCAAGTACATCGGCAGCGCGCGGCTGATGGAGATCGCCGTGGCGACGCTGGCCACCGACCGCGCGCTCTTGCTCTACGGCGTGCCCGGCACCGCCAAGAGCTGGGTCAGCGAACACCTGGCCGCGGCCATCAGCGGCGATTCCACGCTGCTGGTGCAGGGCACGGCCGGCACCAGCGAGGAACAGCTGCGCTACGGCTGGAACTACGCGCAGCTGCTGGCGCACGGGCCGTCGGAGAAGGCGCTGGTGGAGAGCCCGCTGATGCGTGCCATGCGCCAGGGGCAGATCGCGCGCGTGGAAGAGCTCACGCGCATCCCGGCCGACGTGCAGGACAGCCTCATCACCGTGCTGTCGGAGAAGACCCTGCCCATCCCCGAGCTGGGCAGCGAGGTGCAGGCGGTGCGCGGTTTCTCGGTCATCGCCACGGCGAACAACCGCGACAAGGGCGTCAACGAACTGTCGGCCGCGCTCAAGCGCCGCTTCAACACCGTGGTGCTGCCGGTGCCGTCGACGGAAGACGAGGAGGTGTCCATCGTCGTCAAGCGCGTGGCCGAGATGGGCCGCGCGCTGGCGCTGCCGGCCGAGCCACCTGCGCTGAAGGAGGTGCGGCGCGTGGTGCAGATCTTCCGCGAGCTGCGCAACGGCAAGACCGAAGACGGCAAGACGCAGCTGAAGTCGCCCACGTCCACGCTGTCCACGGCCGAGGCCATCTCCGTCATCAACAGCGGCATGGCGCTGGCCGGCCACTTCGGCGACGGCGTGCTGCGCCCGCACGACATGGCCAGCGGCCTCATCGGCGCCGTGGTGAAAGACCCCGTGCAGGACACCGTGGTCTGGAACGAGTACCTGGAGACGGTGGTCAAGGAACGCAGCGACTGGAAGGACCTCTACCGCGCCTGCCGCGACCAAGCCTAGCCGCCAAAAGACATGGTCTCGGTCGAGTTCCCGCCGCACCTCTTCGGCATCCGCCACCACGGCCCGGGCTGCGCGCGCAGCCTGCTGCAGGCCCTCGACGCCCTGCGGCCGGACTGCGTGCTGCTGGAAGGCCCGCCCGAGGCCGAGGCCCTGGTGCCGCACGTGCTGGACGAAGCCATGCAGCCGCCCGTGGCGCTGCTGAGCCATTGCCCTGATGACACGCAGCTGGCCGTTTACCACCCCTTCGCCGAGTTCTCGCCCGAGTGGCAGGCGCTGCGCTGGGCCGCCGCGGCCGGCGTGCCGCTGCGCTTCATCGACCTGCCGCTGGTGCACGAGCTGGCGCTGCAACAGGCGGCGCGCGAAGCGCCTGAAGCGCCTGTAGAGCCCGCCGCCGAGCTGACCGCTGAACTGCTGGACACCGCCGACCCGCTGGACGCCCTGGCCCGCGCCGCCGGCTTCGGCGACGGCGAAAGCTGGTGGAACCAGATCGTGGAAGAGCGTGGCGACGGCGAGCAGCTCTTCGCTGCCATCACCGAGGCCATGACCGCCGTGCGCGCCGAACTCGGCGACCGCCACCGCAGCGCCGCCGACGCGCGCCGCGAGGCACTGCGCGAGGCCCACATGCGCCAGGCCCTGCGCGCGGCGCAGAAGGAAGGCTTCGAGCGCATCGCCGTGGTCGTCGGCGCCTGGCACCTGGGCGGCCTGCGCGCGGCCACCACGGCCAAGGCCGATGCCGCGCTGCTGAAGGGCCTGCCGAAGGTGAAGGTGCTGACCACCTGGGTGCCGTGGACGCACCGCCGCCTGTCGCGCGCCAGCGGCTACGGCGCCGGCATCCCGTCGCCCGGCTGGTACGAGCACCTGTGGCGCTGCGGCGAGGCAGGCGCGAAGGGCGCCCGCGGCGGCCGCGCCATCGGCTGGCTGGCGCGTGTCGCCGGGCTGATGCGCGAGCGCGACCTCGACTGCTCTTCCGCCCACCTCATCGAGGCCGTGCGACTGGCCGAGAGCCTGGCCGCACTGCGCGAACGCCCGCAGCCCGGCCTGCCCGAGTTGCACGAGGCCACGCGCGCCGTGCTGACGATGGGCGATGACGCCGTGCTGCACTACATCGACGACGCCCTGGTCATCGGCGACCGCCTGGGCGCCGTGCCGCCCGGCGTGCCCACGGTGCCGCTGCAGCGCGACCTGGAGGCCCGGCAGAAGAGCCTGCGCCTGAAGCCCGAGGCGCTGCAGCGCACGCTGGACCTGGACCTGCGGCAGCCGAACGACCTGGCGCGCAGCCAGCTGCTGCACCGGCTGAACCTGCTGGACATTCCCTGGGGCACCGTCGCCAAGGTCGGCCGCAGCGCGCGCGGCACCTTCCACGAGCTGTGGCAGCTGCAGTGGCAGCCCGAGTTCGCGCTGCGCCTCATCGAGGCCAGCCCCTGGGGCGCCACGGTGGCCGAGGCCGCCACCGCGCGCGTGGTGGACCGCTGCGCCACGCTGGATCTGCTGGCCGAACTCTCGGCCCTGGTGGACCGTGTGCTGCTGGCCGACCTCCCCGCCGCCGTGGCCGCCGCCACGCAGGCGCTGCAGGACCGCGCCGCGACCAGCGGCGACGTGATGCAGCTGCTGGCCGCGCTGCCGCCGCTGGCCAACGTCTTCCGCTACGGCAACGT
>CAZBUU010000013.1:0-33493 GCA_964495125.1 uncultured Rubrivivax sp.
CGATCTGCACGTGGTCGATGAAATTGCGGTTCCAGATCGGCTCGAACAGGCCGTTGGCGAAGCGGAAGGCCAGGATGTTCTGCGCCGGCTCCTTGCCCAGGAAGTGGTCGATGCGGAAGATCTGCTCTTCGTGGAAGACCTCGTGCAGCCGGCGGTTGAGCGTCTGCGCGCTGGCGAGGTCGGTGCCGAAGGGCTTCTCCATCACGATGCGCGCGTGGTCCACCAGGCCCGCTTCGCCGAGCAGCCGCACCGCCGGCAGGGCCGAGCTGGGCGGCACGCTGAGGTAGTGCAGGCGACGCGTTTCGGTGCCCAGCGACTGCTCGGCGCGCTCCACGGCGGCGCGCAGCGCGGCGGCACCGGCGCCCAGCGGCACGTAGTCCAGGTTGGCGGCGAAGGCTTCCCAGTCGGCCGGCGTGACCTTGCGGCTGAAGAAGTCGTCGATGGCGCTGCGCGCCACGTTGCGAAAGGCGGCGGCGTCGATGTCGTCCAGCGACACACCCACGATGCGGCAGCCCGGAATGAAGCCCGCGCTGCACAGGTGGTAAAGGCCCGGCAGCAGCTTGCGCCGGGCCAGGTCGCCGGTGGCGCCGAACAGCACCACCACCTGCGGAAAGCGCGGGCCCACGCCCGGGGGGATCTTGGCCATGGCACGACTCCTTCGGAGCCTGCGGCCCCGAAGGTGATCGTTAGCAACTATCGCGCCGTGGCGCGCCGTGCCTGCAGTTCAGCCCGGCACGGGCAGGCCGGCGGCCTGCAGCTTCCGATACAGCGTGCTGCGGCTGATGCCCAGCCGGCGCGCCGCGTCCGACAGGTTGCCACCACTGGCGTCCAGCGCGTGCTGCAGGCAGCGCTCGGCGTTCAGTCGCAGGTCGGCCTGCGGGTCCTCCAGCGCCGCAGCGTGCCGGGGGCCGGAGTCGGGCGCCAGCTCATCGGGCAGGTGCGCGAAGCCGATGACGGTCTCGTTGTCCTCCAGCAGCGCCACGGCGGTCTGCAGCACGTTGGCCAGTTGGCGCAGGTTGCCCGGCCAGCGGTAGCGCCGGAACCGCGCCAGCACTTCGGGCTGCAACTGCAGGGGCTGCTCGGGCGACATCGCCTGCAGGATCAGGCGCACCAGCGCTGGCAGGTCGCTGCGTTCGCGCAGCGCCGGCAACTGCACGGTGAGCCCGTTGATGCGGTAGAAGAGGTCTTCGCGGAAGCGGCCTGCGGCCACCTCTTCGTGCAGCACGCGGTTGGTGGCGCACATGAGCTGGAAGTCCACCGGCACCGCGGGCCCGCCGCCCAGCGGCACCACCTGGCGCTCCTGCAGCACGCGCAACAGGTGCGTCTGCAGCGAGCGCGGCATGTCGCCGATCTCGTCCAGGAACAGCGTGCCGCCATCCGCCTCACGGATGCGGCCGGTGCCGCCCAGGCGGCTGGCGCCGGTGAAGGCGCCGCTGCGGTAGCCGAAGAGTTCCGATTCGATCAGGTGCTCGGGCAGGGCCGCGCAGTTGACGGCCACGAAGGGCCGCCGGGCGCGCGGTGAGCTGTCGTGGCAGGCGCGTGCGAAGACTTCCTTGCCGACGCCGGACTCGCCCAGCAGCAGCAGCGGAATCGGCTTGCCCAGCACCTTGCGGGCGCGCGTGATGGCCGTCTGCAGCGCGGTGTCGCCGAGGTCCAGCGAGGCCAGGGCGTCCTGCGGTGCCGAGCGCAGCAGGGTCGGGGGCTGGGCGGCCGCAGGTTGTGGCTGCCGTTCGCGGCCCCAGCGAGGGCTGCCGTGCACCGTCACGCCGTCAGGGCGCCGTGGCGGCTGGAAGCTCAGGTGCGATGCATGGCGGGCGGCGGCCAGGGTCTGCAGAGGCACACCCAGCACGTCTTCCACGTGCACGGCGCCGATCTCGTGGCTCGACAGGCCCAGCAGCACCAGCGCCGACTCGTCGGCGCCGATCAGCAGGCCGTCCTCGGACAGCGCCAGCAGCCCTTCGGTCAAGGTGCCGATGCCCTCGGGCGAGGTGTGCAGGCGCAGCTGGATGTCGCCGCCGTGCTGCGTCTCGAAGAGGCGGTGCTCCACCTGCCGTGCCGCCGCGCGCACCAGGCTCAGCGTGTGCTGGTGCAGCCGGCCGCGGTGGCCCGAGATGTCCAGCACGCCCAGCAGTCGGCCTCGCGAGTCGAGGATGGGGGCCGCCGCACAGCTGAGGAAGCCGTTGCGCTCGAGGTAGTGCTCCTGCCCTTGCACGACCACCGAGCGCCCGCAGGCGATGACGGTGCCGATGGCGTTCGTGCCGCGCCACTGCTCGTGCCAGTTCGCGCCCGGGCGCAGCGCCACGCGCGCGGCGCGTTCGGCGAAGCTGTCGTCGCCCAGGCTGCACAGCACCATGCCGCAGGGGTCGCCCAGCATGACGATGCTGTCGGTGCCGCGGATCTGCTCGCTCAGGTACTCCATCACCGGGCGCGCATGGGCCACCAGCTCCCGCCGCTGTTCGAGCAGGCGCGCCAGCTGCACGGCCGAGGCGTGCGGCACGCCCGAGGCGCGGCCCTGCGGTTCCAGGCCGAACTGGCGGCTGCGCTGCCAGCTGGCCTGCAGCAGCGGGTGCAGCGCGTTGTCCGGCAGCGCGTCGCCCACGGCGAAACGGCGTCGCGCTTCTTTCAGGCCGGTCGTGGCGGGGGAAGCGGAAAGGGGTAGGCCCACGGGCTGGTCTCCGTCGTGCCGAAGGGTTTCGGCTGCCTGGGCCGGACCGGTGTCCCGAAATGCGACAGCGGGGTGTTCGTGTCCAGGCTTTGACACAGTATGTTCGGCCGCATCGGCCGGTGTTTTGCTCTGGATCATGGGGTTCCAGGCAGGAGCAGGCGTGGCACGCGCCATGCAAAGAAGGGTGTGAGAAAGCACCCTTCAACACCACCGTGTCCTGCGATGTCTACGTCGGCTTCCGTGCCGATCCCGACCACGGTCCTCTGCGGACCGGCTGTGTGCCGTCGCGCAGCCCCGGTGAAGCCCGGCGCGGCCCGGACTACTCGGCCTCGAAGGACAGCACGCGCATCTCGCGCCCGGCCAGCACGTCGGCGGCGCTGCCGCCGCAGGCCGGGCAGGGCGTGCCCACGCTGCGCGGCGCGTGCTCGTGGCCGCAGGCCTGGCAGCGCAGGGTGAGCGGCGTCTGCCGGATCTCCAGCGTGGCGCCTTCCAGCAGCGTGTTCGCGGCCACCAGCGGGAAGGCGAAGCGCAGTGCCTCGGCCATCACAGGCGCGCCGGTGCCGATCTCCAGCACGACCCGCGTCACGCGCCGCACGCCTTCGCGCCGCGCGCACTCGAGCACGGTGTCGGCGACGCTGGTGCACAGGGACAACTCATGCATCCGGGGGTCCGGTGGCGGCGGTGGGACGCCGGGACATCGATTATTCGGCACGCCGCTGCAGCGTCCGAGGTGAAGCGATGTTCTCCTACGACGAACTCAAGCGCTACTCCCGGCAGATGGTGCTGGCGGGCTGGGGCGAGGCGGGCCAGGCGCGCATGAAGGCGGCACGTGTGCTCGTGGTGGGCTGCGGCGGCCTGGGCTGCCCGGCGCTCACGGCACTGGCCGGCGCCGGCGTCGGCACGCTGGGCATCGCTGACTACGACACCGTGTGGGTCAGCAACCTGCACCGCCAGGTGCTGTTCACCGAAGCCGACATCGGCCGCATCAAGGCCGAGGCCGCCGTGGAGCGCCTGGGCCAGCTGAACCGCGAAGTGGGCGTGGTGCCGCACATGCAGCTGATCGGCCCGGACAACGCGGACGGGCTCGTGGCCGCCTACGACGTCGTGCTGGACTGCAGCGACAACTTCGACTGCCGTTACGCCGTCTCCGACGCCTGCTTCCACGCGCGCCGGCCGCTGGTGTCGGCCGCGGCGCTGCAGACCTTCGGCACGCTGACCACGCTGATGCCCCATGCCACGCGGCCCGACGGCCAGCCCTACCCGAGCTATCGCTGTCTATACCCGGCTCCGCCGCCGCCCGACCTGGCCCCGGCCTGCGCCTCGGTGGGGGTGGTCGGCGCCGTCACCGGCGTGATGGGCCACCTGATGGCGATGGAGGCCGTGAAGCTCATCACCGGTCTGGGCGAACCGCTGCTCGGCCGGCTGCTGCTGTACGACGCGCTGGCGGCGCGCTTCGACACCGCGGTCTATGCCTGGAACCCCGCCAATCCGCTGAGCGGCCGCGCCGCGCCCGCGGCGAATCTCCCTTGAAGAAAGGTGAACGTCCATGAGCAAGATGCTCGTCATCCACCCCGACCTGTGCACGGGCTGCCACAGCTGCGAGCTGGCCTGCTCGATGCATCACGAGGGTCAGTTCCGCACGAAGTCCTCGCGCGTTCACGTCTATACCTGGGAACGCGAGGGCTTCTCGGTGCCCATGATGTGCCAGCAGTGCAAGGACGCCGCCTGCACCACCGTGTGCATGCCGCACGCGCTGACGCGCAATGCCGCCAACGGGCAGATCGACCTCGACCCTGCCCGCTGCATCGGCTGCAAGATGTGCGTGCAGGCCTGCCCCTTCGGCAGCGCCTCGTGGGACTTCCTCAGTTCCAGCATCCTGAAATGCGACAGCTGCGGCGGTGACCCCGCCTGCGCGCGCATCTGCCCCACCCACGCGCTGGAGTGGGTCGACAGCACGGTGTCGGCGCAATCGCGCAAGCGCGCCTTTGCATCCAAGTTGAAGAACGCCTTCGCGGAGGAATGATCATGCACGGTTGGGTTGGAAAGATTCTGCGCGTCGACCTCGGCACCGGCGCGATCACCAAGACGGCGCTGGACCCGGCGCTGGCGCGTGACTACATCGGCGCGCGCGGCCTGGGCACGCGCATCATCTTCGACGAGGTCGATGCCACCGTCGACCCGCTGTCGCCGGCCAACAAGCTGGTGTTCGCGTCGGGCCCGATGACGGGCACCTTCGCGCCTTCGGCGGGCCGCTACGACGTCGTCACCAAGGGCCCGCTCACGGGCACCATCGCGGCGTCCAACTCCGGCGGCACCTGGGGGCCGGAGCTGAAGTTCGCGGGCTTCGACGCGCTCGTCATCGAGGGCCGCGCCGACAAGCCGGTGTACCTGTGGATCCACGACGGCGAGGTGGAGCTGCGCGACGCCGCGCACCTGTGGGGCAAGGAAGTGCCCGAGACCACCGAGGCGGTGTGCGCCGCCACGGCCACCGACGCCAAGGTGGCCTGCATCGGGCCGGCCGGCGAGAACCTGTCGCTCATCGCGGCCATCATGAACGACATGCACCGTGCCGCCGGCCGCACCGGCGTGGGCGCGGTGATGGGTTCCAAGAACCTCAAGGCCATCGCCGTGCGCGGCACGGGGGCCGTGACGGTGGCCGACCCGCAGGCCTTCATCGGCGCCGTCACGCGCGCCAGCCAGATGATCAAGGAGCACCCGGTGGGCGGCACCGGGCTGCGTCTGTACGGCACCAACGTGCTGGTGAACATCCTGAACTCCGTCGGCGGCCTGCCCACCGGCAACTTCCAGGACGGCCACTTCCCCACCGCCGACAAGGTGGGCGGCGAGTCGCTGGCGGCCAAGCAGCTGCAGCGTCCCAAGGGCTGCTTCGCCTGCATCATCTCCTGCGGCCGCGCCACAAAGGTGACGAACCCGAAGTACAAGGGCGAAGGCGAGGGTCCGGAGTACGAGACGGCCTGGGGCTTCGGGCCCGACTGCCTGGTCGACGACCTGGACGCCGTGCTCAAGGCCAACTACTACTGCAACGAGCTGGGCCTGGACACGATCTCGATGTCGGCCACCATCGCCTGCGCGATGGAACTCTTCCACCGCGGCCACATCACGCTGGCCGACACCGGCGGCCTGCCGCTGGACTTCGGCAACGCCGAGGCCATGGTCGAGGCCGTGCGCCTCACCGGCCTGGGCCAGGGCTTCGGCCGCCAGCTGCAGGAGGGTTCGTACCGGCTTTCGCAGCGCTATGGCCACCCCGAGCTGTCGATGACGGTGAAGAAGCAGGAGATGCCGGCTTACGACCCGCGCGCCGTGCAGGGCATCGGCCTTCAGTACGCCACCTCGCCCCGTGGTGGCTGCCATGTGCGCGGCTACACCATCAGCCCCGAGGTGCTGGGCGTGCCGGTGAAAATGGACAAGGACAGCATCGAGGGCAAGCCCGAGCTGGTGGCGCTGTTCCAGAACCTCACCGCCGCCATCGACAGCAGCGGCTCCTGCCTGTTCACCACCTTCGGCATCGGCGCGCCGCAGTACGGCGAGCTGATGACGGCGCTGACAGGCCTGCCCTGCAGCGGCGACGACTTCATCCACGCCGGCGAGCGCATCTTCAACCTCGAGCGCCTGTTCAACCTGGCCGCGGGGCTGACGGCGGCCGACGACACGCTGCCGCCGCGCCTGCTGAATGAACCGCTGAAGACCGGTGCCTCCAAGGGCGCGGTGAGCCGCCTGGCCGAGATGCTGCCGGCCTACTACGCGCTGCGCGGCTGGACGCCCGAAGGTGTGCCCACGCCGGCCAAGCTGCAGGCCCTGGGCCTGGCCACGGCCTGAAGGCCATGCGGGTCTCGTACTTCGCCACCCTGCGCGCGGTGACGCACCGCGCCGAGGAGGACTGGGCGCGCCCCGCCGCCACGGTGGGGGCGCTGCTGCAGGACCTGGTGGCCACCTACGGCCATCAGTTCGCGCGCTGGGTGCTGCCCGACGGCCAGTCGCCCGGGCTGGCCATCCTGCTGGTCAACGGCCTGGACGTACGCAGCCTGCAGGGGCTGGACACGCCGCTGCAGCCCGGCGACCACGTCTTCATCTTTCCGCCCGTCGCCGGCGGCTGAACCCATGCACGCCGCACTGCCGATCGTGATCCTGCTGGGGGGCTTCGCCCTGCAGCTGTTGATGGGGCGCTGGCTCGGGGCCGTGGCCAAGGGCGTGCTGGCCACGCTGGCCTGCGGCGCCGCGCTGGCCGCCAGCCTGGCCCTGGTGCCGGCCGTCGTGGCCGGCGGCGCGCTGCAGGCACCGCTGCTGCCGCACTGGGACGGCGCGCTGGGGCTCGCGCTGCGCGTGGACGGTCTGGCGCTGCTGTTCATGCTGATGGGCACCTTCACGGGCTTCGCCATCCTGCTGTTCTCGGTGCGCTACATGGCCGACGAAGAGAGCGGCACGACACGCTTCTACGCCACCATGATGGTGTTCATCGCCGGGCTGCTGCTGCTGGCCGGCGCCGCCGACCTGCTGGGCGCCTACCTGGCCTGGGAACTCATCGGCCTGTGCTCGTACACGCTGGTGGGCTTCTGGTACCGGCAGACGGCGGCCGTCAACGGCGCGCGCAAGGTGCTGGTCATCACCCACCTGGCGGGCTACGGCTTCCTCGTCGGCCTGGTGTGGGTGCATGCGCGCAGCGGCAGCTTCGTCTGGACGGACCCGGCCGTGGCCCAGGCCTTCAGCAGCGGCGTGGCGGCGCTCTTCATCGTCTCGGCGATGGCCAAGTCGGTGATGTTCCCGCTGCACAGCTGGATCCCCGAGGCCATGAACGCGCCCACGCCAGTGTCGGCACTGCTGCACTCGGCCTGCTACGTGAAGGCCGGCGTCTACCTCATCGCGCGCATGTTCGCGGTGGGCGACGCGCAGTGGCACGCCGTGCTGGGCGGGCCGCTGGTGGCCATCGGCTGCATCACCATCCTGGTGGGCGTGATCTTCGCGATGGCGCAGACCGACCTCAAGCGCCTGCTCGCCTTCCACACCGTCAGCCAGCTGGGCTACATCGTGGTGGCGCTGGGCATCGGCGGCGACCTGGGCCTGGCCGCGGCGCTGTTCTACTGCCTCAGCCACGCGCTCTTCAAGGGCACGCTGTTCATGTGCGCCGGCGCCATCCAGCACGCCACCGGTACGCGCGACCTGCGCCAGCTGGGCGGCCTGGCCTCGGTGATGCCGATGACGACGCGCATCTGGATCGTCGCCGCGGCGTCGATCGCCGGCGTGCCGCTGACCAACGGCTTCGTCGCCAAGTGGCTGCTGTTCAACGCGGCGCTGGAGCGCGGCCTGGTGCCGGTGCTGCTGGTGTGCTGGGTGGGCAGCCTGCTCACCGCCTTCTCGTTCCTGAAGGCCACGGTCAACGCGTTCTACGGCGCGCCCTCGGCCGCGCTGCTGGGCCGCCGCGTGCACGAGGCCAGCCCGTCGATGCTGGCCGGCATGGGCCTGATGGCCGCCAGCTGCCTGCTCTTCGGCCTGGCGCCGCAGCTGCTGATGGGCCCGGTGGTGGCGCCGGCGGTGCGCGCGCTGGGTCTGCAATGGGACGTGGCCATGGGCTGGATGGGCCTGCTCACCACGCAGGGCATGCTCAGCGGCACCGTGGGCGGCGCCGCCGTGCTGGCGGCCGGGCTGGCCGGCGCGGCCGTCTACCGGCTGGCCCACGCGCCGGCGCCGGTGCGCGTGTCGGTGTTCTCGGGCGGCGAGCCGCTGCCCGCCGGCGACCGCCCCGGCGCGGTGGACTTCGCCGCCGCGGCCGAGGCCGCCTTCCACCCGGTCTATGCGCTCGACCCCGACCCCGTGCTCTTCGGCGCCTGGGCGCGGCTGCAGCGCTTGGCGGCGGCCCTGTGGGCCGGCCCCGGCGGCTGGTTGCAGGCGCACCCGCTGGCCGTCTGCGCAGGGTTGCTGGCCGTCGTGGGCCTGGGCGTGCACTTCTCGTGAGACGGCCATGAACCCGCTGCTGCTGCCTTTCCTGCTTGTGCTCTCGCTGGGCCTGATGCTGCTGGCTGCCGTGCTGCCACCGGGCGGACGCCGCTGGGGTGCCTGGGCGGCTGCGGCGGCAGGCGCCGTGCTGGCCAGCCTGGCGCTGCCGGCCGGCCCCGCCGCCAGCGTGCTGGCGCTGCTGGGCGAGCTGGCCGCGGTGGCTCTGGTGCACAGTGCCGGCACCGCACCCGCGCGCGAGGCGGCGCGCCGCATGCTGCTGGCCGTGGGGCTGGGCACGCTGGGCGTGGGCCTGGGCGAGCACCTGCTGGCGGCCGACGCCAGTTCGCGTGCGGCCGTCACCTTGCTCATCGCCGGCCACGCGCTCAAGCTGGGCCTGGTGCCGGCCTTCTTCTGGCTGCCGGCGGTGGCAAGGGCCACGCCGGCGCTGACCACGGCGCTCATCGTCTGCGTCATCGACGTCAACGGCTTCCGCGAACTGATGGCCTTGCAGGCGCATGCGCCGGCCGTGTTCAGCGACTTCCGCGCCGTGTGGCTGGCACTGGCCGGGCTCACGCTGCTGGGCGGTGCGCTGATGGCGCTGGCGCAGGACGAGCTCAAGCCGATGCTCGCCTTCTCCACCATCGACGACCTGGGCTACCTGCTGCTGGGCCTGGCGCTGGGCACGCCCGACGGGCTGGCCGGGGCCTGGCTGGGCCTGCTGAGCCATGCGCTGGCCAAGTGGGTGCTGTTCGCCGCCGTGGCCGCGGGCGAGTGGCACCTCGGCAGCCCGCTGAGCCTGCACACGCGCGGCCTGGCCAGCCGTCTGCCGGTGGCCAGTGCCGCCTTCATGCTGGGCGCGCTGGCCTTCCTTGCCGTGCCACCCACGCTGGGCTTCGCCGGCCGCTGGCGCCTGTACGAGGCCGCAGTGCAGCTCGGCGGCGCGCCGCTGGTGGCGCTTCTGTTCACGGCTTCGGCGCTGGGGCTGCTGTGCTACGTGCGCGCCATCCACCGCACCTGGCTGGGGGCGCCGCACGAGGGTGCGCCCGGCCGGCCTCTGCCGCGCGCTGCCGCGGCGCTGCTGCTGATGTTCGCCGTGGCGCCGCTGCTGCTGGGCCTCGTGCCCGGCCGGCTGCACCCGGCCGCACCCACCGCCGCGCACGTGGCGCTGCAAGGAAGCCCGCGATGAAACTGCTGGACCGGCTGCTCGCCACCTCGAGCCGCCGCTCGCCCTGGGTATGCCGGCTCAACGCCGGCTCGTGCAACGGCTGCGACATCGAGATCACGCCCTGCCTGAGCCCGCGCTACGACGTGGAGCAGTACGGCGTGGAGGTGCACGGCACGCCCAAGCATGCCGACATCGTGCTCATCTCCGGCACGCTCACCGTGCGCTCGCGCCAGGCCATCCTGGACATCTGCGCCCAGGTGCCGCGCCCCATGGCGGTGGTGGCGCTGGGCGCCTGCCCGGCCAGCGGCAACGTCTTCGCCGGCAGCCCGCTGGTGCTGGGCGAGTCGCTGGACAGCGTGGTGCCGGTGGACGTGTGGGTGCCCGGCTGCCCGCCGCGGCCGCAGCTCATCATCGAAGGCATCCGCCAGGCCGCGCAGCTGCTGGCCGACGGCGCCACGCGCAGCCAGCAGGAGGCCGCGCGATGAGCAGCCTCGGCGCCTATGCCCTGGCCTTCCTGGTCTTTCCCGGCCTGCTGTTCGCGGCGCCGCTGGGCTGGCTGCAGCAGTGGTTCCTCCGCAAATGGGTGGCGCGCCTGCAGGGCCGCCGCGGCCCGCCGCCGGGCCAGCCCTTCTTCGACCTCGTCAAGCTGCTGGGCAAGGCCATGGTCATCCCCGCCGGCGTGGCGCGCTCCACCTTCCTGGCGCTGCCGCTGGTGGCCCTGGCCGCGGTGACGGCCGCGCTGGCGCTGCTGCCGCTGCCGGGCAACCCGCTGCCGGCGTTGCCGGGGGACGTGATCCTGCTGCTGTACCTGCTGGAGGTGCCGGTGCTGTGCGAGGTGCTGGCCGGCTACGTGGGCCGCTCCATCTACGGCCAGGTGGCGGCCATGCGCGAGGCGCTGATGGCGCTGGCCTACAACCTGCCTTTCCTGGTGGCCGTGGTGGCGATGGCCTACCAGGCCGACAGCTTCCAGATGCGCACACTGGCGCAGCAGCCCTTCAGCGTGCTGCATGTCGTGGCCGGCTTCACCTACCTGATCGCGCTGCCGGGGCGGCTGAAGACCAACCCGTTTTCTGCCGCGCATGCCGAGCACGAGATCGTGGGCGACGCGCTCGTCGAATACAGCGGCCCCGCCCTGGCGCTGTTCAAGCTGACGCATGCGCTGGAGGGCGTGCTGCTCACCGGCCTGTTCGCCGTGGTGTTCGTGCCCGCGACACCCTGGGGCGCGCTGACCAACGCCGTCGTCGTCGTCACCGGGCTGCTGGTGTTGATGCTGGTGGCCACGCTGGCCGCCGGCACGGCGCGGCTGCGCCTGGTGCAGGGCTTCCGCCTGTACTGGGTGTGGGGCGGCCTGGCCTCGGCGGCCACGCTGGCCGTGGCCTGGATGGCGCACGCAAAGGTGTTCGCATGAGCATGATCCGATCCCTGCTGGGCAACCTGCTGGCGCCGGTGCGCACGCAGGCCGCGGCGGCGCTGCCGCCGGCGCCGGCGCACTACCGCGGCGCGCTCACGCACGAAGCGGCGCTGTGCACGGCCTGCGGTACCTGCGCCTACGTCTGCGCGCCCAAGGCCATCCGCTTCGTCGAGCATGCCGACCGCACGGTGTCCTGGACCTTCTACATGGGCCAGTGCTCGTTCTGCGGCCTGTGCCAGCAGAACTGCCCCACCGGGGCCATCGGCATCCGTGCGGCGCTGCCCGTCACGTCGCTGGCGGCCCAGGGCGACGGCCTGCGTCTGGACAGCCGCATCGCGCAGGTGCGCTGCAGCGGCTGCGGCCAGCTGCACATCCCGCTGCCCGCGGCCCTGCAGGCCGAGCTGCTGGCCGACCGCCTGGGTGGGGTGTCCGATGCCGACCGCGACTGCTGCCCCGAATGCCGCCGGCGCGCCAGCAGCGAGCGACTGCGTCGCGCCTTCCAGGCACCGCCGGCCGAGGCCCCTGGCCCGGGCACCCGAGGGGCGCAGCCATGAACCTGCCCGAGGACCTTCGCGCGCTGCCCGGCGTGACCACGCTGCGCAGCCAGGGCGGCGCCTGGTGGGCCGGCGGGCCCGCGCTGGACGTGGCGGCCATGGCCACCGTGCTGGGCGGGCTGGGCCTGCGCCTGGGCACCCTCACCGCCGTGCCGTTGGCGCCGCAGGGCGAGACGCGCGTCGTCTACCACTGGCTGGCGGCCCACCAGTTCGTCAACGTCGAGACGGTCACCCGCCAGGGGGCGCTGCCTTCGCTGGCGCCAAGGCTGCGCGCCGCCGGCTGGGCCGAGCGCGAGATCCACGACCTCTTCGGTGTGCACTTCGAAGGCCATCCCAACCTGGCGCCGCTGCTGCGGCCCGAAGGCTTCGCCGTCGGCATGCTGCGCAGCGCCATGTGCGGCCCGGCCGTGCTGGCACGCTCACCCACCCTGGCGCTGTCCAAGGACCTGCCATGACCTACACCTTTCCCCTGGGCCCCTACCACCCTGCGCTGGAAGAGCCGTTCAAGGTGCGCGTGCAGTGCCGTGGCGAGGTCATCGAGTCGGCCACCGTGGACGTGGGTTTCAGCTTCCGCGGCATCGAGCTGCTGGCGCAGCAGCGCAACTGGATCGAGGTGGTGACGCTGATCGAACGCGTGTGCGGCATCTGCTCGAACACCCACGCCAAGACCTTCTGCATGGCGGTGGAGAGCATCGCCGGCATCGAGATCCCGCGCCGGGCCGCCTACATCCGCCTCATCATGGCCGAGCTGGAGCGGCTGCACTCGCACCTGCTGTGGGCCGGCGTGGGCGCCGAGGACATCGGCTTCCACTCGCTGTTCATGGAGGTCTTCCAGCTGCGCGAGCGCGTGATGGACACGCTGGAGGCCATCTCGGGCAACCGCGTCAACTACGGCATGAACTGCGTCGGCGGCGTGCTGCGCGACATCCCCGACCCGCGCGTCCACCTGCCAGTGCTGGATCACCTGGAAAAAGCCATCCGCGACGCCGTGATCCCCATCTTCACCGAAGACCGCACGGTGCTGGCGCGCACGCGCGGCTGCGGCGTGCTGACGCGCGCACAGGCGCAGGAATGGGCCGTGGTGGGGCCTGTGGCGCGTGCCTCGGGCCTGGACATCGACGTGCGCCGCGACCAGCCCTACCTGGCCTATGCCGAGCTGGGTTTCCAGCCCGTGGTGCGCCCCGAAGGCGACGTGCAGGCACGCGTGGTGGTGCGGGCTCTGGAGATGCTGGAGAGCCTGCGCCTGCTGCGCGAAGCGCTGCAGGGCCTGCCTGCCGGGCCGCTGCGTGCCACGGCCGGGTTGCCGTCCATTCCCGCCGGCGAGGCCACGGTGCGCACCGAGGCGCCGCGCGGTGAGGCGCTGTACTACGTCGCTTCCGAGGGCGGCAACGGGCCGGCGCGGGTGAAGATCCGCACGCCGTCCTTCGTCAACATCCCGGTGCTGGAGGCCATGGTCGTGGGCCAACCGCTGGCCGACCTGTCCATCATCCAGGCCTCGGTCGACCCCTGCATCTCCTGCACCGACCGCTGAGCCGCGGCCGCCTCCGGCGCCTCAGCGCCCGGCCAGCGCGTTTTCGACGGCCGTGAGCGCCGGGTCCTCGCCGCGGCGGTAGGCGTCCAGCGTCCACGGCGCCGGCAGGTCGGGGGCCAGGCTGCCCACGGCGATGGGACGCTGCACCACGGGGGCATGGCAGTCGGTGTGGCGGCGGCAGCCGTCGACGTAGTCGTGCCGTTCGGTGGCGTACAGCAGCAGCTCGCCCGAGTGCGCCAGCCGCACCGTGCGGCCCTCGGCGAAGAACTCCAGGCGGTCGCCCACCGGGGCGCCCACGATGCGCACGCGCTCGGGTGCGGCCTGCTTCAGGTAGCCCGCGAACGAGATGGCCGCCGAGAAGGTGGCCGGGCCGGTGAGCACGAACACGCGGCCCGGCACCAGGGACGGCAGGCTCTCGGCGAAGTCGCGAGCCCGGGTGAGGTCGCCGCCGCCGTTCTGGCGCAGGTCCACCACCAGGTGCTGCGGCTTGTGCTCGCGCACGGCCGCGCGCACGGTGTCGAAGAAGTCGGCCAGCTTCGCACCCGGTGCGTCGCGCGTCCGGCGCAGGTCCAGCTGCAGCGCCTTCAGCGCCGGCAGTGCGCGCCAGCGGAAGGGCTGTGCGGCGTCCTGCAGCGACCACGGCGCCTGCGCCAGGGGCAGCAGGCCGCGCCAGTCGGTGTCCTGGCCCTCGAATTCCGGTGGCGTCACTTCCGGCAGCAGCAGCCGCATGTTCTCGGCCTGCGGGCGTTTCGGGGCCGCCGGCTCGGCCACCAGGCGGCGTTCCACGCGGCGGCCGTCCGCCAGCTGGAAGTGGTAGGTGGCGGCGTCGGCGGCTTCGGCCAGATCCAGCGCGCGCAGCTGCTCCGGGCTCTCGAGAAAGGGTGGGGCCTGCAGGTCGCGCCACGCGACCACGCCGCCGGCCAGGCTGCGCGCGGCCTCGCGCAGCCTGGCCATGGGCGCCGCGTCGATGGCCAGCAGCCGCGCGCCCAGCAGGTCGGCATGGGCGCTGCGCGCCCGCAGCACCACGAAGTCGTCGCCCAGGGGCAGCAGGCGCAGCGGCACCCGCGGGCCGCGTGCAGCGCGGGGGCCCGGCCAGGCGATGCTGTGGCCGTTGTCGGCCAGCGCCGCCGTGCGCGCCAGCGCCAGCGCGAAGGCGGTGGCGTCGAGCGTGTCGATCTGCGTCTCCAGGTCGGCCAGGGCCTGCTCCGCCTGGCGTCGCGCGGCCGGCGCGTAGGCGCGGTCACGGGCCAGGAACTCGGTGCGGAACTGCGCCAGGTCGTCGCGCCGGGCCTGCGGCGTCAGGGCCTGCGCCTGCGCGCCGGGGGCCAGCGCCATGAGGCTCACGAGCGCAAGCAGGGCCTGGTTGGCAAGGTGCATGGCGAACCCCGGCGATGGCTGGCCGCAGGCGGCCGGTGGCTTCATTCTGGCCGCGCCCGCGTGGGGTGATGGCGCCGTTCATGCCCCCGCTCTCGCAGTTCATCGCTAAGCTGGCCGCGTGCCGCCCCGCCTGCCCGCCATCGACCCCGCCCGCTGCACCGGCTGCGGCCGCTGCGTCGGTGCCTGCGCGCCGCACCTGCTGAGCCTGGAAGTGCAGCACTGGAAGAAGCGCGCCGTGCTGCACGACGCCCAGGACTGCACGGCCTGCGGCCTTTGCGCCGTGGTGTGTCCGTTCCACGCCATCCGGCTGATGCGCACGCCGGCACGGGTCGACACGGGACATTCGGCCGGAAGCTGATCCAGCGCAAAGACGCAGCGGCTAGCTGGCTCGGCGGCCTCAACGTTCATCGCCGGGTGCCGACACCTGTCGAAGCGCCCGGGCACAGCGGCCTTTGGCGCGCCAACGTCTAAGGAGACCCCCATGGCCGTTCCGGCACCGAACCATCCCTGCTGGCAGCGTCTCGCCGCCGGCTCGTTGTCCCGCATCAAGACCCAGCACCTGGGCACGCAGTTCATGACCAAACGTCTGGAGCGCAGCACCGACCCGATACCCCAGAAAGCCGCCGAGATCCACGCCTTCTTCGCCAAGTGGGAGCGCGTGCTCGGCCAGGAAATCCAGCAACTCACCAGCGTCTGAAGGACACCGCCATCAACCAACTGATGACCGTACAGGCCGCCGCGGAGTTGATCCGCGCCGGCCACGCGCTGAGCGTTGCCGGCCCCGAAGCCGCGCTGGACCGCCTGCCGCCCGGCGCCTGGATCGGCGGCACCATCCCCTACTTCATGCTGAAGGAAGGCGGCGTGGTGGTGCAGGACGACCGGGTCTTCGTCACCGACCTCACTGGCCTGGGCAGCGTCACCATCGCCAGCTACGGTGCCGACGAACTGGCCGGCATCGCCGGCAACGGGCCGGAAAACGGCTTCGCCGTCACCATCATGCCCGCCGGGGGCGCCTGCCACCGCGAGTTCGCGGACAAGGCCGCCAGCTACGAAGGCGCCTTCCTCAAGCCCACCGTGGGCTGGATCTCCGGCGTGCATCTGCAGGACATCGGCCGCGTCACGCCCAAGGTCTATGACGGCCGCAGCGCCGCGCGCCACGCAGACCGGGCCGTGGTGGCCTACGTCACCCTGCCGGCGGAGAAGATGGCACTGGTGGAGATCGTCAACCTGTTCGAACCCGACTCAGGCGACCGCCTGGAGTTCAAGCAAGTGGGCTTCGAGGTCGGCGACTGCCAGGTCAACGGCGAGACGGTGAACTTCGCCGACTACGTGCGCCAGCGTGGGCTGGAGCACGGCAAGCTGCCGCTGGTGGGCGACTACGCCGGCGCCCGCGTCAACGTATCGCTGCAGAGCGTGGGCCCGGCCGGCGGCGCCGTGCAGCTGTACGCGCCGGTGTTCCCGGGCGTGGTGTACCGCTTCGCCCGCCCGGTGGCCGACTACGCCGGCGACTTCCGCCAGCGCATCGCGGCGCTGGACGGGCAGGGCACCGTCATGTCCTGCAACTGCATCCTCAACTTCGTCTTCGGCGAACTGGAGGGCAAGGCCATCGGTGGTGTGGCCGGCCCGGTGACCTTCGGCGAGATCGCCTACCAGCTGCTCAACCAGACGATGGTGGTGGTGAAGGTCGTGTGAGCTGAACGCGCCGGCCCCGTGCCGTGACCACGTCGCCGGCGCGCAGCTTGCGGCCGCGACGCAGGTCCACCTCGCCGTTGACGGCCACTTCGCCGGCCTGGATCTGCAGCTTGGCTTCGCCGCCGCTGCCGGCCAGGCCGGTGGCCTTCAGCAGCGCGTCCAGGGTGATGTGCTCGCCGCGCAGCACGAAGTCGGTGGGGGGGCTCATGGCGATCCTGGGCGTGCGCGCACGGCGCAGTACTTGAACTCGGGGATTTTCGCCACCGGGTCCAGCGCCGGGTTGGTGAGGCGGTTCACGGCCGCCTCGAACCAGCAGAAGGCCACGAACACGGTGCCGGGCGGCGAGCTGTCGTCCTCCCGCGCGTAGAGCGTGATCTCACCGCGGCGCGACTGCAGCGTCACCGGCGCGCCCGGCGCCAGGCCGAGCGCGGCCAGGTCCTGCGGATGCATCAGTGCCACGGGCTCGGGCTCGATGACGTCCAGCACCTGCGCCCGGCGCGTCATGCTGCCGGTGTGCCAGTGCTCCAGCTGGCGGCCGGTGATCAGCACCAGCGGGTAGTCGGCATCGGGCCGCTCGTCGGCGGGCACGATGTCGGCCGGTACGAAGCGCGCGCGCCCGCTGGCGGTGGGGAAGTGATCGGTGAAGACCACCGGCTCGCCCGGTTCGTCTTCTTCATGGCAGGGGTAGGTCACGGCGCCGACGGCGGCCAGGCGTGCCCACGAGATGCCGGCGATGCTGGGCATGGTGTGGCGCATCTCTTCGAACACGCGCGAGACGGCCTGCTCGCCCTCGCCGTAGCCACGCCAGTCCAGGCCCAGCTGCGCCGCCATGTCGATGAGGATGGCCAGGTCCTGCCGCGCCTGCCCGGGTGGCGCCAGCACCGGCCGCGCCAGCTGCACCAGGCGGTCGGTGTTGGTGAAGCTGCCCCACTTCTCGGCGAAGGCCGAGGCCGGCAGCACCACGTCGGCCAGCGCCGCGGTCTCGGTGAGGAAGAGGTCCTGCACCACCAGCAGTTCCAGCTTCGCCAGGCTCTGCCGCGCGTGGTTGGCGTCGGGGTCGCTCATGGCGGGGTTCTCGCCCATCACGTACAGGCCGCGCAAGGTGCCCGCGTCGGCGGCGTGCATCACCTCCACCACGGTCAGGCCCGGTTCGCCGGCCAGCACCTCGGGCGCCACGCCCCAGGCCTGCGCCATGCGGCGCCGCGCGTCGGCGTCGTCCACGCGCTGGTAGTCCGGGAACATCATCGGGATGAGCCCGGCGTCGGAAGCCCCCTGCACGTTGTTCTGCCCGCGCAGCGGGTGCAGGCCGGTGCCGGGGCGGCCGATCTGGCCCGTCATCAGCGCCAGCGCGATGAGGCAGCGCGCGTTGTCGGTGCCGTGCACGTGCTGGCTGACGCCCATGCCCCACAGGATCATCGAAGCGCGGCTCGTGGCGTACAGCCGCGCCACGGCGCGGATCGTCTCCGCCGCGATGCCGCACACCGGCGCCATGGCTTCGGGGCTGTAGCCCTTCACGTTCGCGGCCAGCGCCTCGAAGCCCTCGGTGCGCTCGGCGATGAAGCGCCTGTCGACCAGGCCCTCGTTGACGATGACGTGCATCAGCGCATTGAGCAGCGCCACGTCGGTGTCGGGCTGGAAGTGCAGCGCGTGCGTGGCGATGCGCGCCAGCTCGTGGCGCCGCGGGTCCATCACCACCAGCTTCGTGCCCGCGGCCACGGCGTTCTTGATCCAGCTGGCCGCCACCGGGTGGTTCACGGTCGGGTTGGCGCCGATGACGATCACCACCTCGGCCAGCGCCACGTCGCGTACCGGGTTGCTCACCGCGCCCGAGCCGATGCCTTCCAGCAGCGCCGCCACGCTGCTGGCGTGGCACAGGCGCGTGCAGTGGTCGACGTTGTTGCTGCCGAAACCCAGCCGCACGAGCTTCTGGAAGAGGTAGGCCTCCTCGTTGCTGCCCTTGGCCGAGCCGAAGCCGGCCAGCGCGCGCGGGCCGTGCGCGTCGCGCAGGCGGGCCAGGCCGCCGCCGGCGAGCGCCAGCGCTTCGTCCCACGTGGCTTCGCGGAACGCGGCGCGCGCTTCCTCGCGCGTGGCGTCGGGGTTCTTGGGCACGCCGGGCTTGCGCACCAGGGGCACGGTGAGCCGGTCCGCATGGCGCACGTAGTCGTAGCCGTAGCGGCCTTTCACGCAGAGGCGGCCCTGGTTGGCGGGGCCGTCGCGGCCTTCCACGTAGAGGATCCTCTCGTCCTTCACGTGGTAAGTGAGCTGACAGCCGACGCCGCAGTACGGGCACAGCGAATCGACGCTGCGGTCCGGCACGGCGGCCCCCGCAGCGGCAGGGGACAGCGCACCGGTGGGGCAGGCCTGCACGCACTCGCCGCAGGCCACGCAGGTGGAGGCCCCCATCGCATCGCCCATGTCGAAGACGATCTGCGCACGGTGCCCGCGGAAGGCCAGGCCGATGACGCCGTTGCCCTGCACCTCGCGGCAGGCGCGCACGCAGCGCGTGCACTGGATGCAGGCGTCCAGGTTGACGGCGATGGCGGCGTGCGTGCGGTCGGGCGCCGGCTGCTCGCGCGGCGCGAATCGCGGGCGGCCGAGGCCGAGCTTCGCGGCCCAGTGGTCGACCTCGTTGTGGCGCGTCAGCGCGGTCTCGGGCAGGTCGGCCTGCAGCAGTTCCAGCACCATCTGCTGCGCCTGGCGCGCGCGCGGGCTGGCGGTCTGCACCTGCATGCCGGGTGCCGCCGTTCGGCAGCAGGCGGCGGCCAGCGTGCGTTCGCCGGCCACCTCCACCACGCAGGCGCGGCAGTTGCCGGCGGGGCGCAGGCCGTCCAGGGCGCACAGTCGCGGCACGGGAATGCCTTCGCGGTCGGCCACGGCGAGCAGGGTTTCGCCGGCCTGCGCCTGCACCGTGCGGCCGTCGAGCGTGAAGCTGAGCCTCTCTCGCGCGTTCATGGGCCGTCCAGTTCGTCGGCGAAGTAGCGCAGCACGCAGTCCACCGGGTTGGGCGCGGCCTGACCCAGGCCGCAGATGGAAGCGTCGCGCATCACCTGCGACAGCTCCGCCAACAGCACCGCGTCCCAGCGCGGCGCTTCGATCAGCGCGCGCATCTTCGCCGTGCCCACGCGGCAGGGCGTGCACTGGCCGCAGCTCTCGTCTTCGAAGAAGCGCATCAGGTTGCGCGCCGCGTCCACCGCGCGGTCCAGGTGCTGTTCGCTCTTCGTCAGCACCATCACCGCGGCCGAGCCGATGAAGCAGCCGTGCGGCTGCAAGGTGTCGAAGTCCAGCGGCAGGTCGGCCAGGTGCGCCGGCAGGATGCCGCCCGAGGCCCCGCCCGGCAGGTAGGCGTACAGCGCGTGGCCTGGCAGCAGGCCGCCGCAGTGTTCGCTGATCAGCTCGTTCAGCGTGATGCCCGCCGGCGCCAGCTTGAGCCCCGGCTCGCGCACGCGGCCCGACACCGAGAAGCGCCGCAACCCCTGGCGCCCGCGCCGGCCCTGCGCCGCGAAGTGGCGTGCGCCGGTGTCCAGCAGCTCGCGCACCCAGTACAGCGTCTCCAGGTTGTGCACCAGCGTCGGCCGCCCGAACAGGCCCGACTGCGCCACGTAGGGCGGGCGCAGGCGCGGCAGGCCGCGCCGGCCTTCGATGGACTCGATGAGCGCCGACTCCTCACCGCAGATGTAGGCGCCGGCCCCGCGCCGCAGGTCCACCTCGGGCAGGCCGGGCACCGGCGGGTTGGCGCGCAGGGCGGCCAGTTCGGCCTGCAGCAGCGCGCGCGCGCCGTGGTACTCGTCGCGCAGGTAGACGTAGACACCGGCCGCGCCGATGGCCCAGGCCGCGACGAACAGGCCTTCCAGGAAGCGGTGCGGGTCGGTCTCCAGCAACACGCGGTCCTTGAAGGTGCCGGGCTCGCCTTCGTCGATGTTGACGACCAGCAGGCGCGGCGCCGGCTCGTTCATCACGATGCGCCACTTGCGCCCGGCCGGAAAGCCGGCGCCGCCCAGGCCGCGCAGGCCCGAGGACTCCATGGTGCGCATGATCTCTTCGACGCTGCGCCGGCCCGCCAGGCAGTCCGCCAGCAGGCCGTAGCCGCCTTGCACCACGTAGTCGGCCAGGCGCGTGGCCGCCGGCGCGGGCGCGTTGCGCTCGCCGGTCTCGACCGCCGCCCTCACGCTGCCGACCGTGGCCCTGGCCAGGGGATGCTGGTGCACCACCACCGCCGGCGCCTGCTCGCAGCGGCCGATGCAGGGCGCGGGCAGCACACGCACTTCGGTGCCCAGCAGCGCGGGCAGTTGGTGCAGCAGGTCGGCGGCACCGGCCAGCGAGCAGCTGAGGCTGTCGCATACGCGCACCGTCAGCCGCGGCGGCGCGGGCACGACGCCCTCCGCGTCTTCGTGCACGACGTCGAAGTGGTGGTAGAAGCTCGCCACCTCGAAGACCTCGGCCTGCGGCAGCTTCATCAGCCGGGCCAGCGCCGCCAGGTGCGGCGTGGCAAGCTGGCCGAAGTGGTCGTTCAGGCGGTGCAGCCGTTCGATCAGCAGGTCGCGCCGGTGCGGGCCTTCGCCGACGAGCGCCTGCACCTCGGCCAGCGCGGCCGGGTCCATGCGGCGGCCCTTGGGCTTCTCGCGCTGTCGCAGCCGTGTCGCTTCGGCGGCGACGATGGGAATGACGGTGGAAGACATGGTCAGGCGCAAGCCTAGCGCGGCATGCGGCCTTCGGCCATCGGGCCGGACACGCCCCGGGCCGCGTGCGACACTGCCCGCCGCCTTCCGCTTTCCCGGGGTTCCTTCGCATGCTCATCAACTGCGTCGCCTACCAGCAGGGGGCCAAGCTGGCGGACATCGCGGTGTCGCAGATCGCCGAGTACCTGGCACGACCCGGCTGCTTCGTCTGGGTGGCGCTGAAGGAGGCCAGCGACGAGGAACTGGGCGAGATGCAGCGCCAGTTCGGCCTGCACGACCTGGCGGTGGAGGACGCCCGCCACGGCCACCAGCGGCCGAAGATCGAGGAGTACGGCGACACGCTCTTCACCGTGATGCACATGATCGAGTACTCGCCCACCGACGAGCTGCGTCTCGGCGAGGTGGCAGTCTTCGTGGGCCACAACTTCGTGCTCAGCGCGCGGCGCAGCAGCACACAGGGCTTCCTGGGCGTGCGCGAACGGGCGGAGCGCGAGCCGCACCTCCTCAAGCAGGGCGCCAGCTTCGTGTACTACGCGCTGATGGACGCCGTGGTGGACCGCTACTTCCCCGTCATCGACATGATGGAGCAGGACCTGGAAGCCATCGAGGACAAGATCTTCGAGCCCGGCAGCGCGCGCCAGAACATCGAGCGCCTGTATGCGCTCAAGCGCCGCGTCGGCACCGTGCGCCACGCCGTGCTGCCGCTGATGGAGGCCACGGGCAAGCTGTGGGGCGGGCGCGTGCCGCAGGTCTGCGAGCGCAGCCAGGACTACTTCCGCGACGTCTACGACCACCTCGCGCGCTGCAACGCCACGCTGGACGCCCTGCGCGACACCATCGCCACCGCCATCCAGGTGAACCTGTCCATGGTGACCATCGACGAGAGCGAGAACACCAAGCGCCTGGCGGCCTGGGCCGGCATCTTCGCCGTGGCCACCTTCTTCGTCGGCGTGTGGGGCATGAACTTCGAGCACATGCCCGAGCTGAAATGGCCCTGGGGCTACCCGATGGCGCTGGGGCTCATCGCCACCGTGTGCGGCGTGATGTACTGGCGCTTCAGGAAGTCCGGCTGGCTGTAGCGCGACTTGTCGAAAACGCGCGCCGCGGCCCGTCGTGGAGACAGCGCGCCGTGTCCGGGGCGCACCCGATGGAGAGACACATGATCGAGATCCAGCCCTACCTGTTCTTCGAAGGCCGCTGCGACGAAGCCATCGCCCTGTACCGCGAGGTGCTGGGCGCGGAAGTCCAGTTCCTGATGCGCTACGGCGAAGGCCCCGAGGCCCCGCCGCCCGGCATGCTGCCGCCAGGCAGCGAGCACAAGGTGATGCATGCCACGCTGCAGATCGGCCAGAGCGTGGTCATGGTCAGCGACGGCATGTGCAGCGGCAAGACGGGCTTCAGCGGCTTCAAGCTGTCCTTCAACGTGGCCGACGCGGCCGCCGCCGAGCGCGTGTTCCGGGCCCTGGCCGAAGGCGGCCAGGTGGAGATGCCGCTGGGCGCCACGTTCTGGTCGCCCTGCTTCGGCATGCTGGAAGACCGCTTCGGCCTCGGCTGGATGATCTCGGTGCCGGGGCCGCAGCCCTGAGGTAGAAAGGCGGCATGTCCGCCGCCCGCGATGCCCACGCCAGCCGCCTCGTCTATTCCACCGAGGGCGGCCGCACCTGCCCCGAATGCCGCCAGCCGCTGAGCGCCTGTGCCTGCGCCGCCGCCGCGAAGGCGCGGCCGCTGGGCGATGGCCAGGTGCGCGTGAGCCGCGAGAAGCAGGGCCGCGGTGGCAAGGTCGTCACGCTGGTGCGCGGGCTGGCGTTGCCGGCCGATGCGCTGGCCGCCCTGGGCAAGCAGTTGCGCAGCGCCTGCGGGGCCGGCGGCACGGTGCGTGACGGCGTGCTGGAGGTGCAGGGCGACCATGTGGAGCGCGTGATCGACCTGCTGAAGCAGCAGGGGCACGCGGCCAGGCGCGCCGGCGGCTGAACGTTCAGCGACGGCCGCCGCGCCGCTGCCTTTCGCGCGCCAGCGGCTTGGCGCCGGCCAACTGCCGCTCTATGCCTTCGTTGAGGCTCTCGCGCAGGTCCAGCACGTCCTGCACATGGCCGAACACGCCCTCGAAGCGCAGCCCCAGCCACAGCCACAGCGTGCAGGCCCGCAGGCCCTGTTCCATGCGGTCGAGCCGGCTGTGGCCGTCCACACGGTCCAGGAACTCCGGCCGTCCGGCCTGGCCGGTGCGCGCGTGCGAGGCGGCCCAGGCCAGGAAGTCTTCCACCTGGTCCTCGCTGCGCACGTCCACCGGCGCCTGCGCGTAGATGAAGCGCTGGCGCAGGTTCAGCGACGCGGCGCAGGCGTCCAGCTGCGTGGCCAGGTCCAGCATCTGCTGCAGTTCGGCCACCTGGAAGTGCGCGTCGTCCAGCTTCAGTTGTTCCATGAACACGGCCAGCACCGACGACAGCTTGTCCAGGTGCAGGCGCGAGGCGATGGTGTCCAGGTGCCAGGGCCCCGGCGCCACCGGCGCCTTGAAGGCCGAAGGCGCCTGCGGCTGGCGCGCCAGCAGCTCGCGCAGGCGCTGCAGCGCATCAGGCTCGGCCTCGTCCAGCACGCCGGCAAAGCCTTCGTCGTGCATGCCGAAGCGGCCGGCGCGGCCGGCGATCTGGTGCGCCTCGGTCTCTTCCAGCGGGCGGTCGGCGGTGCCGTCGAACTTCAGCATCGTCGCGAAGAGCACGCGGCGGATGGGCAGGTTCAGGCCCATGCCGATGGCGTCCGTAGCCACGAGGATGTGCGATTCGCCGCTGGCGAAGCGCTCGGCCTCTCGCTTGCGCACTTCGGGCGGCAGCGCGCCGTAGATCACGCTGGTGGGGTGGCCGGCGGCGGCGATGCGGTCACGCAGCTGCAGCACCTCGCGGCGGCTGAAGGCGACCACGGCGTCGCCCAGGGCCAGCTGGGCCACGGGCATGGGCTTGGGCAGCAGGTCCACGTGCTGCTTGCGGATGAACTCGCGCAGCTCGGCGCGTTCGCCGCACAGGCCCAGCAGGTTGCGCACGGCGGGCACGGCGTAGCTGCTGCAGATGACGATGAGCTCCCGCGCCGGCGCGCCCACGATGGCCTGCGTCCAGGCCCAGCCGCGCGAGCCGTCGAACAGCATCTGCGCTTCGTCCACCACGGCCACGTCCAGCTCGCGCGTGGTGGACAGCATCTCGATGGTGCTGCTGACGACGCGCGCGCCGGGCGCCGGCACGTTCTCTTCGCCCGTCAGCAGCGAGCAGGGCACGCCTTGGGCCAGCAGGCGGTCGCGGCCTTCCAGGGCCAGCAGGCGCAGCGGCGCCAGGTAGGCGCCGTCCAGCGCCTGCGCCAGGCGCTCGAAGGCGGCGTGCGTCTTGCCGCTGTTGGGCGGGCCGGCGTAGATGACCACCTTGCGTTGCAGACGGCGGGCGGCGGCAAAGCTGTCGGGGTAGCTGGCGAAGCCGAGTTCGCTCTCCAGGCCCTGCAGCGTGTCCAGTTCCTGGGCACGCCGGGCCCAGCGCTCCTGCGCGCGGGTGCAGGCGGCCAGCAGGGCCTCGGGCTCGCGCGGCGTGGCGGTTTCGGCCTGCAGCGCGGGCAGCAGGCTGCCCAGGTGCTGCGGCGCGGCGGCGCGGCTCTTGTCCACCAGCGCCTGCACATGCGCCAGCAGCGCCGCAGCCTGCGGGTAGGGCTGCGGCGTGCCGAGTGCGGCCTGCAGGGCAGCGAGATCGCCGTCGCGGAACCAGGCCCACAGGGCGCCCTCGTCCACCGGGGCGTGGAACAGCACCGGCAGCGTCCAGCCCGCTTCGGGCAGCGCCAGCGAGTGCTTGGTCAGGCGCAGCCAGCGCGGCAGCCCGGCCAAGGCCACGCGCGACACCCCCATGCCGTGCAGGGTGTTGGTGCGCTCCAGCATCAGCGGCCGCGGGTGCGGCTGGCCGGCCATCGCCTCGGCATGGGCCAGCGCGGCGTCCACCAGGCGCGGTTCGATCCAGCGGCTGGGGCGCTGGCCGGTCAGGGCCTTCTGCAACAGCAGCAGGCCCTTCTCGCGCAGGCTCGCGTCGGTGCCGCGGCCGTCTTCCAGCCCCAGGTCGGCGGGGCGAAGCACCTGCGGCAGGGCATAGGCCAGGGCGCGCAGGCGGTCCAGGGTCTGGGTGGGAAGGGCGGGAAGTTCGGGGGCTTGTGGCATCGGTTGAGGGGCCGATTGTCGCCTTCCGTCGCAACGCCGCCCGGGAACGCCGCGCTCAGGCACACTGCGCGCCGCCCGCCACCACCCGAGTTTCATCGTGCGCCCACTGCTGTTCCTGTGCCTGGCCCTGCTGGCCTGGCCTGCCACCGCCGCCGACCGCTGGCCCATTCCCATCGAGGTGAGGAAGCTCGACAACGGCCTGACCGTCGTCGTTTCGCCCGACCCCAGCGCGCCCACCGTGGGCATCAGCGTGGTCTACAAGGTCGGCATGCGGCTGGAGCCGAAAGGCCGCACCGGCTTCGCCCACCTCTTCGAGCACCTGATGTTCCAGGGCACGCCCAAGGCGAAGAAGGGCGTGTTCGACAAGGTCACCTCCGCCGGCGGTGGCAGCAACAACGGCAGCACGCGGCCGGACTTCACCAACTACATCGAGACCGCGCCCGTCTCGGCGCTGGAAGCGCTGCTGTGGCTGGAAGCCGACCGCATGCGCACGCTGGACTTCAACGCCGAGACGCTGAAGAACCAGCAGGACGTGGTGAAGGAGGAGATCCGCACCAACGTCACCAACACGCCCTACGCCGGCTTCATGTGGATCGACATCGCCAAGCTGGCCTTCGACAAGTGGGAGAACGCCCACGACGGCTACGGCAGCTTCGAGGACCTGGACCGCGCCAACCTGGACGACGTGCGCGCCTTCCACCGCGACTTCTACGGCCCCAACAACGCCGTGCTGTCGATCGCCGGTGACGTGACCCCGGCACGGGCCTTCGCGCTGGCGAAGAAGTACTTCGGTGGCATCCCCGCGCGCAAGGTGCCGCCGCGTTCCGACTTCAGCGAACCCTTGAACGAGTCACCGCGCCGCCTGAAGCAGGGCGACCCGTTGGCCCAGGTGCCGGCGCTGGCCGCGGCCTGGAAGATGCCGCAGCGCGGCAGCGCCGACCACGCGCCCATGGTGGTGCTGGGCGAGATGCTCGTCGGCGGCAACGCCTCGGTGCTGTACCAGGGCCTGGTGAAGGGCCGCGAACTCGCGCTTGGCGCCGAAGGCCTGTACGGCCTGGCCGGCGCCTGGGAGTTCGACGGCCCCACGCTGTTCACCGTGTTCGCGCTGTACAAGCCCACGACGAATGCCGACGCCGTGCTGGCGGCGATGGACGAAGAGATCGCGAAGATCGCGAAGAACGGCCCCGATGCCGCCATGCTGGCGCGCGTGAAGACGCGCCTGATGGCCGACTGGAACAACGGCCTGGAGGGCTTCGTCGACCGCGCCGACCTGCTGGCCCGGCTGCAGGCGCTGTGGGGCGACGCGAAGGTGGCGATGAAGGTGCCCGAGTGGATCGAGGCCGTCAGCGCCGCCGACGTGCAGCGCGTCGCCGCGCTGTACCTGGCGCCGCAGCGCCGTTCGGTCATCGACCGCCAGCCCCAGCCCGCGGCCCCGGCCGCCGCCGCTTCCGGAGCCCCGAAATGAAGCCCGCCCTGATTCTGCTGCTGGCGCTGGCCGCCATCGCACCCGCGCTGGCCCCGGCCCAGCCCTTGCCCCGGGAACTGCCGCCCTTCGGCCCCGACAAGCCACTGCCCGCGCCGAAGATCGAGCGCCAGACCCTGCCCAATGGCCTGCAGGTCTGGGTGCTGCCGCGCCAGGGCCTGCCGCGCGTGGACCTGGTGCTGGCCGTGAAGGGTGCCGGCTACACCGCCGACCCGGCCGACCGCCCCGGCCTGGCCAGCCTGCTGGCCGGCCTGATGACCGAAGGCACGAAGCAGCGCGAAGCCAAGGCGCTGGCCGAGGCCGTGCAGGCGCTGGGCGGCGCCATCGGCGCCGATGCCGGCAACGACGGCGTGGTGCTCTCGGCCAACGCGCTGGCCTCGCGCGGCGAGGCCCTGGTGAAGCTGTTCGCCGAGGTGGCGCGCCAGCCGGCCTTTGCCGACAACGAGGTGAAGCTGGCGCGCGACAACGCGCTGCAGGCGCTGAAGGCCGCCGCGGCGCAGCCCGGCTTCCTGGCCGACGGTGCGCTGGCCAAGGCCGTCTACGGCAGCCACCCCTACGGCCGCACGCAGGCCACGGAAGCTTCCATCACCGGCACCACGGCCGAGGCGCTGCGCGCCGAGCACGCGCGCCGCTTCCGCCCTGACCAGGCCGTGCTGGTGATCGCCGGCCGCGTGGCGGTGAAGGACGCGCAGGCCTGGGCCACCGCGGCATTCGGCGACTGGAAGACCGAAGGCGCAGCGCCGCCCGCGACGCCCGCGGTGGCCGCCCAGGCGGCGCCGCAGCGCGTGCTCATCCACCGCGCCGGCAGCACGCAGAGCACGCTGAGGCTGGGCCGGCCGGGCCTGCCCGTGTCGGCCGCCGACGACGTGGCGCTGCGTGTGGCCAGTGCCGTCATCGGCAGCGGCTTCACCAGCCGCATCAACCTCAACCTGCGCGAAGAGAAGGGCTACACCTATGGCGCCGGGGCCAGCGGCCGCAGCCACGCCCTGGGTGGCGGCATCTTCGGTGGCGCCGACGTGCGCAACGAGGTGACCGGCGCCTCGCTGAAGGAGTTCGTCGCCGAGTACCGCCGGCTGGGCACCGAGCCCGTGCCGGCGGCCGAACTGACGGTGGCCAAGCGCTACCTCGCCGGCACCTATGTGCTGGGCGTGCAGCAGCAGGGCGCGCTGGCGCAACGGCTGGCGCGCGACTGGATGGTGGGCCTGCCGCCAAGCCGCCTGGCCGAGTTCGTGCCCGCGGTGCACAAGGTCAGCGCCGAGCAGGTGCGCGAGATCGGCCGCAAGTACTTCGCGCCCGAGACGCAGAGCATCGTGGTCGTGGGCGACCAGGCGGCCATTGCCGAGCAGCTGAAGCCCTTCGGCGAGTTCGTCGCGCCGTCGCGCTGAGCGGCGGCTGCCGCCGCGTGGGCGGGCGGAGGCAGCAGGACGAACACCAGCATCACCGTCACCAGCAGCGCCAGCACGGCCTGCAGGTCGTGGCGGCGTGTGCGGTTCAGGCGTTCGCGCCGGCAGCGCGCCACCAGGCCGTCATCGTCGCTGTTCATGCCGCACGCGACCGCTGACCCTGGGCCAGTGCGCGCTCCAGGTGAGCCAGGCTGGGCCGGGCCAGGAAGATGCACGGCGTGCCGCGCTCGAGGCAGTGGCGCTTGATGCGGTGATAGGCCTCGTGGTTGATGCATCCGGCCTGGCACAGCACGAGGTCGGCGCGCTGCAGGCAGGCGTCCAGACGCCGCGTGCCGGCCTCGGCGCCGCCGTCGTGGTGCTCGAATTCGCCGCCGAGCTGCTCGACGCGTGAACGGTAGCGCGACACGGCGCGCTGCACGCCGCCCACGCAGAGTACGCGCCGGCCCTGCACGTCAGGCGGGTCGGCCGCCGGCCGGACCGGGCTTGCGGCGGCCGCCGGCGGCTGCGCCGGCCCGCTGTCCCGCGCTGCGCGGGGCGTCGCCGGACCCGGGCGCAGCGCGGGCAGGCTGGATGCAGGCCTGGCGGCCGGCGCCGTGCGGGCCTCGGCCAGCGCCTGCCAGCGCCGCGCCTCGCCTTGCGCAGCGGCCAGCGCCTCGCGCAGCTGCTGCAATGCCGCTTCGCTGGCCTGCTGGTGCGCCAGGTGGCGCCGCTGCGCCGCCTGCTCGTGGGCCCTCAGCTCAGTGAGTTCGGCCAGCAGGGCCAGCCGCTCACGGCCGGCGGCGTTGCCCACGCGCGCCCGCTCGACAGCCCAGGTGCGCGCCTGCATCAGCACCTCGTCCCGCAGCGGACCCCCGTGGCGGTGGGTGAGCAGCGCCCACAGCGCGGCCGCCGTCTCGCCAGCCTTCAGGGCCTGCTGCCAGGCGGAGCGCAGCGCCTCGGCGTCCCTGAGCCGGGCGAAACGCTGGCAGGCCGCGGCATGCAGCGCGTCGAGCCGCCGCTCCAGGGCCTCGGACAGCGCGTTGCGGCTGCCCAGGTCATGCACGGTGGCGAAGAGCAGGTCGGTGTCGCTGCCCTGCAGCTCGACGTTGACGCGGTGGTGCTGCGACAGCGCACGCGCCACGTGCGTGCGCAGCGCGGCAGGGGAAAGACTCAGGCCCAGCAGCAGCACGTGGGCGGATTCGGGAAGGTCCCACAGGCGCTGCCGGGAGCTGGCGGCGGCCGGTTCGGTCGGTGGGACGGTCGACGGCGGCAGGGAGTTCATGGCTTCATCGTAATGAGAACCATTCGCATTTGCAAGCGATACCGAAGTCTTTGCATCGGCGGATCCACCAGCGCCGGCGACGCTCAGGCCGCCAGCGGCAGGGCCAGGCACAGCCGCGTGCCGCCCCGTGTCGTGGGCAGGGGCCGCAGGCTGCCGCCATGCAGCACGGCCACGCGCTGCGCGATGGCCAGCCCCAGGCCCCCGATGCCGCCGCTGCTGCGCCGGATGGGCGGGTCACGCAGCGACAGGCCCTGGTCCAGCCGTTGGTGCAGTTCGCCTGGCAGCCCGGGCCCGCCGTCCTCCACCACGATCTGCGCCTGCGTGCCTTCGCGCCGCAGGCTCACGCGCACCGGCTGGCTGCCGGGGGCGTGACGCACGGCGTTGTCGATCAGGTTGGTCAAGGCACGTTCGATCAACTGCAGGTCACCGTCGAGTTCCAGGCGTCCCGGCGGCAGGCCATGCAGGGTGACCGAGGGCTGCACGTCGCTGAGTTCGAACTTCTGCACGGCATCCGTCACCACTTCGTCCAGGCAGAAGCGCTCGCGGTGCAGCACCTGTCCCGTGGACTGCAGCGCCGCCAGCTCGAACAGCTGCTGCGAGAGCCGGCTGACCTTGCGGCTTTGCGCCAGCGCCGCCTGCAGCACCGCGGCACGGCGCGCGGTGTCGGGCGCGGCCTCGCCCGCCAGCGCTTCCAGGTGGCCGTGAAGCGCCGTCAACGGCGTGCGCAGGTCGTGCGCCACGCTGGCCATCATCTCGCGGTGGTCGGCCACCTGGCGCTGCTCGCGCTCGGCCTGTGCCTCGATGCGCCGGGTCATGCCGCTGAAGGCGGTGGCCAGAGCCTGCACCTCGTCACCGCCGGGCGGGCTGGGTGTCCCCGGGGCCGGATCTCCGGGGTCGGGGTCTGAGCTGCGTTGGCTGTAGTTGCGCAGGCCCTGGGCCAGGCGCTGCAACGGCCGGGTCAGGCGGCGGAAGGTGAACAGCCCCAGGCCCAGCGTCACCAGCAGGCCCGCGGCCGCGGCGATCGCCGCGCCCCGCCAGACGCGGTCGGCGCCGACCTGGGCCGCCACCGCGTCGCGGGCGGGGCTGTCCAGGATGACGTAGAGGTAGCCCGGTGGCCGCACATCGCCCGCACGAACCGGAAACATGGCAGCGCTGAAGATGCGGGGCACGCCCGAACCCATCGGGTCGGTGCCGCGAAGCGGCAAGGCAGCACCGGCCAGGAAGGCGCGGACGGCGGCCAGGTCCACCTGGTGCTGCCGCACCATGCCCGGCTCGCCGATGTAGTGCTGCACACGGCCGTCCGCATCCAGCAGGTACACCTGCACACCCGGATTCACGGCCATCAGCATGGACAGCAGGGCCCCGCGCGCGGCGCGCTCGGCCTCGTCGCGGTCGGAGGCGGCGATCTCGGGCCAGTGTTCCACGATGTGCCGGGCCAGCCCGTGCGACAGGCGCTGCGACGATTCCTGCTCCTGTTCGGCCGCCACCTGCCGCCCGAGCAGCGCCACGAAGGCGCCGTAGGCCAGCAGCAGCAGGGCCAGGGCCACCGACAGGCGGGTGGTGAAGGACGCGGTGGTGAAGGGCCGGTGCCAGCTCATGGCGCGGGCTGCAGATCGAAGCGGTAGCCCACACCCCACACGGTGACCACGCGCCTGGGGTTGCGCGGGTCGTCCTCGATGCGGCTGCGCAGGCGGTTGATGTGGGAGTTGACGGTGTGCTCGTAGCCGTCGAAGCCGTCGCCCCACACGCGCTGCAGCAGTTCGCCGCGGCTGAAGGGGCGGCCCGGGTGTTTCAGCAGGAAGTGCAGCAGGTCGAACTCGCGCAAGGTCAGGGGCACGAGCGTGCCTTCACGCAGCAGTTCGCGGCGCACCGTGTCCAGGCGAAACGGGCCGAAGCTGAACTCCTGCTTCGATGTCGTGGTCGAGCGCATCTGCTCGATGCGACGCAGCAGCGCCCGGATGCGCGCCACCAGCTCCAGCATCGAGAAGGGCTTGGCCACGTAGTCATCGGCGCCCAGTTCCAGCCCCAGCACGCGGTGCGCTTCGGCAGAGCGTGCGCTGAGCATGATCACCGGCACGTCGGCATGGCGGGCGCGCAGGTGGCGGCAGACCTCCCAGCCGTCGGCGCCGGGCAGCATCAGGTCCAGCAGGACCAGGTCCCAGCGTTGTCGGTCGATGGCGGCCATGGCCTGCCGGCCGTCGGCCTCGCGGTGCAGGCGGTAGCCCGCGCCTTCCAGGTGCAGGCGCAGGGCCACCGCGATCGCGTCGTCGTCTTCGACCAGCAACAGGTGTTCGTTCATGGGCGACCGGTGCCGCGCTTGTGCGGCACCGGCGGTTCATTGGAACAGAGCGCCTGCTTCAGCGCTTCAGGCCGCGTCCGGACCGGCCGGCGGCAGGCCGGCGCGGCGGCGGCGCGCCACGAAGCCCACGGCCATCAGACCGGCGGCCATCAGCGCGTAGCTGCCTGGCTCGGGAACGGCCGACACGCCGAAGCTGATGCGGTAGACATCGCTGTCGGCACTCAGGGCGCTGTTGAAGACGTAGCCGGCACCGGTGGTGAGGCCGTTGAAGGCCGCGAACTCGGCGAAGTTGAAGGCCACGACGGAGTTCTGGTCACGTCGCAGGTCGTTGTTGCCGACGAAGGCCGCAGCCGCCGGGTCGAAGACCTCCGAGCCGGCGTCCCAGACCTCGCTCGCCTTGATGACGATGCTGGGCACGTTCAGGCTGCCGCCGGCACCGAAGAGCCGGTATTCGGTGGGGCTGTCGTTGCCGATGAAGAAGTCGTTGCTGGGCACGGCCATGGCGCCGAAGGTGAAGAAGGGGTTGAGCATGGTGTCCACCCGGAACGTCATGCTGCTGGTGCCGCCCGGCTGCAGCAGGCCGCCGATCGTGCCCCGCGTGGCCGTCGGATCGGCCGCGGCGAAGGCCGCCTGCCAGGCGCCGCCGGCACCGCCCTCGGCCACCGAGATGATGGGCGCCGTGGCCACGCCGCCGAGGTTGAAGGCGTCGAAGCTGCCGTTGTTGAAGCCGACGTGCAGGGGTGCGAAGCTGATGCTGTTGGCGGGCGCCAGGTTCTGCACCGTGACGGTCACGTCGACGATGTCGGCATGCGCCGAGGCGCCGAGTGCGAGCAGGGCGGCAGCGGTTGCGGCGGTGCGCAGGCGATGAGGAATGCGTGGGGTCATGGGGGGCTCCTGGACAGGCTGTGGTGGGACGCAGTCCGGAGTGCCGGACTCGCCGAACCGATGCTAGGAAGCCGAGCTCATGCAGGCCTCACCGGGAGTTCACCGCGGCGGGAACCTTGGCCTCAGCCCCCGCGGACAGGGTGGCGGGCGCTGTCCGGTCGGTCAGTGCGCGCCGCGCGGCCGCGCGGAACACTGCCGGCGAGACCCCAACGCCGGCAACGGCCCATGCCCGACCTCATCATGCCTACACACCTCCTCATCGCCCGTCGCAAAGCGATCCCCGAGACCGGTCTTGCGCCGGGGGCGGCATGAAGCGCCGCGACGGTCTCCTGGCCGGCCTGGCCCTGGCCACCGGCTTCGGTGCCGCGGGGCGGGCGCGCGCGCAAGGCGGCGTGCCCTATCCGGCCGGCAGCTACAAGCCCTGGCGGCCCTGGACGGTGCTGCAGGGCCAGCTCAAGACCTGGGAGATGACCCGCGGCATCAACACCATCCCCGTCAGCGGCGGCATGGTGGTGGAGAAGACCTTGCCGCCCAGCCCGCAGCATGTCTACCGCCTGAAGCCCGGGCAGGCGATCGCGCTGCTGTACCAGGCGCCGAAGGTGGAAGGCGAGCGCCGCACGCCGGTGTGGGGCGCGTTCCCGTCCCAGTGGGCCAAGATCATCCGCAAGGTCGATGGCCAGACCGTCGAGCTGAAGGACTACCCGGGCGTGCTCAGCGAGTTCCACAACACGGCCCTCTGGGTGGGCCTGCACGACCAGTCCGACATGGACCACCGCTTCACCGGCCGCCTGAACCCGCCGCTCACGCGTGCCGACCAGTGGCGCACGCACGGCGCCTGGGTGTTCCACAGCCCTGAATTCGCGCCCTGGCTGAACGTGCGCACGCGGCAGGGCCGTGCCGACGTGGCGGCGGTGCAGGGCAAGCTGCTGACGATGTACTTCCTGGCCCACGAACGCGACGACGCGCCG
>CAZBUU010000013.1:33593-35173 GCA_964495125.1 uncultured Rubrivivax sp.
GCCGCGGCCGCGGCGCCGGGTCAGGACCCCGCCACCGCACCGGCTGAAGGACCCGTGCGACGCGAACCCTCGGTGGCCGAGAGGCTGCAGCGCGCTGCCAGCGAAAGGCTGACGCGGCAGCGTCAGTGAGACGCGCCGCGCTGCTGGCCTGTGGCGTCCGTGGTCCAGACTGCGCCGGCGTCGCCGGCCACGCGCGCCGGCAGGGCGCCGGCACGGAAGAAGCGCAGCTCCAGGCTCAGACGTGGCCGGTCCATGGCCGGTGTGAGGTGCGTGCGGTGCAGCAGCGTGCCGTCGAACAGCAACGCGTCGCCGGCGTCCAGCACGGCGTGATGCCGGGCTGCGGCGCCGAATCGCCGCAGCACGGCGGCATCGGTCAGCGCCGCCGGCTGCAGCAGTTCGGGCGTGGGCGCGGCGATCCATCCCAGGCTGGGCGCGTGTTCGCCGCAGGGCGTGAGCGCGATCCACAGCGTGCGCAGTTCCAGCAGCGCGTCGGCCGGCGCCGATTGGGTGGCGTGGGCCAGGAAGTCGAATCGCAAGGCGCCGTCCTGGTGCCAGCCGTGCGGTGGGCGGCCGTGGCGCAGCCAGCTCTGCGACAGGTCGCACCAAGGCGCCGGGCCGAGGGCGGCTTCGAGTTCGGGCGCAGCGGCGCTGGCCGCGATGTAGCGCAGCACCTCGTCGGCCGGCAGCGGGAGGTCGACCAGGGGCCAGGCGGCGCTGCCTGTCGCGGCCAGCGCCTGGCTCCAGCGGGCCACCGTGGCGGCCTCCAGCAGCCGGGCCAGGGGCTTCACTTCGCGCCCAGGGCCACCGCGATGCGCTGCTTCGCCACGCGCGTCTTCGGCACCTTCACGTCGAACCAGCTGCGCACGTCCTCGTCCAGCCCGAGGCCGTGCATGTAGTTGTAGAGGGCCTTCTTCAGGCCGCGGCCGAGCGCGTCGTGGTCCACGCCGGTGGGGTCGACGAAGCCGATGTCGTTCTTCGCGAACGTGCCAGGCGGCAGGGGCTTCAGCGTCACGCCGTAGGCCGCGGGGTCCAGGCCCACCGGTGAGTGCACGCTGCAGGTGAAGCGGTGCCAGAAGCCGGAGTGCAGGCAGCCGTTCTCGAACAGTTGCCGCACCAGTTCCAGCGCGTCCACGGTGTCCTGCACCGTCTGCGTGGGGAATCCGTACATCAGGTAGGCGTGCACCAGGACGCCGGCGTCGGCGAAGCCCTTGGTGACGCGCGCCACCTGGTCGACGCTCACGCCTTTCTTCATCAGCGCCAGCAGGCGGTCGCTGGCCACTTCCAGCCCGCCGCTGATGGCGATGCAGCCGCTGTCGGCCAGCTGCTGGCACAGCTGCGGCGTGAAGGTCTTCTCGAAGCGGATGTTGCCCCACCAGCTGATGTCCAGCCGCCGGCGCTCGATCTCCGCCGCCAGCGCCTTCAGGCTCTTGGGCGGCGCGGCCTCGTCGACGAAGTGGAAGCCCGTCTGCCCCGTCTCGGCGACGATGGCTTCGATGCGGTCGCACAGCGTGGTGGCCGTGGCGGTGTCGTAGCGGCCGATGTAGTCCAGCCCCACGTCGCAGAAGCTGCACTTCTTCCAG
>CAZBUU010000014.1:0-33362 GCA_964495125.1 uncultured Rubrivivax sp.
AGGTTGCTGCCAAGGTGGCCGCCGGTCTGGCTGACGGTGTTCAGCACGAAATTCCGGGGTTCGGCCGCCAGCGCGGGCAGGTCGCCGCGCGGCAGCCGGCGCAGGTCGGCCGGCGACTGGATCGTCTGCAGGTGCTTCATCTCAATGTTCCCGCTCCACCACCTTGTCGGCCAGCACGCCCAGCAGCGCGGCGGCGCCGCCCAGGCCGCTGCGTGCCAGCGCTTCGTGGGCCTGGACGCGGAGCGCTTCGGCATGGCGGCGCGCCGCTCCGAGGCCCAGCACCGAGACATAGGTGGGCTTGTTGTGATCCTGGTCCTTGCCGGCGGTCTTGCCCAGCTTCTCGCTGGCCTGCGTCACGTCGAGGATGTCATCCACGACCTGGAAGGCCAGCCCGATGGCCGCACCGTAGTCGCCGAGCGCGCGCCAGGCGGCATCGCTGCAGGGGCCGCAGGCGGCCCCCATCGCCACGCTGGCCTGCAGCAGCGCGCCCGTCTTGCGGCGGTGCATGTCGCGCAGTTCAGCCTCGTCCAGCGGCCGGCCGATGCTGGCCAGGTCGATGGCCTGCCCGCCGGCCATGCCCGCGTGCCCGGCCGCACGCGCCAGCAGCGCCACCAGCCGAGCCTGCAGTGCCGGTGGCACGCCTTCGTCGGGCGTCAGCACCTCGAAGGCGAGCGCCTGCATGGCGTCACCGGCCAGCATCGCCTGGGCTTCGCCGTACTTCACGTGGACGGTGGGCTTGCCGCGGCGCAGCACGTCGTTGTCCATGCAGGGCATGTCATCGTGCACCAGGGAGTAGGCGTGGATGAGTTCCACGGCCACGGCCGCGCGCTGGGCCGCCGCCCCGTGGCCGGACACGGCCTCGCTGGCCGCCATCACCAGCAGCGGGCGCAGGCGCTTGCCGCCGTCGAGCACGCCGTAGCGCATGGCGGCCCCGAGGCCGGCCGGTGCATCGGACGGCACCCAGGTTTCCAGCGCCAGCTCCACCTGCGCCAGCTGCGTGCGCGCCCAGCCGTCGAAGTCGGCTGCCGTCATGCCGGGGTCCACGCTTTCAGCTGACCGTCCTCCAGCACCTTGACCTGCTCCTCCACGGCCTGCAGGCGCGCGCGGCAGAAGTTCAGCAACTCCGCGCCGCGGCGGTAGCCATCCAGCAGCTCGTCCAGGGGCAGCTGCCCCCCTTCCATCTGGGCGACGAGGCGATCCAGCTCGGCGAGTGCCTGCTCGTAGGTGGCGGGGTCCTTGGCGGTGGCGGCTGCGCTGCGCGGCATTTCGGTAGGTGAAAAGAACATGGGCATTCTAGACAATGGCTCTCGGAGCAAGGGGGCTTCGCCCCGTTCGGGGCAGGCGCGCGTCGCGCCTGCCGCACACCGGCTGTGAACATGGGGGGGACGGCTAGAATCCGCCCCCGCCCTGGGTCGGGATGCAGGCCATGTCCGGGGCTTGTCTGTTCTGCCCGCGCGTCGCCGACGGCGGGCCCTGGGGTCGATACCTTCGACGAGGAGGATCCACTCGGATCATGTCGGACCTGAGCATCAGCCTCGAGTCGCTCGAGCGCGCCCGCACGCAGCTTTCTGTTTCCAGCTACTTCGACGAGAGCCTGTTCCGCCGCGAACAGGAACTCATCTTTCAGCATTCGCCGCGCTACCTGGGGCATGAGCTCGCTCTGCCCGAGGTCGGCGACCATCTCGCGCTGGCCCAGGAAGACGAAGGGCGGGCCCTGGTGCGCACGTCCGCAGGCATCGAACTGGTGTCGAACGTGTGCCGCCACCGGCAGGCGGTGATGCTCAAGGGCCGCGGCCACACCGGGCGCAACATCGTCTGTCCGCTGCACCGCTGGACCTACGACCTGCACGGCGCCCTGGTCGGCGCACCGCACTTCGACGAGGACCCCTGCCTGAACCTGCGCAACTACCCGGTGCAGAACTGGCAAGGCCTGTTGTTCGAGAACAACGGCCGCTCGGTGGCCACCGACCTCGCGGCCCTGGGCGCGGCTTCCCAGCTCGACTTCTCCGGCTACGTCTACGACAGCGCCCGGCTGCACGAGTGCGACTACAACTGGAAGACCTTCATCGAGGTCTACCTGGAGGACTACCACGTCGGTCCCTTCCACCCGGGCCTCGGCCGCTTCGTCACCTGCGACGACCTGCGCTGGGAGTTCGGCCGCCACCATTCGGTCCAGACGGTGGGCATCAGCAAGGGCTTCGACCGCCCGGGTTCACCGACGTACCAGCGCTGGCACGACGCCGTGAAGCGATTCCGCGATGGCGCGCCGCCCGAGCAGGGCGCCATCTGGCTGACCTACTACCCGACGACCATGGTCGAGTGGTATCCGCACGTGCTGGTCGTGAGCACGCTGTTCCCGCGCGGGCCGCAGAAGACGCTGAACCTGGTGGAGTTCTTCTACCCCGAGGAGATCGCCGCCTTCGAGCGCGAGTTCGTCGATGCGCAGCAGGCCGCCTACATGGAGACCTGCATCGAGGACGACGAGATCGCGCTGCGCATGGACGCCGGACGCCGCGCGCTCATGCTGCGCGGGGACGACGAGGCCGGCCCGTACCAGAGTCCGATGGAAGACGGCATGCAGCACTTCCACGAGTGGTACCGGCGCGAGATGGAGATGCCGGGCGCCGGCGGCGGATGAGGGCGTCGCCGACGCTGCTCATGCTGGGCGCGTCGCTGCTGTTCGCGCTGATGGGCGTGTGCGTCAAGTTCGCGTCGGCCCGCTACAGCGCGGGCGAGATCGTCTTCTACCGCTCGGTCATCGGCTTCGCGATGATGCTGGTGACGCTGCGCGCGCGCGGCATCTCCTGGCGCACCGACAAGCCGGGCATGCACTTCTGGCGCAGCGCCAGCGGCGTGACGGCGCTGTGCCTCTGGTTCTACGCCATCGGCACTCTGCCGCTGGCCACGGCAATGACGCTGAACTACATGTCCTCGGTGTGGATCGCGCTGTTCCTGGTCGGCGGCGCGGTGCTGCTGGGGGCCGACCGGGTCGACGGCCGCCTGGTGGCTGCAGTGCTGGCCGGCTTTGCCGGTGTGGCCCTGGTGCTGCGGCCCACCATCGACCAGAACCAGGTCTGGCACGGCCTGGCCGGGCTGGCCTCGGGCGTGTTGTCGGCCATGGCCTACCTGCAGGTGACGGCACTGGGCCGCGCAGGGGAGCCGGGCGAACGCGTGGTGCTGTACTTTTCCGTCGGCGGGCTGCTGGCCGGCGCCGGCCTGGCGCTCGTTTCGGGCGGCCCGCACGGCCACGACGGCAAGGGCCTGGCGCTGCTGCTGGCCATCGGCGTGCTGGCCACGCTGGCGCAGTGGATGATGACGCGCGCCTACGGCACCGGCGCCACGCTGGGGATCGCCGCGCTGCAGTACCTGGGCATCGCCTACTCGTTCCTGTTCGGCGTGTGGCTGTTCGGCGACCCGGTCACGCCGATGGCCGTGGCCGGCATGGCGCTGATCGTCGGCGCCGGTGTCGCCGCGACGCTGCTGCGCGGCGGAACGCCCAAGGGCGACGCCACCTCCACCGAGACCTGAAGGAGACCCCGATGCCGTTCACCACGCTCGTCACTGTCGATGAACTCCAGGCGCTGCAGGCCGCTGGCGCAGCGCTGGTGCTGCTGGACTGCGGCTTCGACCTCGCCGACACGGCGGCCGGTGAACGGGCCTACGCCGCGGGCCACATCGCTGGCGCCCGCTACGCGCACCTGGACCGCGACCTCTCCGGCGCCAAGCTGCCGGGCCGCGGCCGCCACCCGCTGCCTGATCGCGAAGCGCTCGCCGGCACTGCCGGCGCCTGGGGCGTGGCGCCGGGCGTGCAGGTTGTCGCCTACGACGCCCACGGCGGCCCTTACGCCGCGCGGGCCTGGTGGCTGTTGCGCTGGCTGGGGCACGACGCCGTGGCCGTGCTCGATGGCGGCGCCGGGGCCTGGAAGGCCGCCGGCGGCGAGTTCGTCACCGGCGTAACGCCCGCGGCTGCGCAGGCGCCCTACCCGGCCCAGGCCGCCGCCATGCCCACCATCGAGGCCGCCGCACTGCTGGCCAGGCTGGGCCAGGTGCGGCTCTTCGACGCCCGTGCCGCGGAACGCTTCCGGGGCGAGGTGGAGCCCCTGGACCCGGTGGCCGGCCACATTCCCGGCGCCACGCTGCGTTTCTTCAAGGACAACCTGGCGCCTGACGGCCGCTTCAAGCCCGCGGCGCAGCTGAAGGCCGAATTCGAGGCGCTGGGCGGGGCGGACACCGAGGTGGTGCACCAGTGCGGCTCGGGCGTCACGGCCTGCCACAACCTGCTGGCCATGGCGCATGCGGGGCTGGGCACGACAGCGCTCTACCCCGGCTCCTGGAGCGAATGGTGCAGCGACCCGTCGCGCCCCGTGGCACGGGGCTGAATCCCCCACCCCGTTGACTGCTGTCAACACGGCTCGCGGATTCCGGCCCACACTGGAATCACGGCGGGTCACCCGCGGGCCACAGGGGCCGCGCAGGCGCCCACCGAACAGGAGCCACCATGTTCAAGCGCATCCTCTTCCCCACCGATGGGTCTGACATCACCGGCAAGGCGTTGCAGACCGCGCTCTCGCTGGCGCGCCTGTCGGGCGCCGAGATCAGCGCGCTGGCCGTGAAGGAGCCCTTCCCCTACAGCGCCGTGTCCGAGATGCAACCCGTGCCGCCGCAGGAGTTCTTCGACGCCCAGGAGCGCGTGGCCACGGCCCGCGTGAAGACGGTGCAGGCCGCCGCCGAGGCCGCAGGCGTGAAGATGCAGGGCTTCACCGTCGAAGGCCTGCACCCCTGGGAAGCCATCCTGGACCACGCCAAGGCGCAGGCCTGCGACGTGATCGTGATGGCCTCGCACGGCCGCCGCGGCATGAGCGCACTGCTGCTCGGCAGCGAGACGCAGAAGGTGCTGACGCACAGCACGCTGCCGGTGCTGGTGGTCCGCTGAGGCGCGATCTCAGTGGCTGTGGCGGCCGGCGGCCGCCAGCAGCACCAGGCCCAGGCCGGCCGCCAGCCAGGCCACCTGGGCCACCGTGTCCTTGAAGGACAGCCTGCGCTGCAACTGCGGCAGCAGATCGGCCACGGCCACATAGACGAAGCTGCTGGACGCCACCACCAGCAGGTAGGGCAACAGGGCCTGCCAGGGCACGACGAGGTAGTAGCCCAGCACGCCGCCCAGCACGGCCGCCAGGCCCGAGATCGCGTTGTAGAGCAGCGCCTTCCTGCGCGAGAAACCCGCGCCCAGCAGCACGATGTAGTCGCCCACCTCCTGGGGAATCTCGTGCGCCAGGATGGCCATGGCCGTGATCCAGCCCAGCCCCGGGTTCGCCAGGAAAGCGGCGGCGATGATGATGCCGTCGCAGAAGTTGTGCACCGTGTCGCCCACCAGGACCGACAGCCCGCCGCGACCGGCCTGCTCGGCGTCGAAGTGGTGGTCGTGATCGTGGCCGTCGTGGCCGTGGTGGTGGTCGTGCCGGTACAGCTCGGCCTTCTCCAGCAGCCAGAAGAAGAGCAGGCCACCCAGCAAGGTGCTGAAGAGGGCCGAAGGCTCGGCCCCACTTTCAAAGGCCTCGGGCAGCACGTGCAGCAGCGCCGTGCCCAGCAGCACCCCCGCCGAGAGGCTGACCAGGCTCTTCACCACGCGGCCCAGGACGGCCAGCGTCAGCGAGGCGGCGATGAGCACCGAGAGCGCGCCACCCGCGGTGGTGGCCAGGACGATGTAGAGGAGGGTCATGAAAAGGTCGGGGCCGGCATGTTACCGGCCCCGACGCATTCATCTTAGCGAGGCTGTCAAGCCTCTGGGGCTCAGGCCAGGCCGTGGGCCTTGAACCAGGCCAGCGCGCGCTTCCAGCCGTCCTCCGCCGCGTCCTTGCGGTAGCTGGGGCGGTAGTCGGCATGGAAGGCATGCGGCGCATCGGGGTAGACGACGAACTCGCTCTTCTTCGCCGCAGCGCTGCCGCTGGCCAGGGCGGCCTTCATCTTCTCCACCGTCTCCAGCGGAATTCCCGGGTCCTGGCCGCCGTAGAGGCCCAGCACAGGGCCGCCGAGCTTGCCCGCCACGTCGATGGGATTCGTGGGCGAGTTGGCCGTGGGGGCGCCCACCACGCGGCCGTACCAGGCCACGCCCGCCTTCACCGCCGGGTTGTGCGCGGCGTACATCCAGGTGATGCGGCCGCCCCAGCAGAAGCCGGTGACGCCGACCCTGGCAGCGTCGGCGCCCTGTGCCCTGGCCCAGGCGACGCAGGCGTCGAGGTCGCCCATGACCTGGCTATCGGGCACCTTCGAGATGACCTCGGCGATGAGCTTGGCGATCTCGCCGTAGGCGCCGGCATCGCCCTGGCGCACGAAGAGCTCGGGCGCGACGGCGAAGTAGCCGGCCCGGGCAAAGCGGCGCGCCACGTCGGCGATGTGCTCGTGCACCCCGAAGATCTCGCTGACCACCAGCACCACCGGCAGGCCGGTGCGGCCGACGGGCGCAGCGCGGTAGGCGGGCATCTTGAAATCGCCCACCGCGATGGTGACCTCGCCCTCGACGAGACCCTCGGCCGGCGTCTTGATGGTGGTCTGCGCCATCACCGGCAACACGGCGGCCGCAAAGCCGGTGCCGACGCCGCGGCGCACGAAGTCGCGACGGTCCATGCGGGCCAGCGGCGAGGCGGGCGGAACGAGGGTGTCGAAATCGGGCTGCGTCACGGCGTCTCCTTGAGCGAGGCCGAGATGCTAGCGAGGAAGCGACGGGTAGGATCGGCGCATGGACTCCCCCATCGACCCCGCCGGCCCGCTGGCCGCCGTGGACATCGGCTCCAACAGCTTCCGCGTCGAGATCGGCAGCCTGCCGCACGGCCGCTACAAGCGCACCGAGTACCACAAGGAAACCGTGCGCCTGGGCGCGGGGCTGGACGCCAACGGCATGCTCACCGAAGACGCGGCGCAGCGCGGCCTGGCCTGCCTGCGCCGCTTCTCGGCGCGCCTCGGCGGCTTCCAGCCCGGCCAGGTGCGCGCGGTGGCCACTCAGACCCTGCGCGAAGCCCGCAACCGCAACGCCTTCCTGCTGCGTGCGCAGGAAGCCCTGGGCTTCCCCATCGAGGTCATCAGCGGGCGCGAGGAAGCGCGGCTGATCTTCGCCGGCGTGGCGCGCCTGCAGCCCGGGGACGAGCGGCGCCTGGTCGTCGACATCGGTGGGCGCAGCACCGAGCTGATCCTCGGCGAAGGCGCCACGCCACGGGTGGCCGAATCCTTCGGCGTGGGCTGCGTGAGCCTGTCCATGCGCTTCTTCGAAGGCGGCCGCCTCAGCGCGGCCGCCTTCCGCGACGCCCAGGTGGCCGCCGGCGCCGAGTTCGAGGAAGGCCTGCAGCCCTTCGCGCGCCGGCACTGGGTGCGCGCCCTGGGCTCGTCAGGCACCGCGGGCGCGGTTTCGCAGTTGCTGCTGGCCGCCGGCATCACCGACGGCCGCATCACGCCGGCCGGGCTGCGCTGGTGCATCGAGCGCTGCATCGCGGCCGGCCGCATGGACCGCATCGACCTGCCCGGCCTGAAGCCCGATCGCCGCGCCGTGCTGCCCGGCGGCCTGGCCATCCTCTACACGCTGGCCACGCACTTCGAAATCGAGTCGCTGGAACCGGCCAAGGGCGCGCTGCGCCAGGGCGTGATCATCGACCTGCACGACCGCCTGCTGGCCGCGCAACCCGGCCGCCGCGCACGCGCGCAGGACATGCGCGACGCCACGGTGGCCGAGTTGCAGCTGCGCTTCCAGGTCGACCGTGCGCAGGCCGCGCGCGTGGAGAGCGTCGCGCTGGCGCTCTTCGACCGCGCCATCCCCGATGCCACGCCCGACATGCGCCGCGAGCTGCAGTGGGCCTGTGCGCTGCACGAGATGGGACAGATGGTGTCGCACCACGACCACCACCGCCACAGCGCCTACCTGCTGGCCCATGCCGACGCGCCGGGCTTCTCGCAGAGCCAGCAGCGGCGCATCGGCGAGCTGGTGCTGGGCCAGCGCGGCGGGCTGCGCAAGGTGGAACCGCAGCTGGCCAGCGAAACCTTCGCGTGGCAGGTGCTGTGCCTGCGCCTGGCGGTCATCAAGTGCCACGCCCGCGGCCAGGTGGACGCCGCGGCGCTGACCTTGCAGACGCGCGGGCGCGACGCGCTCCTGGCCTATGCCGCACGCTGGGCGGACGCCCACCCGCGCACGCTGTTCCTGCTGGGCGAAGAAGCCGCCGCCTGGGCGCGCAACGGCCCGCTGCGGCTGGTGCTGCCCGCGGCCTGATCAGTCCTCGCCGCGGCCGCCGGCCACCATCTCCGGCGCGATGACCGCGTGCAGCAGCACCTGAAGCTGGCCTTCGCGTTCGCGCGCCCGCAGCCACCACACGGCGCCCTTGCGCACCGTCCAGGGCACGGGCTGGGCCGACAGCAGGTAGGCAGCGGCCAGACCCAGGGTCGGCTGATGGCCCACCACCAGCACGGGTTCGCGCGCATCCGGCCAGCGCACGCTGTGCAGCAGGCCCTCCACGGTGCCTTCGGGCGCCAGCGCGGGAACGGTCTTCACCTTGCGGTCCAGGGCAGCGGCGGTCTGCTGGCAGCGGCGCGCCGGGCTGACCAGCACGCGTGTGCTGCTGGGAAGGTGGCGGTTCAACCATCCAGCCATGCGCTGCGCCTGGCGCTCTCCCTTGGACGTGAGGGCGCGGTCGAGGTCGTCCTGCACCTCGCGCATTTCCAGCGCCTCGGCGTGGCGCCACAGGATCAGGTCCATCACACGCCGCTCATGTAGCGCGCCGCCAGCGCCTGCTGCGCGCTGACGCCATCGGCGGCCACGCGGCGGTAGCGGCCTTCGCCATCCAGCGTCCAGGCGTCGCGGCGGTCGTGCAGGTAAGGCACCAGGCCTTCGTCGATGACCCGCTGGCGCAGCGCCGGGTCCTTCACGGGCCAGGCCACTTCGATGCGGCGGAACATGTTGCGGCCCATCCAGTCGGCGCTGCTGAGGTACAGGGTTTCTTCATCCTCGCCTTCGCCCCAGCGGAAGTAGCAGATGCGCGTGTGCTCCAGGAAGCGCCCCACCACCGAGCGCACACGGATGTTCTCGGTCAGCCCCGGCAAGCCCGGCGGCAGCATGCAGGCGCCGCGCACGATCAGGTCGATCTTCGCGCCGGCCTGGCCGGCGTCCACCAGCGCCTGGATGAGCGCGGTGTCGGTCAGCGCATTGACCTTGACGACGGCTCGCGCCGGCCGCCCGGCCCGCGCCGCCTCGGCCACCTGCGCCAGGTGCCGCACCATGCGGCGGTGCAGCGCGAAGGGCGCCGTCACCAGGTTCTGCGAAGCCTTGGAACGCGTCTGGCTGGCCAGTTGCAGGAACACGGCGTCAGCATCGGCGGTGAGTCCGGGGTCGGCGGTGAGCATGCCCATGTCCGTGTACAGGCGCGCCGTCTTCGGGTTGTAGTTGCCGGTGGAGAGGTGGGCGTAGCGGCGCAACCGGGCGCCTTCCCGCCGCGTCACGAGCAGCAGCTTGGCGTGCGTCTTCAGGCCCACCACGCCATAGACCACCTGCGCGCCCACGGCCTCCAGACGTTCGGCCCAGTTGATGTTGGCCTCCTCGTCGAAGCGCGCCTTCAGCTCCACCACCACCAGCACTTCCTTGCCGCGTCGCGCGCCTTCGATGAGCAGCTCCATCAGTTCGCTCTTCGTGCCCGTGCGGTAGATGGTCTGCTTGATGGCCAGCACATCGGGGTCATGCACGGCTTCTCGCAGGAACTGCACCACCGGCTCGAAGCTCTCGAAGGGGTGGTGCAGCAGCACGTCGCGGCGGCGCAGGCACTCGAAGACCGGCTGGGTGCGCGGCAGCTGGGCGTCGGGCCAGGCCGGCTCCAGGCGCGAGAAACGCAAGGCGTCGGCATCGGCCTGGTCGATCAGCTGGTTCAGCCGCACCAGGTTCACCGGCCCGTTGACCTTGTAAAGCGCCAGCTCCGGCAGGCCGAACTGCTGCAGCAGGAAGCTGGACAGCTCGTCCGGACAGGTGGCCACCACCTCCAGGCGGATGGCCTGGCCGAAGTGACGCGTCGTCAGACCCGTACGCAGCGCCTGGCGAAGGTTGGCCACGTCGTCCTCGTCGACGTCGAGATCGGAGTCGCGCGTGACGCGGAACTGCGAGAAGAAGTCCACCGTGCGGCCCGGGAACAGCTCGGCCAGGTGGGCGCGGATGACACTGGTCAGCAGCACGAAGCCCTGGCGTCCACCGCACAGTTCACGAGGCAGCGCGATGACGCGCGGCAGCACGCGCGGCACCTTGACGATGGCGATCTGGTTCTGGCGGCCGAAGGCGTCACGGCCGCCCAGGCGGGCGATGAAGTTCAGCGACTTGTTGGCCACCAGCGGGAACGGGTGGCTCGGGTCCAGGCTCACCGGCACCAGCAAGGGCCGCACCTGGGTCTCGAAGAAGCGCTGCACCCAGGCGCGCTGCTCGGCGTTGCGCTCGGCGTGGTTGAGCACCACGATGCCTTCGCGCTGCAGCGCGGGCACGAGCACGTCGTTGAGCGCGGCGTACTGCTCGTCGATGAGCTCGTGCGCCGCACGCGCCACGGCCGCCAGATCGGCTTTCGAGTAGCCGAGGCCGGGCTCACGCGTGGCCTCGATGATGTCGGCCACGCGCACCTCGAAGAACTCGTCGAGGTTGCTGGAGACGATGGTGATGTAGCGCAGCCGCTCCAGCAGCGGTACGTCGGGCCGCAGCGCCTGGGCCAGCACGCGGCGGTTGAACTGGAGGATCGAGCGTTCGCGGTTCAGCAGCGGCAAGGACGTGCCGGCTGCAGGGGACGGGACGGACATGCCTTGAGTGTAGGCAGCGCCCGCTACAACGTGATGACAAACCTGCTCAGGCGCTCAGCAGCTTGCCGGTGCGCGCCAGCGTGGTGCCGGCGATCTTGGCCAGCCGGTCGCCCGCCGCGGCCCAGCGCGTGCGCACGCGGGCGTAGAGCACGCCGGAGGATTGCGCCTTGACGGGCCACCGATCGCCGCTGTCGACATCCACGATCTCGGCCACGGTGTCGCCGGCGGCGACGCGGCCGCCCACGGCGCACCGGAACACGACCACCCCGCCGACGGGCGCGGTGACGGGCTCGCTGGCGGCCAGCGGCGTGGGCGCGCAGCGCGGTGCCGGCAGCGGCATCGGCGGGCCTTGCAGCACGCCGTGGCGCGCGAGGTACGCGATCAGGCCGGCCGCATCCCGGGCAGCCAGCCCATCGTCGACGTCGGCCTGGCCGCGCAGTTCCACCGTGGTGGCGAAGCAGCCCAGCGGCAGCGGGTGCGCGGGGAACTGCTGCTGCAGCACGAACCAGGGGCGGCTGCAGGCTTCGTCGAAAGGCGAGTCGCCGGACTCGGTGGCCAACAGGATGGCCTCGGCACCCAGCAGCGCGCCGAGTTCGGCGCACTGTTCGGCCTGCGGCGTGAGGCCATACAGGTGCAGCGTGGATTCGCCGTCGCAATGCAGGTCGAACACGATGTCGGCGTCGGCGGCCAGCTGGATCAGCCGGCGCTTGAGGTCCTCGGCGGGCTGCGTGGCGGTGAGGGCGGCCGCAGCGTCGCGCAGCGCTTCGCGGGCGAGCACGGCGTTGGTGGCGGCGTCGTCGCCCAGCCGGCCCTGCAGCCGCTGCGCCGCAGCCGCGCTGACGTCCGGCACCAGGCGGTTGAAGTTGATGCCGTCACGCAGATGGAAGCGGCCTTCGTGGTGGCCCAGCACCTGCTGCGCCAGGCCGATCGGGTTGGCATAGGGCACCAGCAGCACCTCGCCCGAGACGCGACCCTCGGCCTCCAGCAGCGACAGCCGCTCGCGCAGGTGCTGGGCCACCAGCAGCGCCGGGGTTTCGTCGGCATGCAGCGCGGCCTGGATCATGGCCTTGGGCCCGGCGCCCGGCCTGCCGAAGCGATGCACCTTCAACCGCGTCTGCTGGCCGGGCGTGCTGCCGGCGAGTTCGAAGGTCTCGGTGATCACAGCGCGAGGAAATGCGTGCGGTAGTGGATCAGCTCGTCGATGGACTCATGGATGTCGGCCAGCGCGGTGTGCGCCTGGGCCTTCTTGAAGCCCTCCAGGGCCGAAGGCTTCCAGCGCCGCGCCAGTTCCTTGAGCGTGCTGACGTCCAGGTTGCGGTAGTGGAAGAAGGCCTCCAGCGTGGGCATGGTGCGCGCCAGGAAGCGGCGGTCCTGGCAGATGGTGTTGCCGCACATGGGGCTCTTGCCCTTGGGCACGTACTTCTGCAGGAAGGCGATGGTCTGCGCTTCGGCGGCGGCTTCGTCGAAGGTGCTGGCCTTCACGCGGTCGATGAGCCCGCTCTTGCCGTGGGTGCCCTTGTTCCAGGCGTCCATGCCGTCGAGCACGGCGTCGGTCTGGTGCACGGCGAAGACCGGGCCCTCCACGCGCAGGTTCAGCTGCGGGTCGGTGACGACCACGGCGATTTCGATGATGCGGTCGGTGTCGGGGTAGAGGCCCGTCATCTCGAGGTCGATCCAGATCAGGTTCTGGTCGCTGGGCGCCAGCGGGGTGTCGGACATGGTCGGGCCGTGTTGCAGGGGAAACGGGGATTCTGTCCGAAGCCTACACTTCCGCCCCATGTCTTCGTCCTTCGTCACCGCGGCCTTTGCCGCGGCTCTGCTGCTGTCGCTGGCCGTCAAGCTGTGGCTGGCCACGCGGCAGATGCGGCACGTGGCGCGCCACCGCGACGCGGTGCCGGCAGCCTTCGCCGAAACCGTCACGCTCGACGCCCACCGCCGCGCCGCCGACTACACGCTGGCCAAGGGCCGTCTGGGGCTGGTGTCGACGGCCTTCGGCACCGCCGTGCTGCTGGCGTGGACGCTGCTGGGCGGCCTGGACCTGCTCAACGAGGCCCTGCGCGATGCCGTGCAGCCGGGCTACGGCGTCATGGCCTACCAGTTGGCGCTGCTGGCCGCGTTCACGCTGATCGGCAGCCTGGTGGAACTGCCGCTGGAGTGGTACGCCACCTTCCGCGTGGAGCAGCGCTTCGGCTTCAACCGCATGTCGTTGGGCCTGTGGCTGGCCGACCTGGTGAAGGGCGCGGCCGTGGGTGCCGCCATCGGCCTGCCGCTGGCGGCGCTGGTGCTGTGGATCATGGGCGCGTCGGGCGGCCTGTGGTGGCTGTGGGCCTGGGCCGCCTGGGTGGCCTTCAACCTGGTGCTGCTGGTGGTCTACCCCACACTCATCGCGCCGATCTTCAACAAGTTCGAACCGCTGTCGGACGACTCGCTGAAGGCCCGCGTGCAGGCGCTGATGCAGCGTTGCGGCTTCGCCGCCAAGGGCCTGTTCGTGATGGATGGCAGCCGCCGCTCCGCCCACGCCAACGCCTACTTCACCGGCCTGGGCGCCGCCAAGCGCGTGGTCTTCTTCGACACCCTGCTGGCCCGCCTCACGCCTGGCGAAGTGGAAGCCGTGCTGGCCCACGAACTGGGCCACTTCAAGCACCGGCATGTGCTGCAGCGCATCGTCGGCATCTTCGCCTTCAGCCTGATCGGGTTGGCGCTGCTCGGATGGCTGGCCAGGAACCCGGCCTTCTACGCCGGCCTGGGCGTGGCACCGAACCTCGGCGCGCCCAACGACGCCCTGGCGCTGCTGCTGTTCATGCTCGCGCTGCCTCCCTTCACCTTCTTCGTCTCGCCGCTGATGGCGCACTTCTCGCGGCGCCACGAGTTCGAGGCCGATGCCTACGCCTGCGCCCAGGCCGACGGCCGCGACCTGGCCAGCGCGCTGCTGAAGCTGCAGGAAGACAACGCCGCGACGCTGACACCCGACCCGCTGTACGTGCGCTTCTACTACTCGCACCCGCCAGCCTCTGAACGGCTGGCCGCCCTGCCCCTTGCTGCCACGGCCTGAACCCATGAACCACCCGCTTGCTGCAAGGCGCTGCCAACCCCTGGAAGGCCAGGCACCGATGGTGCCCGGCGAGATCGCGCACCACCTGTCAGGCGCCCCGGGCTGGGCCTTGGTCGACGGCGCCATCGAGAAGCGATTTGCCTTCCCCGACTACCACCACACCCTGGCCTTCGTGAACGCGCTGGCCTGGGTGGCCCATGCCGAAGACCACCACCCGGACCTGCAGGTCAGCTACGGCCGTTGCACGGTGCGCTTCAACACGCATTCGGTGGGCGGCATCTCGATCAACGACTTCATCTGCGCCGCCAAGGTGGACGCCCTGCTGCCTTGACCGCAGCGCTGGCCCCGGGCCTCGTGGTCGCCACCCACGGCCGCCAGGCCATGGTGGAGACGCCCGAAGGGCAGAGGGTGCTGTGCCACACGCGCGGCAAGAAGAGCGATCTCGTCGTCGGCGACCGCGTGCGCTGGCAGGTCGCAGGTGACGCCGGTGTGGTGGAGTCCACCGATCCGCGCCGCAATCTGCTGTTCCGCCAGGACGAGTGGCGCACCAAGTCCTTCGCGGCCAACCTCGACCAGCTGCTGGTGCTCGTGGCCCCCGAGCCGGTGTTCAGCGAGTCGCAGCTGACGCGCGCGCTCATCGCGGCGGCCGAGGCCGGCATCCCGGCCATCATCGGCCTGAACAAGGTCGACCTGCCCAGCACCGGGCCGGCCCGCGAACGCCTGGGGCCCTACCGCGCCATGGGCGTGCCCGTGCTGGAACTGGCGCTCAAGAAAGCCCCGCAAACCGCGCGCGAGACCCTCGGGCCGCAGCTTGCAGGCCGCACGACGCTGGTGCTGGGGCCCAGCGGCATGGGCAAGAGCACGCTCATCAACCTGCTGGTGCCGGCCGCCGACGCGCAGGTGGGCGAGATCTCCCAGGCGCTGAACACCGGGCGCCACACCACCACCAGCACGCGCTGGTACTGGCTGGACGCCGCGCGCAACGGGGCCCTCATCGACTCGCCCGGCTTCCAGGAGTTCGGCCTGCGCCAGGTGGCACCCGAGCAGCTGGCATCGCTGATGCCCGACTTCGCGCGCCACCTGGGCCAGTGCCGATTCCACAACTGCAGCCACCGGCATGAACCCGGCTGCGGCGTGCGCGAGGCCGTGGCGCGCGGCGAGATCGGGCCGTCGCGGGTGCGGATCTACGAGGAACTGTTCGAAGAGCTCTCGGCCAGACGATGGTAGGACGCGGGTCGATCAGCCGGTGACGTTGGCCACCCACATCAGCAGCAGCAGCAACATCCACAGCACGATGGACCGCCAGACCAGGCCCACCACGCTGTTGAGGTGGCCGGGCTGGGCCGGCGCCCCGGGCGTCGAGCCCTGGGCATCTGCCATGCCAGCGTCGCCGCCGGCAGAGAAGGTCTTGCTGCGGTCAGGCGTGACGCCCGGCGCGGCTGCACCACCCAGCTGCACCCCCACGGCGCCCGCTGCCGCAGCCAGGATGACGCCTTCGTTGCCGTCCTGCCAGAGCCCGGCGTGCTGGCGCCAGGCCGCAGCGGCTTCCTCGAAGTTGCCGACCACGGCAAAGCCGGCCGCCGTGAGGCGAGCTGGCACGTGGTCGAGCAGGCCGAACACGCGCCGCGCCAGCGCCAGCAGATCGTCGTTGGCGGGCGCGTCGAGCGAGCGAAGCCGATAGCCCCAGTAGCGCGCGCTGAACTCGGCCATGCGGTACAGAACAGCGCCCATGGGCCCCAAGCCCAGTGCCGACAGCACGACGAACCAGAAGAAGACGCCGAAGACATGGCGATGTGCTGCCAGGAGCGCGTGCTCGATGACATGCCTCAGAAGCTCGGTGCGCGGCAGTTCGCTGGCGTCGAGGTGGCGCCACTCGGCCAGCAGGCGGCGCGCCTCGGTCTCGTCGCCACGTTCCATGGCGTCGCGGATGTCGGTGAAGTAGTGGCTGAACTGGCGGAAGCCGAGCGTCAGGTACAGGATCAGCACGTCGAAGGCCAAGGCCAGCAGCAGGCTCCAGTGCGCGATCAGCAGGTGGATGCCCGCGGCCAGCAGGGTCGGCACGCCGACGGAGATGCCCCACACCACGGCGGTGTGGTGCGGCTGGCCCGCGTCGAAGTTGCGGCCGGTCCAGCGCACCCAGGCCATCAGCGTCTCGTGGACCCAGTTGTCGCGCGGCAGCGGCTTGAGCTGCTCGATCAGCAGCGCGAACAGGACAGCGAAGAAGCTCATCGGCCGGGAATGATAGGGGCGGGGCGCCGGCGGGTCCGCTCGCGTGTGATCAGGCGCTGAGGAAGCGGTACAGGTTGCGCAGCATCGCCGCCGTCGCGCCCCAGATGAAGTACTCGCGCTCCGCACCGTCGGCGCCGCGCCCGTGCCAGGGCATGGAGAGGAACTGGCGCTGCCCGTCGTCCCAGCTGAAGACGTGACGCCGGTGGTGCGCCGGGTTCATCAGGTAGGCCAGCGGCACCTCGAAGGCCTCGGCCACCTCGAAGTCGTCCAGCGCCAGTTCGAACCCGGGATGCACCAGGGCCACGACCGGCGTGACGACGAACTGCGTGATCGTCGTGTAGGGCGGCAGCTCGCCGATGACATCGACATGGCGCTCGGCCAGGCCGACTTCCTCGCGCGCTTCGCGCAGCGCGGTGGCGGCGGCGGTACCGTCCTCGGGTTCACTGCGACCGCCGGGAAAGCTCACCTGGCCGGCGTGGTCGCGCAGGTGCTCGGTGCGACGCGTCAGCAGCACGCGCAGGCCACCGTCACCGAGGTCTTCGCGCTGGACCAGGGGCACCAGCACGGCGGCCGCCGCAGGATCGCGCTCGGGCGCGAAGGCGCGGCCGTCGCCCGTGAACTCGGGCTGCCAGGGGGGGCTGGAAGCAAAACGCCGGCGCAGCGCATCGGGGCGCAGCGCCGGCGTCGGCACGGGGGGCAGGTGCGCATCCGTGCCCGCCACGGGCACGGCCCGGGGGTTCAGGATGCGCGGGGGCGACACTGGGGCCGGCCGTTCAGGCCAGCTTTTCCTTGATGCGCGCCGACTTGCCGCTGCGCTGGCGCAGGTAGTACAGCTTTGCACGGCGGACGTCGCCGCGGCGCTTGACTTCGATGCCGGCGATCAGCGGGCTGTAGGTCTGGAACGTGCGTTCCACGCCTTCGCCGCTGGACACCTTGCGCACGATGAAGCTGCTGTTCAGGCCGCGGTTGCGCTTGGCGATGACCACGCCTTCGTAGGCCTGCACGCGCTTGCGGGTGCCTTCGACGACGTTCACGTTCACGATGACGGTGTCACCGGGGGCGAACGCGGGGATGGTGCGGTTGAGACGCTTGATCTCTTCCGCTTCGAGGGTGGCGATAAGGTCCACGGGTTTCTCCAGGCGATCTTGCTCGAGGCGTTGTGGGACGTATAGGGCCCGGCAGAGGATCGAAAAGCCTTCGATTATAGCCCGAGGCCAGCCAGGAAACTCTCGTCGGCCCGCGAGAGGCGCCCGGCGGCGCGCGCCGCGGCGATGAGATCGGGCCGCCGCCGCGCCGTGGCCTCCAGCGAACGCTCGCGGCGCCAGCGGGCGATGTCGGCATGGTGACCCGACAGCAGCACCGCAGGCACCGCCTCATCCACGCCATCGACCGACAGCCGCTCGGGCCGGCTGAAGTGAGGGCCTTCCAGCAGCCCGTCGCTGAAGCTGTCCTGCTCGTGCGACGGAGCCGTGAGCACGCCGTCCTGCAGCCGCGCGATGGCGTCCAGCAGCGCCAGCGCCGGCAACTCACCGCCCGACAGCACGAAGTCGCCCAGGCTCAGTTCCAGCGTGACGCGGTGGTTGAGCAGGCGCTGGTCGATGCCTTCGTAGCGGCCGCACAGCATCACGGCGCCGGAGCCGGCGGCCAACTCCTGCACCAGCGCCTGATCGATGCGACGTCCGGTGGGCGTGAAGTGGATGACGGGCGCCGGTGCGCCGCCGCGGTCGGCACCGATGGCGTCCAGCGCGCGCAGCAGCGGTTCGGCCAGCATGACCATGCCGGGGCCGCCGCCGTAGGGGCGGTCATCGACACGGCGGTAGTTGTCCTCGGCGAAGTCGCGCAGCGGCCACAGCCGCACGTCCACCTGCCGGCTCTCGAAGGCGCGGCGGGTGATGCCGTGCGTGAAGTGCGGGGCGAAGAGTTCGGGGAAGAGCGTGACGACGTCGAAGCGCATGGGCTTCAGGCTCAGTCCCCGGCGTCCCAATCGACGTGGATGCGGCGGCCAGCCATGTCGACGCGATCGACGTAGACGCCCACGAAGGGCACCAGCACTTCGTCCGCCTCGGGGTCGGCGGGCTGGATGCGCAGCACGCAATGCGGACCGGTCTCGATGAGACCCACGACGCGACCCAGTTCCACCGACTCGCGATTCGCGACGTCCAGGCCGATGAGGTCGACCCAGTAGAACTCGTCGTCGTCGGGGGTGGGGAAGCTGCTGCGCGCCACGAAGACGCGAGCACCCTTCAGCGCCTCGGCGGCGGTGCGATCCTCGACCTCTTGCGCGGTCGCGACGACACCGTCCCCCTGTTCGCGCGCGGTGACGATGCGCAGCGGGTTCGGCATCTCGGGCGGGGGCTTCACGCCGGGCGGCCGCGCCTGTTCGGACGGCTGCAGGTACCAGCGCTTGGAGGAGAACAGCGCCTGCGGGTCGGCGGCGAAGGGCTTCACCTTGAAGCCCCCCTTCACGCCCCAGGCGCCGACGACGCGGCCGACCTCGATGGCATCGGCCGGCATGGCCGGCGCGGCAGACGAGGCCGACGCGTTCACCGAAGGCGGGTCAGGCGGTCTTCTTGGCCTGGTCGACCAGGCGGGCGACGGTGGGCGACAGCTGGGCGCCGACACCGGCCCAGTGCGTGACACGGTCCAGCGCCACGCGCAGCGGCTGTTCACCGCCCGAGGCCATGGGGTTGTAGAAGCCCACGCGCTCGATGAAGCGGCCGTCGCGGCGCTCACGGGCGTCGGCCACGACGATGTTGTAGAACGGGCGCTTCTTCGCGCCACCACGAGCCAGTCGGATCACGACCATGTGCAGATTCCTCGAAAACGATTCCTGGGGCGAACATGCCACGGGAGACACACCGGGCTGCACACCGTGTTGGCTGCTTCGGGGCCCTAGCCTCCCGCCGCAGCCGCGGCCGGCACCGTAGATACGCCGGAAGCCACGAAGGCCCCGACCAGTGCCGAGAACCGCGCATTATAGACTCGGACTCGCCGGCCCCTGCAGGATTCCATGACCTATCGCTCGAAGACGCTCACCGCCTGGCTGGCCCTGCTGGCCGGCGCAATCGGGGCCCACCGCTTCTACCTGCACGGCTGGCGCGACGCCCTGGCCTGGGCGCTGTGGCCACCGACGCTGGCGGGCGCGGTCGGCGTGCTGCGCATGCGCGCGCTGGGCCAGGACGACCGGCTCGCCTGGCTGCTGATTCCACTGTTGGGCCTGACCCTGTCGCTGGGCGCTCTGGCCGCCATCGTGCACGCGCTGACACCCGACGAGAAGTGGGACGCCCGCCGCAACCCCGGCCATGCCGTGGTCCCGACGGGCTGGGGCTCGGTGCTGGCGGCCATCGCCGCGCTGTTCCTGGGCGGCATCGTGCTGATGGGCACGCTCACCTTCGGCATCCAGAAGTTCTTCGAGTGGCAGCTGGCGCAGCCAGCCGCCTCGGCTAGAACAACAGACGGCTGACGCCGTAGAAGACGGCCGCGATGAAGGCCGTGGCCGGGATGGTGAACACCCAGGCCATGACGATATGCCCGGCCAGGCCCCAGCGCACCGCCGAGGCATTGCGCACCGAGCCGACGCCGAAGATGGCGCCCGTGATGGTGTGCGTGGTCGACACCGGAATGCCGAAGGCGGTGGCCAGGAACAGCGTCATGGCGCCGCCCGTCTCGGCGCAGAAGCCGCCCACGGGCTTGAGCTTGGTGATGCGCTGGCCCATGGTCTTGACGATGCGCCAGCCGCCGAACATGGTGCCCAGGCCGATGGCCAGGTAGCAGCTCCAGATGACCCAGCCCGGCGGCAGCTTGTCGCTGGCCTGGGCGTAGCCGGCCGCGATGAGCAGCAGCCAGATGATGCCGATCGTCTTCTGCGCGTCGTTGCCGCCGTGGCCCAGCGAGTAGAGGCCTGCCGACACCAGTTGCAGCCGCCTGAACGTGCTGTCCACGCGCAGCGGTGACCATCGCAGGCAGAGCCACGACACCGCCACCATCAGCAGCGAGCCGAGCAGGAAACCCATCATCGGCGAGACGAAGATGAACGCCACGGTCTTCATCACGCCGGCCCACTGCAGCGGTGCGGCGCCGGCCTTGGCCAGCGTGGCGCCGACGATGCCGCCGATGAGTGCGTGCGAACTCGACGACGGGATGCCGTACCACCAGGTGAGCACGTTCCAGGCGATGGCGCCCACCAGCGCCCCGAACACGACATGCGTGTCGACGACGCTGGGGTCGACGATGCCCTTGCCCACCGTGGCCGCCACCTTCAGTTGGAAGACGAAGATGGCCACCACGTTGAAGAAGGCGGCAAAGGCCACGGCCTGCGTGGGCTTGAGCACGCCGGTGGAGACGACGGTGGCGATGGAGTTGGCTGCGTCGTGAAAGCCGTTCATGAAGTCGAACAGCAGCGCCAGCACGACGAGCAACACCACCACCCAGAGGGCGACCTGAGCGGGAGCCATGGTGGGTCAGGAATTCTCGAGGACGATGCCTTCGACGAGGTTCGCGACGTCTTCGCAGCGGTCGGAGATCGACTCCAGGTGCTCGTAGACCGCTTTCAGCTTGATGAGCTGGCGCGTGTCAGGCTCCTCGCGGAACAGCGCCGACATGGCCGAGCGCATGACGCGGTCGGCGTCCGACTCCAGCTGATCGATCTCCTCGCAGGTCTTGAGCACCGACTCGGCCACCTCGGCGTCCTTCAGCCGCGGCAGCAGCGTCAGCACGTTCTGCACGCGTTCGCAGCAGCGCACGGAGATCTCCGACAGCCGCACCACGTCCTCCGACAGCGTCTGCAGGTCGTACAGCGACATGACCTCGGAGCTGTCCTGCAGCAGGTCCAGCACGTCGTCCATGGCGTTGATGAGGCGGTGGATCTGGTCGCGGTCCAGGGGCGTGATGAAGGTGCGGTGCAGCAGCCGGTGCACCTCGGCCGTGATCTTGTCGGCAGCGCGCTCGCTGGCACCGACGGCCGAGGCGAAACGGTCGCGTTCGCCGAGATCGGCGTAGTTCTGCACCATGCTCAGGAAGGCGCGCGCGCCTTCGGCGATGTGCTTGCCGTGCTCGTTGAACAGCTCGAAGAAGTTGCCCTCGCGCGGCAGAAACTTGCCGAAGACCATGCGCACCCCGGTGGTTGTCGCCGATATGTCATCGGCCTGTCACAAAGCCCGGGATTCTATGAGCCGAACGGACTACCCCCGGAAGATGAAGTAGACGGCGCCCACCAGACAGAGGCCGGCCCAGAGGTAGTCCCACTTCAGCGGCTGCTGCATGTAGACCACGGCGAAGGGCACGAAGACCACCAGCGTGATGACTTCCTGGGCGATCTTCAGCTGCGCCAGCGTGTAGCCCCCTGCGTAACCGATGCGGTTGGCCGGCACCTGCAGCAGGTACTCGAAAAGGGCGATGCCCCAGCTGACCAGCGCCGCCACGATCCAGGGCTTGGCCGACAGGTTCTTCAGGTGGCCGTACCAGGCGAAAGTCATGAAGACGTTGGACAGCGCCAGCAGACCGAAGGTCTTCAGCGGCAGCGGCAGGTCGGCCAGGGCGTTCATGGGGCGATCCTTTCGATGGCCTGTCCGTGCAGGCCCGCTGCCAGCTCAGCCACCCGGCCCCGCCCCGGCCAGACGAGATCCGGGGCGATCTCGGCCAGGGGATGGAGCACGAAGGCCCGCAGATGGCCACGCGGGTGCGGCAGCGTCAATTCCGGCCGTGCCAGTCGCGCGGTGCCATGCAGCAGCAGGTCCAGGTCGAGCGTGCGGGGGGCGTTGCGGTAGGGGCGCAGGCGGCCATGGTCCGACTCGATGCGCTGCAAGGCCTGCAGCAGGGCCTGCGGCCCGAGTTCCGTGTCGAGCGCGGCGACGGCGTTGATGAAGTCGGGGCCATCGGCATCGACAGGTGCCGACCGGTAGAACGACGACGCGCGGACCATGTGCGTGTCCGGCAGCGCCGCCAGGGCCACCAGCGCCAGCGCCAGCGTCGCACGCGCATCACCCAGGTTGGCGCCCAGGCCCACGTGCGCACGCACCGCGGGCTTCACTCGGCCGGCGCGCTGCTTTCGCCGCCACCGGCGCCTGCCGGCTTGCGGCGCCGGCGCCGGCGCTTGCGAGGCGCGCCCCCCTCGGCGCCCGCTTCTCGCGCGGGATCGACATCGCGCTCCGGCGCGGGTTCGGCACCGGCGGGCGCCTCGCCGGGCGCCTTCGGCACACGGCGCGCACGGCCCTGAGAGGAGGCCCGCAGGTCCTGCAGCAGGGCCTCGCGGTCCTCGTCGCTTCCAAGGTGGAAGTCTTCCCACCATTCGGCCAGTTCGACCGGCACCTCGCCGACGTCGGCCCGCAATCGCAGGAAGTCGTAGCCGGCGCGGAAGCGCACCTGGGCGATCAGCGAAGCGGCACCGGCCGGCGTGCGGCGCTCGAAGCGCGGCTGCATCAGCCAGGTCTCGCGCATGTCGGCGGCCAGCTTGCCGCGGCCGGAGATGTCGCCGATGCGGGCGTCGAACACGGCATCCACGGCCTGCTGCAGCGCCGGGAACGGCGCCTCGCCGACTTCCCGCAGCACGCTCCAGCGCTCCTGCACGTCGTGCCACAGCAGGCAGGCCAGCATGTAGCTCGGGGCGACCGACCGGCCTTCGGCCACGCGTCGGTCGGTGTCCTCCAGCGCCAGGCGCACGAACTTCTCGCGCACGGCGCTGGGCTTGGCGGGCGCCAGCGAGGCGTCCAGCACCGGGAAGATGGGCACGCCACCGCCAATGAGCCCGAAGCGGCGCAACTGCTCCACGCTGGAGATGGCATGGCCGGTCTGCATCAGCTTGACCATCTCGTCGAACAGGCGCGAGATCGGCACGTTGGCCAACAAGGGCAAGGTCTTGGCGACGGGCTTGAGCGTGGCCGGCTCCAGGTCGTAGCCCAGCTTGGCCGCGAAGCGCACGACGCGGATGATGCGCACCGGGTCCTCGCGGTAGCGCGTCTCGGGGTCGCCGATCATGCGCAGCCGGCGTGCCCGCAGGTCCACCAGGCCGTCGTGGTAGTCGACGACGGTCTGCGTCGTCGGGTCGTAGTACATGGCGTTGATGGTGAAGTCGCGGCGCGCAGCGTCTTCCACCTGGGGGCCCCAGACGTTGTCGCGCAGCACGCGGCCTTCGGCATCCACGACGTGCTTCTTGTCGGCGATGGCGCCCTTGGCCGTCTTCTCGTTGCCGGCCACCTGCTCGGCGGCGGCGGTGTCGAGGTAGGCGCGGAAGGTACTCACCTCGATGGTCTCGTGTTCGCGGCCGCGACCGAAAACCACGTGCACCAGGCGGAAGCGCCGGCCGATGATGAAGGCGCGGCGGAACAGCGCTTTCACCTGCTCGGGCGTGGCGTCGGTGGCGACGTCGAAGTCCTTGGGCCGCATGCCGGCCAGCAGGTCGCGCACGGCGCCACCGACGATGTAGGCCTCGTGACCCGCGTCCTTCAGCGTCTTCACCACGCGCACGGCGTTGGCGTCCAGCAAGGCAGGGTCGATGCCGTGGTCGCTGGCCGGGATCTCCTTGCGCTGGCCGAGCGGGATCACCGGCGCGGCCGGTGCCGCCACCGGCGCGGCAGCCGGGCCCTTGCCGAGAAGGCGGTCGATGAATTTCTTGATCATGTGAAGAGTCTCAGCACGGGCCAGCCGCGCTCCTGGGCGATGCGCTCGAGTCCGGCCCCCGGATTGGTGGCCACGGGACGGCTGACGCGCTCGAGCAGCGGCAGGTCGTTGGTGGAATCGCTGTAGAAGTAGCTGTCTTCGTAGTCGGCCAGCACCCGGCCGCGGGTGGCGAGCCACGCATTGACGCGCTCGACCTTGCCCTCGCGGAAGGAAGGCGTGCCGGCGATGCGGCCAGTGACCCGGCCGGCGGCGTCGCGTTGCAGGTCGGTGGCGATCAATTCGCTCACGCCGAACAGCGCGGCGATGGGCCGCGTGACGAAATCATTGGTGGCCGTGACCACGGCGACCAAGTCGCCGGCCGCGATGTGGCGGCGCACGAGCGACAACGCCGTGTCGTGCAGCATCGGCCGCACGACGCGATCGATGAAACCCTGTCGCGCCTCCTCCAAGGCGGCCGCCGGGCGCTGGCGCCAGGGCGCGGTGGCGAAGTCGACATAGGCGTCGATGTCCAGGCGGCCGGCCAGGTAGTCCTCGTAGAAGGCGTCGTTGCGGCGCCGGAACTCGGCCTCGTCGGCCCAGCCCAGGCCGATGACGAACTCACCGAAGGCGTGGTCGGAGTCCTTGGGGATCAGCGTCCCGTCGAGGTCGAAGAGGGCCAGGTTCATGTCGGCGCGGTCTCGGCCTCCTCGGCCAGCATCTGTCGCATCAGGGGCAGCGTGATCCTGCGACCACGTTCGATGGAAAACGCGTCCAGCCGCTCGATCAGGCGCATCAGCGAGGCCAGGTCACGCGGGAAATGCAGCAGCAGGTGGTCCAGCACCTCGTCGGGCAGAACGGCGCCGCGGCCGTCGCCCGCGCGGCGCAGGGCCGCGCGCGTCTCGGCGTCGGTCAGCGGCTGCAGCGCGAAGACATGCCCCCACGCAAGCCGTGTGCGCAGGTCGTCGCGCAGGGGCAGGTCCACCGGCGGCAGGCGGCCCGCGGCGGCCACGGGCACGGCATGCGTCGTCGCGTCGACGAAGAGCGTGAAGGCAGCGTGCTGGAGATCGGGGTCCAGCGCCTCGCAGCGGTCGATGACGAGCAGCGACCAGCCTGGATCCAGCGCCCAGGGCAGGCGGTCGCCGGCGTCGAACCAGCCGACGCGCTGGCCCTGGGCCTGCCGGCGGCCAGCCAGCGCGCGCAGCAGGTGGGTCTTGCCGCTGCCGCCCGGCCCCCACAGGTAGACCGGCGCCGCAGGCGGCGCCAGGGCCAGAAGGTGCTCGGCAGCCGCGGCGTTTGCGCCAGGCACGAAGTTCTCGAACGTGGGTTCGGGCAGCGTGAAGATGGGCAGCGGGATCTGCTTCATCGGCCTTCACGCCGCCAGGCCGCCAGCTCGCGGCGCAGGGCCGGGGCGTCGCTCGCGTTGGGCCGGTGGTCCAGGTAGGTCGCCAGTTCGTCGGCCGCCTGGCCGCGACGGCCCAGCTGCGCCAGGGCGAGCGCATGGTCGCGCCGTTCGTCCCACTCGTTCGGCAGCAGCACCACCAGCCGCTGCAACACGGCGGCCAGCCGCGGCCAGTCGCGCGCCGAGCGGTGGATCTCCTTCAGATTGCGCAGCAGCCGGGCGACGATGTCACGCGGTGCCGCCGCCTGCAGGAACAGCCCCAGCGGCACTTCGTCGTCACCGCCCAGGCCGTGCTCGCGGCGGTAGGGCAGCAGGCGCTCCTCGAGGCTCTCGCGCGACAGCGACTGCCCGCTGAAGGGGTCGACCACGACCTCGCCCTTGGGCAGGTGGATCTTCACCAGGAAGTGCCCCGGGAACGAGATCCCGCGCGCTTCCAGGCCGATCTGGTTGGCGATTTCCACGTACAGCAGCGCCAGCGTGATGGGAATGCCACGGCGCGTGCGCATCACCTCGGGCAGCAGGCTGTTGCGGCGGTCGTGGTAGTCGTTGACATTGCCGGCGAAGCCCAGCTCCTGGAAGAAGTACTGGTTCAACTGCCGAAGACGTTGCAGCGGCGTGGCGTCGGTCGGCAGGCGAAGGCGCAGGCGCTGCGCCAGCTCGTCCACCTGGGCCAGCACGCCCTGGACGTCCAGGCCGGGCATTTCGTCCTGCGCCACCGCCACCGCGGCTTCCAGCGTGGGGAAGCTGGCGTCGTCGGCCACCAGCGCGGCGAAGTAGTCCAGAGCCGTCGGGGCGTCGAATTGCAGGGGGCCAACCATCGGGCGGGAAGTGTAGGTCACCCGCGGCGCGCGAACTGCGAGGGCCGCAGGCCGCAGGCGGCAAGCACGCCGAAGTAGAGCAAGGCCACGCCACCCAGCACGCCGGCCACCGCCGCCACGCGCAGGCCCCATCGCGCCTGCAGGTCGATCCAGTCGATGCCCTGGGCCGCCCAGGCGAGCGCTGCACCCAGCACCAGGTTGGCCAGTGCCACGCGCAGGGCGAACCCCATCCAGCCCGGCAGCGGGCGGTAGATGCCGCGATGCAGCAGGCCGGCCAGCAGCAGCCCGGCATTGACCAGCGCGCCCAGGCCGATGGACAGCGCCAGGCCCGCATGACCGAGCCAGGGCACGAACGCCAGATTCATGAGCTGCGTGGCCACCAGCACGCCGACACCCACCTTTACCGGCGTGCGCACGTCCTGCCGGGCGAAGAAGGCCGGCGCCAGGATCTTCAGCGCGATGATCCCCAGCAGCCCCACGCCGTAGCCCCGAAGTGCCAGCACCGTCATCTGCACGTCGTGGGCGCTGAACTGGCCGATGTGGAACAGCACCGCGACCAGGCCGATGGGAAACAGCAGCAGCGCCAGCGCACAGGGCAGCGCCAGGAGCAGCACCAGTCGCAGGCCCCAGTCCAGCATGGCCGAGTAGGCGGCATCGTCCTGCCGCGCGCGGGCCGCGGACAGCTGAGGCAGCAGCACCACGCCCAGCGCCACGCCCAGCAGCGCGGTGGGGAACTCCATCAGGCGGTCGGCGTAGGTCAGCCAGGACACCGCGCCGACCCCCACGTGCGAGGCGATCTGCGTGTTGATGACGAGCGAGATCTGTGCCACCGACACACCCAGCAGCGCCGGCGCCATCTGCTGCAGCACGCGCTTGACGCCCGGGTGGCGCCAGGCCGTGGCGATGGCCCCCGGCGTGAGCCCCAGCCGAGGCGTGCAGCCGATGGCGGCCAGGGCCGGCAGCTGCATCAGCGCCTGCAGCAGGCCGCCCAGCATGACCCCGCCCGCCAGGGCATAGACCGGTTCCACGCCGGCGCGCTGCAAGGCCGGCGCCCCCAGCCACGCGGCGCCGATCACGCACAGGTTCAGCACCACGGGGGTGACCGCCGGCACGGCGAAGCGCTTCCAGGTGTTCAGCACGCCGGCGGCCAACGCCACCAGCGACATGAAACCGATGTACGGGAACATCCAGCGCGTCATCACCACGGCGGTGTCGAATCGTTCCAGTCCAGCGCCCATGGCCCACACCAGCGCCGGCGCGCCCGCCACGCCGGCGATGCAGGTGACGAGCAGCGCCCAGGTCAGCACCGTGGCCACGGCGTCGATCAGGGTGCGCGTGGCGGCATCGCCCTGCTGTTCGCGCGTGGCCGCCAGCAGCGGCACGAAGGCCTGCGAGAACGCGCCCTCGGCGAACAGGCGCCGGAAGAGGTTGGGGATGCGAAAGGCGACATTGAAGGCGTCGGTGACGCCGCTGGCGCCGAAGCTGGCCGCCACCAGCTGTTCGCGCAAGAGGCCGGTGATGCGCGACAGCAGGGTCAGGAGGGAGACCGTGGAAGCGGTCTTGAGCAGGTTCACGGGGGTGGGTGGCGGCGGGAGAAGGCGGGATGCTATACTCGACGGTCTTTGCACCCACTGCATACCCATCCAGCATGGCCACTTCGTCCAAAGCCAAGAAGAAGACTGTTCGCATCGCCTCCGGCCGCAAGCGCGCGCGCCAGGACGTGGTTCTGAACGCCGCCAACACCTCGCTGCGCTCGCGCTTTCGCACGGTCGTGAAGAACGTGCAGAAGGCCGTTGCCGGTGGCGACAAGGCCAAGGCCACGGATTCCTTCAAGACCGCCCAGAGCGTCATCGACTCGGTCGCCGACAAGGGCATCTTCCACAAGAACAAGGCTTCGCGCCTGAAGAGCCGCCTGGCCGCCAAGGTCAAGGCGCTGGCGCTCGGGGCCTGAGCCCCGAAAGCTTTCCGGGTGCATGACGAAGGCCTGCGCAAGCAGGCCTTTTTCTTTGGTCGGCCCGGCAGCGGGCCCGGCAACCCGCACCCGGGGATGCTTGACGTAAAGCAACGCTGACATCGGGGCCGCGCCCCAGACTTGCGCCCGCTTCGTCCCTCAAGTGTCCTGGGACTTGCGGAAGAGCCCCATGCCGGACCCTGCAGCGCTGTCTCCCATGCCCGCTGGGCCCACGCACACCGTCGGCATCGGCGCGTCCGCCGGCGGCCTGGAAGCCCTGGAGCGGCTGTTCCGCGCCATCCCGGTCGACACCGGCATGGCCTACCTGGTCGTGCAGCACCTGTCGCCCGACTTCAAGAGCCTGATGCCGGAACTGCTGGAACGGCACACGCCCATGCCCGTGGTTGCGGTGGACGGCGACCAGACGCTGCAGGCCAACACCGTCTACGTCCTGACCTCGGGCCTGACGATGACGGTGCGGGGCTCCACCCTGCACGTCGAGCCCCGGCGCGCCCTGTCGGAGCAGAACCTGCCCATCAACTTGCTCTTCGATTCGATGGCCGAACTCGGGCCGCGGGCGGTGGCCATCGTGCTCTCGGGCACCGGCACCGACGGCACCGTCGGCGCCCAGAGCGTGCATGCGGCCGGCGGCCTCGTGCTGGCCCAGATGCCGGCCACGGCGCGCTTCGATTCCATGCCGCGCAGCGCCATCGAGTCCGGCTGCGTGGACATCACCGCCGACCCCGGCGACATGCCGCGCGCCATCGCCGGCTGGGTGGCCGACCCGGTACAGGGCCGCCACTTCGCCACCCCCGACTCCCCCGCCCTGGTGCAGCAGACCGGCCCTTACGGCCACGTGCTCACGCTGCTGCAGTCGGCCTTCGACATCGACTTCGAGCACTACAAGCCCGGCACCATCGTGCGGCGCATCGAGCGGCGGCTCAACAGCGGCGTGGCGCCGATCTCGCCCGAGGTCTATGCCGAGCGCCTGGCCAGCAGCCGCGGTGAACTCGACCAGCTGTTCAGCGACCTGCTGATCGGCGTGACGCGATTCTTCCGCGACGAGGCCGCCTACGAGGTGCTGCGCGAACGCGCCATCGAGCCGCTGGTCGAAGCCCTGGGCGCCAAGGACGAGCTGCGGATCTGGGTGTGCGGCTGTTCCACCGGGCAGGAGCCCTACTCCATCGGCATGCTGGCGCTGGAAGCCTTCGAGCGCCTGGGCAAGCTGCCACGCCTGCGCATCCTGGCCACCGACCTGCACGGGGCCTCGGTGCAGGTGGCCTCCACCGGCATCTACTCGGCCGACCACCTGGAGTCGGTGCCGCCGACGCTGCGCGAGAAGTACTTCGTGCTGCAGCCGACGGGTCTGTACAAGGTCTGCGACGACCTTCGCCGCACGGTGATCTTCTCGGCCCACAACGTGCTGCGCGACGCCGCGTTCACGCGCGTGGACATCGTCACCTGCCGCAACATGCTGATCTACTTCCAGCCGCCCGCGCAGATGCGGGCGCTGGCGGCCTTCCACTTCGCGCTGCGCCCGGGCGGTCTGCTCTTCCTGGGCGAGAGCGAAGGCACGGGCGAGCTGCACGACGCCTTCGAGGACGTGGACCGCGAGTCGCGCCTGTTCCGCAAGCCGCCGGGTGTGCAGCTGCCGGCCGAGCTGCGCGCGTCGTTGACCTCGCTGGTGCCCGCGCGGCCCACCGGCGTGACGCTCGACGCCAAGAGCACCAACCGGCTGCACGAGCTGCTGCTGCAGCGCTTCGTACCCTGCGGGGTGCTGGTGAACCAGGCCCACGAGGTGATGCACGTCTTCGGCGACGCCGGCCGCTTCCTGCAGGCCGCGCCCGGGCGTTTCCGCGGCGAGCTGTCGGCGCTGATGACGGGGCCCCTGCGCACCACCGTCTTCATGGCCCTGCGCAAGGCGGCGCAGAGCCGCGAGAGCGTGAGCTTCGCCGAGGTGCAGGACGAAAGCGGCGGCCGCACGGAGGCCGTGCGCGTGGTCGTCGACCCGGTGTTCGACCGCAGCCTGCCGCAGGGCTACTTCATGGTGCGGTTCTTCAACGACCGGGCCAACGGCGCCAGCCTGCCCAGCGTCGTGCTGCCGGACGCGGACGCCTCGCGCATCTCGCTGCAGGTGGAAGAGCTCGAGACCGAGCTGCACCGCGTGCGCGAGGCGCTCCAGCACACGGTGGAGGAACTCGAGGCCGCCAACGAGGAGCTGCAGGCCGGCAACGAAGAGCTGATGGCGGCCAACGAGGAACTGCAGAGCACCAACGAAGAACTGCACGCCGTCAACGAAGAGCTCTACAGCGTCAACTCCGAGCACGAGCTCAAGATCCAGGAGCTGCGCGCCACCACGGCCGACCTGAACAACCTGATCCGCGCCACCGAGATCGCCATCCTGTTCCTGGACGGCGACGCCCACCTGCGCATGTTCACGCCGGCGGCCACGGCGATCTTCCCGCTGCGGCCCAGCGACATCGGCCGCGACCTGCGCGACTTCATGCCCAAGGAGCAGGACGACCAGCTCTTCGACGACATCGCCGCCGCTTTGGCCGAGCCGGTGCCGATCGACCGCGAGCTGACGCTGGCCGACGGCCGCTACCTGCGCCGCCGGCTGTCGCCCTACCGCGACGGCAAGAACGTGCCCGCGGGCCTGGTGCTGACCTACGTCGACATCACGCAGCAGGTGCGCCTGCGCGACGAGCTGGCGCAGGCCGAGGCGCAGTCGCAGGTGCGGGCCATCGTGGAGTCGGTGCCGCACCTGCTGTGGACCTGCGACACCCACGGCGCCGTCGACTACCTGAACCCGCAGTGGCTGGCCTACACCGGCGTCGACGAGGAGCGCCAGTTCGGCAACGGCTGGCTGCGCCAGGTGCACCCGGCCGACCGCGAAGGCCTGCTCGCCGAGTGGCAGCGCGCCGTGCGCAGCGCCAGCCCCTTCGGCACGCGCTACCGGCTGCGCCGCCACGACGGCGAGTGGCGCTGGTTCGACAGCCAGGCCGTGGCGCACCGTGACGGCACGGGCCACGTGCGGCGCTGGTACGGCTGCAACACCGACGTGCACGACGTCATCCTTCTGCAGCAGGCGCTGACCAAGCAGGAGGCTTTCATGAGCCTCGTGGCCGACAACGTGGCCGGCATGGTGAGCTACTGGAACGAGGACCGGCGCAACCGTTTCGCCAACACGCTGTTCGGCCGCTGGGTCGGCAAGCCCCCGGAGCAGATCGAGGGCATGCACCTGCGCGATGCGATGGGGGCCGAGGTCTACGCCCAGGCCCAGCCCTACGTGGAAGGCGTCCTCGGCGGTCAGCGCCAGCACTTCGAGAGCGCGATCCCGCGCCCGGACGGCCAGCTCGCGCACGTGGTCGTGGACTACGTGCCGCACGAGATGAACGGCCAGGTGGCCGGCTTCGTCATGACGCTGACGGACGTCTCGGCGCTGCACGAGGCCAAGGCGACGCTGGACGAGGTCTTCCGCGTCAGCCACTCGCCGCAGCTGGTGGTGGCCGGCGACGGGCGCATCCTGCGCTGGAACCCTGCCGTGGCCGACCTGCTGGGCCATTCCGGCGACGAGCTCACCGCGATCAACGTCGACGAGCTGGTGCCAAGCTCCCTGCGCGCCCGCCACAAGATGCTGCGTGCCGGCTTCATGGCGCACCCGTCGCGGCGCCCGATGGGGCATGCCCCGGTGCTGCCGATGCTGCGCGCCGACGGCAGCACGCTGCAGGTGCAGATCGACCTCAGCCCGCTGCGCATCGACGGCGCCCCTGCCGTGGTGCTGAACCTGCGCGAAGTGGGCACGGGCCTGACCCCAGCCGGCCAGGGCGACGTGGCGCTGCAGGCGCGCAGCGCCTTCCTGGCCAACATGAGCCACGAGATCCGCACGCCGCTGAATGCCATCCTGGGCATGGCGCAGCTGCTGGGGCTGGAGTCTCCGACGGCCAAGCAGCTGGAGCGTCTGCGCAGCATCGAGGAAGCCTCCACCCACCTGCTGGACATCGTCAACGACATCCTCGACCTCGCCAAGATCGAGGCCGGCAACGTGACGCTGTACCCGGAGCCCTTCACCGTTGCTCAGGTGGTGGAGCAGTCGATCGCCCTGGTGGCCGACAAGGCGCGCATCAAGCATCTCGCGCTGCGCTGCGCCATCGACGACGGCGTGCCCGAGCACCTGGTGGGCGATGCCAGGCGCATCGAGCAGATCCTGGTGAACTTCCTCAGCAATGCCGTCAAGTTCACCCAGCAGGGCCAGGTGGCCGTGCAGGTGGCCTGCATGCAGGCCCCGGGCGGCCGGCTGGTGCTGCGGCTGGAGGTCAGCGACACCGGCATCGGCATCGCGCCGGACCAGCTGGGCTCGCTGTTCACGCCCTTCCACCAGCTGGACCACGGCCACGCCCGCCGCTATGGCGGCACCGGGCTCGGACTGGCGATCAGCCGCCAGCTGGCACGCGCCATGGACGGCGACTGCGGGGTGCGCAGCACGGCCGGCGTCGGCAGCACCTTCTGGTTCACCGTGCAGGTGGAAAGGGGCAGCGCGCCCCCGGCGACGCCGATCAAGCCGAACGGCACCCACAGCCATGACGCGCTGCACCGCCTGTGCCGTGGCCGCACCGTGCTGCTGGTGGAGGACGATGCCGTCAACCGCATCGTCACGACCGAGCTGATCCGCGCCGTGGCCGGGCTGCGCGTCGATTCGGCGGAGGACGGCGCACAGGCCATCGAGATGGCCTCAGCGACCGCCTACGACCTGATCCTGATGGACATGCAGATGCCGGGCATCGACGGCCTGGAGGCCACGCGCCGCATCCACGCGCTGCCGGGCCGCTCGGGCCAGCCCATCGTGGCGCTTACCGCCAACGTGCTGCCCGAGGACGTCACCCGCTGCATCGAAGCCGGCATGAGCGGCCACCTGGGCAAGCCGATGGTGGCCGAAGAGCTGCGGCAGCTGTTCGCGCGCTGGTTCCGCAAGACCGGCGCGCGCAAGACGCCGCGGACCTGAAGGCCACCGACGACGGGTTCAGGGCGCGTCGGTGATCTCTTCGACGCGCAACTGGTTGTCGCGCGCGAAGTTCATGACGAAGTCCCAGGCCATGGGCTCGATGCCGCGAAGGGCCTCGTTGACGATCACGCACTTCACGTTGCCCGCCACGGTGGGGAAGCAGTAGGGCGAATAGCCGATGTAGGCGGCCTTGCCGCCAGCGCCGCCGCCCGGGCGGAACGAGGACATCGCACCGGCCAGGCGCTCGGCCCAGTCGCTGGGGCGGAAGGTGCGCCCTTCGAGCGTGACGCCCTGGATGGAGTACTTGCGGGGCTGGGTGGAGGTCATCGGGGTCGGCGCGGGCCCTGGCCCGGCCGGATGGAAAGCGGGTGTCTCTTGAGGCCCGCGAACAGGCTGCATTGTGCCTCTTGTCTGTTGCGTTGCAGCATGCATGTTCCGGGCCCGAGCGAAGTGCTTGGCCGTCACCTCGGCGTCAGAAGAGCGGCCTTTAGAATCAAGGCTCGCCGGTGCGTGACAGA
>CAZBUU010000014.1:33462-35126 GCA_964495125.1 uncultured Rubrivivax sp.
ACCTCGGCGTCAGAAGAGCGGCCTTTAGAATCAAGGCTCGCCGGTGCGTGACAGATGTGCGCCCCCAGGCCGGCAGAGCCGGCCGTCCCCCGGGGGGAGCCGGGCAGCCCGGCCAAGCCGGTTCTGCCCTGACGTCGCCACCGGCGATTTCGTCTTTGTCCCAAGGAAGGACCCCGATGAACGCTCCCGACCCTGCCGTCGCTGCCCCAGCCGCGCGGCCCATGCCGCACGTGATGAACACCTATGGCCGCCTGCCGTTCGCGCTGTCGCACGGCAAAGGCTGCTGGGTCTGGGACACGCAGGGCCGACGTTACCTGGACGCGCTGGCCGGCATCGCCGTGAACACGCTGGGCCACGGGCACCCGAAGCTGGTGCCGGCGATCCAGGACCAGGTCGCGAAGATGATGCATTCCAGCAACTACTACGAGGTGCCGCTGCAGGAAGAGCTGGCCACCAAGCTGTGCGAGCTGTCCGGGCTGTCCGCGGCCTTCTTCTGCAACTCGGGCCTGGAAGCCAACGAAGGCGCGATCAAGATCGCACGCAAGTTCGGCCATGACAAGGGCATCGAGCGCCCGGAAATCATCGTCTACGAGAAGGCCTTCCACGGCCGCTCCATCGCCACGCTGTCGGCCACCGGCAACGTGAAGGTTCAGGCCGGCTTCGGGCCGCTGATGGAAGGCTTCGTGCGCGTGCCGCTGAACGACCTGGCCGCCGTGCGGAAGGTGGCCGAGACCAACCCCAACGTGGTGGCCGTGTTCCTGGAGGTCATCCAGGGCGAGGGCGGCATCAACCAGACGCGCGCCGAGTACCTGCAGGGCGTGCGCCAGCTGTGCGACGAGCGCGGCTGGCTGCTCATGCTGGACGAGGTGCAGTGCGGCATGGGCCGCACCGGCAAGTGGTTCGCGCACCAGTGGGCCGGCATCAAGCCCGACGTCATGCCCATGGCCAAGGGCCTGTCCTCGGGCGTGCCGGTGGGCGCCATCGTCGTCGGCGAGAAGGCGAAGAACGTGCTCGGCCCCGGCAACCACGGCACCACCTTCGGCGGCAACCCTCTGGCCATGCGCGCCGGCGTCGAGACCCTGCGCATCATGGAAGAGGATGGCGTGATGGCCAACGCGGCCCACGTGGGTGCGCTGCTGCGCGGCGCGCTGGAAGAAGGCCTGAAGGGCGTGGCCGGCGTGGTGGAGTTCCGCGGCCAGGGCCTGATGATCGGCATCGAGCTCGACCGCCCCTGCGGCGTGCTCCTGCAGCAGGCGGCCGACGCCGGGCTGCTGATCAGCGTCACGGCCGAGCGTGTGGTGCGCCTGCTGCCGGCGCTCATCCTCAGCGAGGAGGAGGCGCGGCAGATCGCCGCCATCCTCGTGCCTCTCATCAGGCAGTTCCTGGCGGCGCCGGTGTCATGAAGCCCGGGCATTCGCTGATGAAGCACTACCTGCAGTTCAAGGACTTCCGCGCCGAGGAGTACGCCTACCTGTTCGACCGCGCGCGCATCATCAAGACGCGCTTCAAGAACTACGAGCGCTACACGCCGCTGACCGACCGCACGCTGGCCATGATCTTCGAGAAGGCCAGCACCCGAACCCGCGTCAGCTTCGAAGCGGGCATGTATCAGATGGGCGGCTCGGTGGTGCACCTGACCACCGGCGACAGCCAGCTCGGCCGCG
>CAZBUU010000015.1:0-34735 GCA_964495125.1 uncultured Rubrivivax sp.
CCGACGAGGAAGGCGACTGGGCCTTCCACTGCCACAAGAGCCACCACACGATGAATGCCATGGGGCACGACGTGCCGACGATGATCGGCGTGGACCACCGCGGCGTGGCCAAGCAGATCACCCAGTTGATCCCCGACTACATGGTGATGGGCGAGCGCGGGATGAAGGACATGACCGAGATGGAGATGCCACTGCCCGACAACACGGCCGCCATGATGACGGGCGCCGGACCCTTCGGGGCAGTCGGCATGGGCGGCATGTTCAGCGTGGTCAAGGTGCGCGCGGACCAGAAGCCGGGCGACTACAAGGACCCTGGCTGGTACAAGCACCCGCCCGGGACTGTCGCCTACGAGTTCACCGGCAGCCTGCGCGACCCGGCCCGCTTCGAAGCCGAAGGCGTGGGCTCGATGCCATCGCTCGCACGCCCGCGGCAGGAAGTCGAAGTCCAGGTGCGCAAGCCGAAAGGCCATGGCGGCCACTGAATCAACACCTTCTCGCCTTCCATCCTCCAGCCGCCGCAGGCGTTACCCCCAAGGAGCACCATGAAGATCAATCCCAGACTGAAGACTCTCGCCGCGATTTCTGCCGCGGTCTTGTTGGCGTCACCTGCAATCGCGGCAGGCGACCATGCCGGCGGCCACGGGCATGCCGACGAATCCATTGGAAAACCCGGCGTGCCGGCCAAGGCCACCCGCACCGTGAAGATCGACATGACCGACGCCATGCGCTTCACGCCTTCCAGCGTCGCGGTCAAGCAGGGCGAGACGGTGCGCTTCGTCGTCAGAAATTCCGGCAAGGTGAAGCATGAGATGGTGCTCGGCACGGAGAAGGAGCTGCGAGAACACTACGAGATCATGAAGAAGAACCCGGAGATGGAGCACGCCGACGAGAACATGGTCACCGTGGCGCCTGGCAAGTCCGGTGAGATCGTTTGGCAGTTCACCAAGGCCGGCAAGATCGACTTCGCTTGCCTTCAGCCGGGCCACTACGACGCTGGGATGAAGGGCGCCGTGACTGTTGCGGCTGCGAAAGGCGGTGCTCAGAAGGCGGACGGCCATGGTGACCACAAGCACTGACCAGCGGCGGCGTCGCTGGTTGTTCGGCGCGGTGAGTGCTGCATTGGCGGGTGCACTCCCTGCCGGTGGCTCGGCCCATGGCGCCGAGGCGCACGTGGAGATGTGGAGCAACGAGGGTTGCGCGTGCTGCGGGCTGTGGGCCAAGCACCTACAGAACTACCGCTTCGCTGTCGTCCAGCATGAGGTCGACGACGTGGCAGCGATGCGCAAGCAACTCGGCATGCCGGAAAAGTATGCCGGCTGCCACGTTGCGCGCGTCGGCCCCTATGTGATCGATGGCCACGTGCCGGCTCTCGACATCCTGAGGCTGCTGCGCGAACAGCCGAAGGCCATCGGTCTGGCTGTGCCCGACATGCCCACCGGGTCGCCGGGCATGGAACGCGGCGAGCACAAGGATCCGTTTCAAGTGCTGTTGGTTGGCTTCGATGCCAACGCGACGGTTTTCAAGTCCTACCCCTGAAAGGAAATCACGATGAAGTTCAAGTCCACGCTGCTCGGTCTGTCGCTGGTTGCTGCTTCTGGCTTTGTCGGTCTGGCGGCCGCCCAGACCACTGCTCCGGCGGCGCCGGGTGCGATGCAGATGCCGGCCGCTGCGATGAGCGACGGCGAAGTGCGCAAGATCGACAAGGAAAACAAGAAGATCACGCTCAAGCACGGTGAAATCAAGAACCTCGATATGCCAGGCATGACGATGGTCTTCGTCGTCAAGGACGCGGCGATGCTCGACACGGTCAAGCCCGGCGACAAGGTGATGTTCCGGGCCGAGAAATCAGGCGGTGCGCTGGTCGTGACCGAGATTCACCCCGCCAAGTAAGTCCCACCGTCAAGGCCGATCACTCGGGTCGGGCCTGTCAAGCGCTGGGCCGGGCTTCGGGCCGGCCGCGCCACGGGTCAATAGCGGCGGCAGCCCGCGCGCCGGCTCAGACCTGCATGTTCATGATGTCCGTGTAGGCCTGAACGACCTTGTTGCGCACCTGCAGCGTGGCCTGGAACGCGATGCTGGACTTGACGCCGGCGAGCATCGTTTCCTCCAGGCTGACGGTCGGGTTGTTGAGCAAGAACTCCTTGCTCAACCGTCCTGATTCAGCCTGCAGGTCGCTGGTTGCCTGCAGGGCCTGGAGCATGGCGTCCTTGAAACTGCCGCCCTGCACCGAAGACGTCTTGTCGGCAGCAGGGGAAACATGGCCGGCCGGCAGGACCAGGTCCAGCGGCTTGATCGAGAAATCCATTTGTTCCGCTTTCTGCCTGCCAGGTCAACCGCGAGGTTTCGTGGGAGTGTGCCGGAAGCACAGTGGGGGCTGGAGGAGCTTGACTGATCGGCGGAACCGATAGCCCGTGATGTCGAGGTTCTTTGCCCGCCAGTTCCACGAGCTGCCCCTCGTCGAGCGCACGGCCTGAATCAACGCCGCGGGGTCGGGAGAGAGGGCCGCGAGTCTGTCGCGCGTGGGCGGGGCGTTTTTGAGCCCGCGCGATACGTGTGCCGTTGGTCGCCGTTGCTGGCGCCCAGGCACCATCGGCAGATCAGCAGGCGCCAGAGCCCGAATTCGCGGGTGCGCTTGCGTCGCTGCCGGTCAAAGGGGCGATGCCGTCATCCATGCATCGACCTCCTCTGCGACCGGCTCGTGGTACGGCCTCCGGTGAGGCCGGATGTCATCCGCGCACGGCTGTCCACACTGGAGGGCTGGCCACGCTGCGCGTTCCCCTTTGTGGGGCCGGCCAGCCGAGCGGGCCGGGATTGCGGTGAATCAACGTCTGGGAATTTTTCCCATGTCACATTCGGGCTGTGATGAACTTGCCCGAGTCTCGCCCCGATCTCTCGCTCCGCGCCGCCATGCGAGCCATGGCTCCACTCGTGGAATGGCTGCTGCAAGAGGGCGTGACCTATCCGCAATTTGCCAACGCGCTCAAGCAGACCTTTCTTGATGCGGCACCGACTGTGCTGGAAGTCAGTTCGAGCAAGGTCAATGACTCCAGCATCAGCACGCTGACCGGTGTGCATCGCAAGGACGTGCGCGCATGGCGTGCCATCGGCCGACCGTTGCCTCAGGCCAAGGCGTTCAGCGCGGCCATGGAAGTCTTTGCTCGTTGGTCGGACGACCCGGCGTATTCCGACGCGCAAGGCCATCCCCGCATCCTGGATCGAGCCGGCGGGCCGGGCACGTTCGAGGCCTTGGCGACCTCGGTGTCCAGCGACGTGCATCCGAGCACCTTGCTGCGCGAGTTGATCCGCCTGGGCATTGCCGCCAGCGTCGACTCGGACTTGCAGGCCCATGGCGACCGGGTGCGTCTGAATGGGCAAGCCTTCGTCCCGAGGGAAGGCACCGCCGAGATGCTTCAGGTGTTTTCCGACAATGTCGGCGATCACCTTGCCGCGGCGACGAACAACCTGCGTCAATCCGGGCAGCCGATGCTGGAGCAAAGCGTCTTCGCCGATCACCTGCGGCCCGAGTCGGTCGCCCGGCTCAACGCGCTGGCGCGGGAGATCTGGCTGCGTGCCTTTCACGAAGTTGTCCGAGACGCCACGGCTCTGTGTGCGCAAGACCTGGACGCCGATGGCGCCGATCGGCGCGTTCGATTCGGCATGTACTTCTATCACGGCCCAGACGTCCAGCCCTAACCCGTCCGAGCGAGTTCTTGACTCGTCGCTCAAGGAGATTCAGATGTTCAACACTGGCTTCGCGCGCATACGCACGATCAGCGCGATGACCGTGACGCTCTTGCTCGCGGCCGCTTGCGGTGGCGGCGGCGATACGACCGTCGCAGGCGTCGGCTCGGGCGGTACCGGCTTCGTCGCCGGCACCGTCACCAAGGGGCCGGTGGGGTCGGCCACCGTCATGGCGTTCGGAATCGCGGGCGGCCAGGTCGGCGCCCAGGTCGGCACGACGACCACCGACGCCAACGGCAACTTCAGCATGAGCATCGGAACGTACGCCGGGCCGCTGATGCTGCAAGTCAGCGGAGGCAACTACACCGATGAAGCCACCGGTGGGTCAATGAGCCTCGCCGCCGGCGATGTGATGACGGTCGCTCTGCCCACGGTCGCCGCAGGCGCAACGACCGCTGGCGTGCAGGTGACACCGGTCACCGCAATGGCCCAATCGCTCGCGCAGCACATGACCGGCGGTATGACAGACGCCAACATCACAGCCGCGAACACGGCGATGGGCAGCTACTTCTCGGTCGGCGACATCGTGCACGTGAAGCCCATGAATCCCCTGGTTACCGGTTCGGGCGCAGGGGCAGGCGCGGACGCGCAGAACTACGGGATGACGCTGGCCGCGATCTCGAAGTACGCGCAGACGCTGGGCATGAGTTCATCGTCCGCGATGGTCACGGCGCTCATGAGCGATGCCGCTGACGGAGCGATGGACGGAAAGTCTGGCAGCGTGCCTGTGCAAATGGGTGGGATGGCCGGCGGGATGATGATGCCCTCGAACGCGGGAACATCCGGCCTCGGCGCAGCCATGAACGCCTTCATGAACTCGACGCAGAACCAGTCCGGAGTGACCACTGCGGCTTTGATGAACAAGTTGATGGGCTCCGGCGGTCAAATCATGGGTGCTGCGCCCGGCATGACCAACGCGACGGTCAGCGGGACGGTATTCAACGGACCGACGAGCAATGCCACCGTGGCAGCCTTCTCCGTGAGCAATGGCGCGCCCGGTGCGCAGATCGCTAGCACGGCCGTCGACGGTCAAGGCAAGTTCAGCATGGCGCTGGGCAGCTACAGCGGGCCGCTGATGCTCAAAGTCACAAGCGGGATGTATGCCGACGAAGCCACCGGAACGACCATGACCATGGGTGCGGGCGACTTCTTGAGCACCGCGATACCCATGGTGGCCCAAGGCGCCAGCGTCACAGGGGTCTGGATCACGCCACTGACCTCCATGGCCCAGGCTCGAGCCACGGGCATGGATGGCGGGATGAGCGAAACCACCATTTCGGCTGCGAACATCGCCATCGGAAGCTACTTTGCGGTGGGTGACATCGCTCACACGCAGCCGGTGAATCCCATGCTCCCCGGGAGTGCCACTGGCGCGGGCCAGGATGCACGGAACTACGGCATGACGTTGGCTGCCATGTCGCAATACGCGAAGGGCCTGAACATGACGGTGTCGTCCGCCATGGTCACGGCCATGATGAGCGACGCAGTCGATGGCCTCATGGATGGCAGGAAAGGTGGCAGTCAGATTGCGATGACCATGGGTGGGATGATGGGCTCGAGCGCGATGGCCTCGACTGCCGGCACCAGTGGCCTGGGCATAGCCATGACGGCCTTCATGAACTCGACGGCGAATGTCTCCGGGATGACCGCCACGGACATGGCAGCGCTCATGCAGAAGCTGACCAACTCCGACGGGCACCTGTGATGACTGCCTGCCGCACGATGGGAGACCGGTTGCAAGGCGTTATCGCCGCATGGCTCCTCCCCCTGCACGAGCGCCGCCATGCCGCGCGAGCCAGCGGCGAGATGCTCGCCTTGTATCGAAGCGGCAAAGCCGATCATCCGGGTTGGAGCGAGCAGGAACTCATCAAGCTGACGGTCATGTCCCGCGCGCGGTGCGACTCAGCCGAAGCCGATGCGATCCTCAAACGTGCCGAGGAGAGTTTTGCCGAGTGGCCCGTGCGTCGTGAGCTGACGCTGTGCGACGTGGTGCACTACCTCTCGGTCACGGAATTCCTCTCGACCCATGAGGACGCCACCGGGATTCAGTCGAACATCGCCCGCGTCGTCGCGACGTGCATCCCTCGCGATCTCTGCGCGCTTCGCGCGCGAAACTGCGAATACCCAGGGCCACGCTGACAGCTGGCAGACCAGGTCGACGACCCGAGCAGATTGCATGAATGAAACGACTCTGGAGAAGCGCAAGTGAAGAGGATTCAACGAGGCGAAGTCATGTTGGCGGTCATGGCGGTGATGCTTGTTGTCGCCTTGCTTGGGCGAGGCCACATGGGGATGATGGGGACGATGGGGATGGATCATGGCTCCGGGCAGGCGCCCGCCTCGGCCGATGCAGAGCCAGCGGCCAGAGGGCAAAGTCCCATCGCGTCGGCACCCGCAGGAAAGCCCCAGCATGGCCACTAGAGACAGAACGCTCTGCTGCTGGGGCTTGGCCTTGTTGCCTCTTCTGGATGGTTGAGGCGCGACGTGTCCAGACTCTCGACCAACGAATTCACGCGACGCGCCTTGATGCTGGGCACGGCAGGAGCTGCGCTGGTCCATGTCACCGGCTGTGGCGGCGGTGCCGGCGGCGGCAGCATGGGCGCGTCGGGAGCCGGCTCGCCCACGTTGCCGCCATTGACCGAACTCACCGTTCCCGCTGGGGCGGAGCGGCCCCTGCCGCTCATCCGGGCGGAGGAGGGCGAGGTCGATCCGTCCGGCGTGCGCACCTTCGAGCTGTCCGTTCAGCGCGGCGTCGCGCAGTTTCGCGAGGGCGTCGAGACGAATACGCTGGGCTACAACGGCGCGGTGCTCGGGCCCGCCCTCAGATTGCGCAAGGGCGAGCGCACCAGCATCCTTGTCCAGAACAATCTCGATGAAGAAACGACCGTTCACTGGCACGGTCTGTTCATTCCAGCCGAAGTCGACGGCGGCCCGCATCAAGTCATTGCGCCCGGCGATCAGTGGCAGGCAAACTTCACCGTCGACAATCCGGCGTCGACGTGCTGGTTTCACCCCCACACTCACGGCTCGACCGGCCGCCAGGTGGTGATGGGATTGGCGGGATTGCTGGTGGTCGAAGACCCTGCACAAGCCGGTTCGAATCTACCCAATACCTGGGGTGTCGACGACTTGGCGCTGGTGCTTCAGGACAAGCGTTTCACGGCATCCGGCCAGATCGACTACACCCTCTCCGCCAGTGATCGAGCGAACGGCTATGCCGGTGATTTGCTTCTTGTGAACGGCGCCATTGCGCCGGTCTGGCAGGCGCCCAGGCAGTGGGTTCGCCTGCGCCTGCTCAACGGCTGCAACGCCTGCACCTTGTCCCTGCGCCTCGGAAACGGCGCGCCGTTGCTGCAGGTGGCCAACGAGTCCGGATTTCTGGCGGCGCCGGTCGCGCGCCAGTCGGTCACGCTGGCGCCCGGCGAGCGTGCCGAGGTGCTGATCGACTTCAGCAACGTGGCCATCGGCCAGGACGTCTCGCTTCTGGCCACCACGCGCTCCGGTGGCATGGAAATGGGAAGTGGCACCGGCGCAGCAGAGGTCAGTGCGGTGAGATGCCGTGTCTCTGTGCCACGGCAGCCCGGTGCGATCGTGCAACCGCCAAACGCCTTGAACAGTCCCGCGGCCATTTCGGCTTTGGCTGGCGCAGTCGTTCGGACCTTCAAGCTCGGCGGCGGGATGATGAGTGGCCTGTTGACCATCAACAGCCGAGTCTTCGACCTGGGTCGCATCGACCTGGTCGTTCCGGCCAACACGGTTGAGCTCTGGCGGTTCACAAACGACACGGGTATGGCGCATCCCGTTCACGTGCATGGCGTCAGGATGTCGCTGCTTGCGCGCGACGGCGCGCCACCGCCAGCGTACGAGCTTGGACTGCGCGACACGTTTGTGGTCCAGTCCATGGAGACCGTGACGGTCGCGGTGGAGACCGCTGCGGCGGCCTCATCGACTCCGCTGATGTTCCACTGCCACATCCTCGAACACGAAGACGCGGGCATGATGGGCCAGTTCGTCACCGTATAGCCCGCTGCAGCGTATCGCCGGCCAGGTGTCTTCCGCCACGTGCCATCGGCCGCCCCAAGCGCCAAGCCGCCCGACCCGCGTCTCCTGCCTTTCTCTTCTCGCAACCTCCGTCCGACTCGCACAGCGGTTGCGCTGCCGGAGGGCGCCAGGCTGGGCGGTGACTGCCACGAGGTGGTCTCGGAGGCCTTGGTCATGGCGACCCCGGCCCACACAGGGCCGTGCCGGTCCGTAAGTGGCCCATGGGGTCGACGTCTCGCACGCTCAGGCGACCGCGCGGGTCCGTCAACAACGCGTCCGCGAGCGGTCGCAGCAGCCCCAAGGTCTGCTCCAGGGCCGCTTGCTGCACCACGGGCCCGCCCTCGGTCGGGGGCCACCCGAGCTCAGGAAGATCCGGCTCTAGGACGACGATGACCGCGCCGCACCCACACGGACAGTGACGCAGGGTCAGACGGTCATCGGAGAGATACCATGGGCGCCGATGAAACAGCACGCGTGCCGAGATCTCGGCGAACGCCCAGCGGCTGGCGAGGAGGGTCCCCACGCCGTCCGGTCGGTCATGGCGCCTCGCCACATGGTGGACGATGAGAGCGTCGAGCCCGTGCTTGCAGCAGATGGCATCCATCGGAGCAAGGTCGACCAGCGCACCATCGCAATGGAGGTCGCCGTCGATCTGCACGGGCCTGTAGAAGGCCGGTATGGCCGCGCTCGCCATCATGCGGGGCGCGAGTTCTCCCGCCGAAAACACGACCTTGCGCGCACGCCCAAGGCTCATGGCAACGGCGTAGAAGGGATACCGACATTGCTCGAAAGTCTGCACCGCGAGCACGCGGCGGCAGAACGAGACGGCGGCGCTGGTGCCGGAGAGGCCCGTATATCCGATGCCGCGGCGCGCAGTGAGTTGCCAGAGAATGCGCGGCAGCGAATCGGGCGTCCAGAACTCGCCTTGCGAGACTGTTGCGATGGCTTGCACCCACTCCTCCAGACGGGTGCCGCTCGCGGCCACACCGCCCACGACAGCCCCCGCACTGCAGCCTGCACTGGCGCAAATGGAGACTCCCAGCTGCTGAAGCGCCAACAGGAATCCGGTGTGCGCGTAGACGCCACGACCGCCGCCGGAGCTCAGCACGACGCCGATTCGGGACGATTCAGCCACGGCATGCCACTCGCGCTCTTGGTGATTAGGGCACCTGCCCGGTGACGGTACCGCGCACGCGGACAAGTGCGGCCGAACGCACTGCGCTCACTTTGGATATGTGCCGAACGTGCTCGACTGACCCGCGGCATCGACCAGCAGCACCTGGAACGGATCCTTTCGTCCAGGGACGTCCATGCCGGGTGCGGATTGGGGCATGCCAGGAACCGCCAAACCGAGTGCTTTGGGCCTGGTGGCCAGCAGGCGCTTCACCTCGGCCGCAGGAACGTGCCCCTCGAGGACGTAACCACCGATCGTGGCCGTGTGGCAACTGGCAAAGCGGTCGGGCATGCCAAGACGGCTGCGTTCGGCACCTGCGTCTTTGACCTCGACGACCCGAACGGCAAAGCCAGCGGACTTCATGTGGGTGATCCAGGAGCCACAGCAACCGCAATAGGGGCTCTTGAAGACCACCAGCTCATCGGGCTTCGGCACGGCGTGCGCCGGCAATGCTGCGAGCGAGGTCAGCGCTGCGACGCCGCTCAGGAACCTGCGCCTTTTCATATCAGATCTCCTTGTGGGCGCCCCGGCCGCCGCTTTCGGCTGGCGGGGCGGTTCAGTTGGGCCGGCGACCATCGGGTCGTCGGCTCGCCAGGGTTACGGCTTCGGCTGCGAGGCCATCTGCCGATGTTCAGACGCCATCGCGTCATAGCGAGCGGCAATGTCGTCGTAGCTGGTCGCCGTCGCGTTGCAGTGAACGGCCCAGCTGCCGCCCCCGCGGCCACCCGGCGGCGTGATGGAGTAGGCCTTGCCCATCGCACGGTGCTCGGTGGCCCGGGCGCGGGCCTCGGCGGCCTGCTTGACGTAGTAGGCCGCCAACGCTTCGTGGTCAGCGGGGGTCCGCGCGGCTTCGATCTGCTTCTGGATGGCGGGCGGGGGTGCGGTTGTGAGATCCGCGCAGCCTGCAAGGCCGGCGCCGATCAACAGCAGCACAGCGGCAAGTCGCCGCGACGACGTGAAGGTGGTGCTCATGACGTTTCTCCTGGGTTAACGAATTGCCGCTGACCCGATCAGGTCTCGGCCACGGGCTGCAGGGCTTCCGCTTGTGTCTCGGCCGCCTTGCGTAAAGAGCGCTCCAATTGCCACTGCTTGACCAGGGCATAGAGCGCGGGGATCACACCGAGCGTGAGCACGGTGGAAGAGATCATGCCGCCGACCATGGGCGCGGCGATGCGGCTCATGACTTCCGAGCCCGTGCCCGTGCCCCACATGATGGGCAGCAGGCCGGCCATGATGGCCACGACGGTCATCATCTTGGGACGCACGCGCTCAACGGCGCCTTCCATCACGGCGCCATAGAGATCGGAGGGCCCGGGCACGCGTCCTTCGACGCGGCACCGTTCGCGGGCGTGTTCCCAGGCGTGGTCCAGGTAGATCAGCATCACCACGCCGGTCTCGGCGGCCACACCGGCCAGGGCGATGAAGCCCACCGCGACGGCCACCGAGAGGTTGTATCCCAGCCACCACATCAACCACACGCCGCCCACCAGCGCGAAGGGCACCGACAGCATGACGATGATGGTCTCCGGCAGGCGCCTGAAGTTCAGGTACAGCAGCAGGAAGATCAGGAGCAGCGTCACCGGTACGACGATCTTCATCTTCTCGATGGCGCGCTCCATCGCCTCGAACTGACCGCTCCAGGTGATGTAGTAACCGGCAGGGAACTTCACCTGATCGGTCACTGCCTTGCGCGCATCGGCAACGTACGAGCCGATGTCCCGGTCGCGGATGTCGACGAAGATGTAGGCGGAGAGCAGCGCGTTCTCGGTGCGGATGCCGGGCGTGCCACGCGCGACCTTGACCTTGGCGACCTGGCCCAGCGGCACCATTGCCCCACCCATGATCGGCACGAGGACCTCGCGCTCGATCTGCTCGGGATTGCTGCGCAGTTCGCGCGGGTAGCGCACCGTGACGCCGAAGCGCTCGCGGCCCTCCACGGTGGTGGTGACCATCTCACCGCCCAGCGCCGAGCCGATCACGTCCAGCAGGTCGCCGACCGACAGTCCGTAGCGGGCCAGCGCCGCCCGATCGGGTTCGATGTTCAGATAGCTGCCGCCGGTCAGTCGCTCCGCGAAGGCCGAAGTCGTGCCGGGCACCTTCTTGACGACCGCTTCGACCTCCTTGGCGAGCCGCTCCATCTCGCCGAGGTCCTTGCCGAAGACCTTGATGCCGATTGGCGTGCGGATGCCCGTAGACAGCATGTCGATGCGCGCCTTGATCGGCATCGTCCACGCATTGGAGACACCCGGGAACTGCAGCGCCTTGTCCATCTCCGAGATCAGCTTGTCGGTGGTCATGCCAGGACGCCACTCTTCCTGCGGCTTCAGGTTGATGACGGTCTCGAACATCTCGGTCGGCGCCGGGTCGGTGGCGGTGTTGGCGCGTCCCGCCTTGCCGTAGACCGACGCCACCTCGGGGAAGCTCTTGATGATCTTGTCCTGCGTCTGCAGGACCTCGGCCGCCTTGGTGATCGACATGCCGGGCAGCGATGCCGGCATGTAGAACAGGGTGCCCTCGTTGAGCGTGGGCATGAACTCGCTGCCCAGCTTGGAGGCGGGATACCAGGTCGCGGCCAAAATGACGGCAGCCAGCACGATCGTCACCGCCTTCCACCGCATGACCCACGCGATGATCGGGCGATAGACCCAGATGAGGAAGCGGTTCAGCGGGTTCCGCGCCTCCGGCATGATCTTGCCGCGAATGAACAGCATCATCAGCACCGGCACCAACGTCACCGACAGCAGCGCCGCGCCCGCCATCGAGAACGTCTTGGTGTAGGCCAGCGGCGAAAAGAGCCGTCCCTCCTGCGATTCCAACGTGAACACCGGAAGGAACGAGACCGTGATGATCAGCAAGGAGAAGAAGAGGGCGGGTCCCACCTCCTTGCAGGCATCGAGCATTGCATCCGCACGCTCCCTGGTGGTGTGATCGGGCCGCAGTCGCTCGAGGTGCTTGTGGGCGTTCTCGATCATCACGATGGCCGCGTCCACCATCGCACCGATGGCGATGGCAATGCCGCCCAGGCTCATCAGGTTCGAATTCATGCCCAGCAAGTGCATGGCGATGAACGAGATCAGCACGCCGACCGGGAGCATCAGGATCGCCACCAGGGCCGAGCGCATGTGCATGAGGAAGATGACGCAGACCGCGGCGACGATGAGGCTCTCTTCGAGCAGCGTGCGCTTGAGCGTGTCGATGGCGCGGTGGATGAGATCCGACCGGTCGTACACGGCTTCGATCGTGACGCCTTCCGGCAGTCCGGCCGAAATCTCCGCGACCTTGGCCTTGAGGTTGTGGATCACCTCCAGCGCGTTCTGCCCGAAGCGCGACATTGCGATGCCAGAGACGACCTCGCCTTCGCCATTCAGTTCGGACAAGCCGCGCCGCTCGTCGGGCGCCATTTCCACCCGGGCAATGTCGCGGATCAGCACAGGCGTTCCGCCTTCGCTCTTGACCACGAGCATCTCGATGTCAGCCTTGCTGCGCAGATAGCCTTTGCCACGGACCATGTATTCCGTCTCGGACATCTCGACCACCCGACCACCGACATCGCGGTTGGAGTCGCGGATGACCTGCGAGATCTTCATCAGAGGGATGCCGTAGCTGCGCAGCTTCAGTGGATCGACGGTGACCTGATAGGTCTGCACGAAGCCGCCCAGCGACGCGACCTCGGCCACGCCAGCCGCCTTGGTCAGCTGATAGCGCACGTACCAGTCCTGGATGGCGCGCAACTCGGCCAGCGTCTTGCTCTTGGCCTGGAGGACGTACTGGTAGACCCAGCCGACACTCGTGGCGTCCGGGCCCAGCGACGGGGTCACGCCCCTGGGCAGGCGGCTCGATGCGAAGTTGAGGTACTCCAGGACGCGGCTGCGCGCCCAGTAGATGTCGGTCCCGTCTTCGAAGATGACGTAGACGAACGAGGCGCCGAAGAAGGAGAAGCCGCGGACCACCTTCGACTTGGGCACGGCGAGCATGGCCGTTGTCAACGGATACGTCACCTGGTCCTCGACCACCTGCGGCGCCTGACCCGGGTACTCGGTATAGACGATGACCTGTACGTCCGAGAGATCGGGCAGCGCGTCGAGCGGCGTCCTCATGAGGGCGTACACGCCCGCCAGGATGACGAACAGGGTGGCGAGCAGGACCAGGAACGGATTCCTGCCTGACCACTGGATGATCTTGGCCAGCATGGGGGTCCCCGCTCAGTGCCCGGAATGGGTGGCTTGGCCCGTGCTTGCAGCTGGCGCCGCGGGCTTGGGCAAAGGTTTCGGCTTCGTGGTGATGGAGGTCACGACGAATTCGCCCGGCTGGCGCTCGACAAACTCGAAATGCACGGCTTGGCCGGGCTTGAGCCCGTTCAGGAGCCCGGCGTTTGCGGCCTTGAATTCCATCGTCATCGCGGGCCACTTCAACGAGGCGACCGGCCCGTGATTGAGCGTCAGCGTGCCGGCCTTGAGATCGAGGCCGTCCACGGTGCCGTCGGCCTGGTTTCCGACGGCCGACGCTGCCGTTGCCGCGGCCACGCCGGCAGGAGCCGGTGCTGCGGTGCCCTTGGCGGGGCTGCCATGTCCCGCGTGCCCGCCAAAGCCACCGATGACCGCTTTCAGATTGCTCTCCGCGTCGATCAGGAAGTTGGCGGCCACGACCACCTGCTCACCGTCGCTGACGCCCTTGAGAATCTGCACGAAACTCTCGCCGCGCGCGCCGATCTCGACCTCGCGCGGCTCGAAGCGTCCCGCTCCGACCTGCACCAGCACCAGGCGTCGGGTTCCGGTGTCGATGACGGCCGAGTCCGGCACGGTGAGAACGGGTGCCGTGCCGCCCACGGCCAGTTCGACTTGCGCGAACATTGCCGGCTTGAGCTTCTGTCCCGGGTTGGACAGTTCGACGCGCACCGGGATGGTCCGGGTCTCCGCCTTCATGGTGGGGTAGATGTAGGTGATCCGACCTTCGAAGGTCTCATTGGGGTACGCGGTGGTGGTAATGCGCGCCTTGGCGCCGGACCGCACCAAGCCGATGTCCTGCTCAGACAGGTCGGCGATGACCCAGACAGACGACAGATTCGTCACCTGATAGAGCATCTCGCCCGGCATGAAGCGCATGCCCTGCAGCGCTTTCTTTTCCGTGACCACGCCTTCGACGGGAGACGCAAAGCTGATGGTTCGCTGCACACTGGCCGACTTCATGAGCGCGGTCAGCTGATCGGCCGACAGGTCCCAGTTGCGCAGTCGCACCAGGCTCGAGTCGGCGAGTTGTTTCATCCCCGCCTGGGCTTCCGCACCGGCGTCCTTCATGGACTGCAGGCCCTGCATCGCGATGGCGTACTCGCGCTGCGCCGACACCAGTTCCGGGCTGTAGGCCTCGAAAAGCGTCTGGCCCTTGGTCACCGGTTGGCCGGTGGCATTGACGTGCAAGCGCTCGACGTAACCCTCGAACTTCGCAGTCACTGCATAGACGCGCCGCTCGTCCGGCTCGACGCGTCCTGCCGCGCGTATCGACTTGCCCAGCATGCGCATGGCCGCGACTTCCGTGCGCACGCCCAGTTTCTGGATCTTCTCGGTGCTGATCCGGACCTGATTCGGCGCTGCCGAGGTGCCCGGTGCCGAGGACTCGTCCTCGCCCTCGTAGACCGCGATGTAGTCCATCCCCATCGGGTCCTTCTTGGGCGTCGGCGAGGTGTCCGCCAGGCCCATAGGGTTGCGGTAGTACAGCAGCTTGCGCGCCTTGGGGGTCGAAGCCACCCCGGCCGCCGCGCTTGTGCCTTCCGGCGCAGGGGGATGTGAGCGCGTCCCCATCCAGTAGCTGCCAGCACCCACGGCACCGAGCAGTACGACGGCCAATGCCGCTGCAGAAGTCTTCACAGTTCTTCCCCCACGATGCGTTCGATGTCGGCCAGGCGCATCTGCGCCTCGACCTGGGTCTTGAGCAAGTCCTGCCGGGCCTTGCGGATCTGACGCTGGGCGTCGAGCAGCGTGGCGAAGTCGGCCTTGCCCGTTTCATAGGCCGCCAGCGCCGACTGCAGAGTCAACTCCGACTGCGGCAGCAGGTGGGTTCTGACCAGCGCCTCGGTCCTGCGGGCTGCGTCCAGGCTGGCCAGGTTGGCGCCCAGGTCGCCGAGCAGCTGGTTGGACAGGGCATCGACCCGTGCGCGCGCCGCACCGATCATCGCGTCGGCTTCCCGCTCCTGGCTGCGCCGTGAGGCCTGCTGCAGCGGAATGCTGACTTCGAACATGACGCCCCAGGTGGTGATGCGCGAGCCCATCTGCGAAGGGGTCAGGCCCACCGTCAGATCGGGGTACCGATTCCGTTGCACCAGCTCTCGGTTCTGCTGCGCGCCGGACAGGCGCGCCAGCTCCGCGGCGACGAGCGGGTTGCGGCTGCGCGCCCGGTCCGCCAGGGACACCGCGTCGGCGGATGCCAGGGCGGGCAGGGGGCGCAGCGCCTGCGGCTCTGCCAGCGGGGCCGAGCCGTCCCGTGCCAGCAGCGCGTTGAGGCGCGCACCGATCTGTTGCTTCTCGCCTTCGAGTGCAATGAGCTCGGCGCGCATGGCGGTCTGTTCCAGCTGCGCGCGGATCGCGTCCTGTTGAACGGCAAGTCCGCCTGCGTAACGCGCCTGCGCGATCTGCTCCAGCCGCGACAGCAGCTGCAGCACCTCGCCGACCAGCCGCTGGTTGCCCGCAGCGCGGTAGTACTCCGCGTAGGCCGACTTGATGCGGGCAGACAGTTCGATCCACGCGGCTTCGGTGCGCGCGTCGGCCTGGCGCGCATCCGCCGTCGCCACGTCGCGCCGCAGGTCGCGTTTGCCCCACAGCGGCAGCGATTGCATCAGGGTGTATCTCGTCTCCCCCACGCGCCAGGGCAGCAGGCTGGGCGCGGCGCTGCTGCCGTAGTTGTTGATGTTCATCAGCTCGACCCGCAGCGCCGGGTCGGGCAGTGCGCCCGCCGGGCCGATGCGCTGTGTCGCGGCATCGGCCTCCTGCCTCATGGCTGCGAGGTCCGGGCTTTGCGCCTTTGCGTAGGCGAGCAGGCCCGGGAGGTCGGCGCCGAGCGGCGCCTCCTGGGCCCAGGCGGGCACAACGACGACCAAGAGGGCTGCGCACAGCGCGCGCAGTGGCCGCTCGGCTCGCCGTCCTTGATGAGTCAACATCGAATGGCTCCTGGCAGTCGGTGTGCTGGGCAGCAGGCTCACATGGTCTTGTGGAAGGTCGAGTGGTCGTGCTTCAGCTTCTTCTTGGGCGCCGAAGCCGATGCGTCGGGTGCCGAAGCGGCCTCCTTGGCCGCGCACGGCATGGCCATCGTCGACGGCCGCGGCGTGCCCTTTTCGGCGCCGTGGTCGTGACGGGCCATCGTCTTGCCGCATTCCTGCTGCTTCGGCGCCGCAGCGGATGCGGGCGCCGTGGGTGCGGGCTGCGCCTGTACTGCCGTGGACAGCGCTGCAGCGAAGATGGCAGTGATGGCGAACGAGGTGCGGATGGTGCTCATGGCAAGTGACTCCGGATGGATGAGAGTTGGGATAGACAGGGTCGCCGCTTCAGCGGGTGCTGTCGAGGGGAGATGCGTGCAACCCCCATGCCGCCGCTTGACGCGACGCTCGGGAGACGACGAAGCGCCGGTCAGAGCAGCCGATGTGGCTGCCTTCCGGCGCGGGGTGTCATAGCGTTAGGCGAAGGAACGCTAAGGTGATAGGCGGGGCTGCCACGCCATCCCGGCGTGGCAGCCACTGGCGGGCCGGCAAGAGCGCCGGCACGGGTATCGCAGTGTGAGTCGACGCAGGGAGCGCCGCGTGCGACTGGGCATCGTCGAGCCCGCTCTTCACCGGCGAGATCGAAACGCTCGCCTTGTCGCAGAAGTCCTGGCAGTTGCTCTTGGCGGCCGCACCGCCATGGTGCGATGCCTCGTGGTCGTGATCGGCGATGTCCGCTGGGTCGCCATGGCCGTGCATCGGCATGGCACCGGTTGAAGCCAAGCCGGGTTCTGCGCCATCCAACTTCGACGGACCGGACACCACACAGGCGTGCGCTACGCCCACGACAATGCCGAACAGCCACAGGAACAGCACGCGTGCTGCCCACTGGCGGAGTTGTCGGCGATGGCGGAACATGGCGAAGGGCTTCGTCCTGGCTGTTGTGCGCAGTGTGGGTCGGCCTACCAAGTCTAGCCTTGATGCCAATCAAGCTTCGCACCGCACACGCGAGGTCGTGCACCGCCATGGCCGTGCACGAGGCGACTATGAGATCCTTGAATCACGGCCTCTCGGGCGGCCCCTGGGCGGGATCAACCGCCGGAGGGATTCCATGGAAGCGTCATGGAGAACTCGGTTCTGCCGGCGTCGCTCTTCACGGCGACGCTTCCCCCGTGCGCCAGGGCGATCGAGCGGACGATGGCAAGCCCCAGACCGCTGCCGCCCGCCTCGCGGGACCGGGCCGCGTCGGCACGGAAGAATCGATCAAAGACTCGTTCAAGGTGGGCCGGCGCAATCGTCGATCCCTCGTTGACCACGGACAAGTGGGCTTCGGCATCGGTGGTGGCGAGTTCGATCGTCACGGTGGCATTGCTGTTCGAGTGGCGGACGGCGTTCGTCAGCAGGTTTGTGATGGCACGCTGGACCAGCAGTCGGTCCGCAGGAAAGGCGCGCGCCTGGCCGATCACCCGGATTTGCACGCCCCGGTCCTCGGCAATCAACGACAGGTACTCGGCCACGCGCTGCGCCTCGCTGGCCAGGTCGACGGTTTCCTGGGGGATCACGTGGACCCCGTGGTCCGCCCGCGCCACGAAGAGCATGTCGCTGATCAGCACGGACAGTCGATCCAGTTCCTCGACATTGCCCTCCATGGCCTCTCGAAGCTCTGCCGCCGACCGGCTGCGTGACAGAGCGACCTGCGTACGGCCGAGCATCGTGGCAACGGGCGTTCTCATCTCGTGCGCCAGGTCACCGGAGAATTGCTCCAACTGCTGGAAGCCCTCGTCGATTCGCTTGAGCATGCCGTTGAACTCGCGCGCCATGTCTGCCAGCTCGCTCGGCAGCCCGGCCACGGCGATCCGTTGACCCAGGGACTTCGCCCCGACAGACGCCGCCAGCCTGTTGAACCTGAGCACCGGCGCCAGCCCGGCCTTCGCGACGAGGGCCGCCCCGACCGCGACGAAGGCAAGCAGCAAGGGCACCGCCAACAGCGTTGTCTCGACGAGCGAGCGCAGCAGCGCTGCATCCTGCCGCCGGTCGATGGACAGGTAGTACTGGATCACGTGGCCATCGGCGATGGCCTGGCTGCTGTGCCAGCCACTGAAGTGCTCCCCGGCGGGGGTCACCCAGGCATGGAGAACGTCGGGCTGCGCCTTGGCATGTTCCAGTTCCGTCACGGACTCGGTCGCCGCGTTGGAAAAGGCCGCGATGACCTTGCCGGTCTGGGCGTCCTTGATCGCCAGGTGCAAGGTGTCGTGGCCGAAGAACAGGTCGACGAATCGGCCCTCCGACCGGACCGCTGCCGCGGATGGGGTGTCCGCCAGGATCCGCTCCAGCAGTTCCCGGCGGCCCTGCATCTCCGTGGCCACACGCCTGTCCAGTTGGCGTGAAAGATTCCAGTAACCCGCTGCGATGGCCCCGGCGGCCACCACAAGCCCGAACATGACGGATGCGAGCGTGATTCGCAGCGCCAGCGAGTGGAGCGCGCGTTGCCACCACGCCGCTTTCATTCGCCTGGCCGCTCCTCGAGCACATAGCCGACCCCGCGCACCGTGTGGATCAGCTTGCAGGGAAACGGATCATCGATCTTGGCGCGCAGCCGCCGTATCGCCACGTCGACGACATTGGTTTCCGAGTCGAAGTGGATGTCCCAGACCATCGAGGCGATCTGCGTTCGCGACAGGACATCGCCTGCACGCTGCGCCATCAGCACCAGCAGAGCGAACTCCTTCGCGCTGAGGTCGATGCGGTGGCCCGCGCGCGTCGCCCGATGCCGGATGGGATCCACCTCGAGATCGGCCACCCTCTGAACGGGATCAGCGAGCGATGGAGCGGCCCGCTTCAGGAGTGCACGAACCCTCGCCAGCAGTTCCGGAAACTGGAACGGCTTGACCAGATAGTCGTCAGCGCCCAGGTCGAAACCTCGCACCTTGTCGTTGACCTGAGCGCGAGCCGTCAGCATCAACACCGGCGTTTGCTTGGAGGTGCGCAGTGCCGACAGGACGGCGAAACCGTCGACACCCGGCAGCATCACGTCCAGCAGTATGAGATCGTGGTCGCCGTTCACGGCGGCATGAAGCCCGTCGGTCCCGTTGAGCGCGACCTCGACGGCGTAGCCGGACTCCGACAGGCCTTGGCGCAAATACTCCGCGGCGCGGCGCTCGTCCTCGATCACCAGGATCTTCATCGTGGCGATTCTCGCGCATGGAGTGGGTGTGGTTGGTGTACCGGACGGCCGAACCTGACTGAAGCGGTGCGGCGGGCCGTGTTCACATGACAAGACTGTAATGGCGCGGAAGGCTCTCCGTAAGAGGTTGCTAGGCAGACTGGCGCCAGCAGGTCGACCAACCTGCCTGCAACGGACCAGCAACCAACAGGAGAGCAAGATGCTCAAGAAGATCGCCCTCGCCGCCGCGCTGATCGCGGCCGCCACCACCACTTTCGCCGCCGACGTCACGCACGTCGCCCAGAAGTTCGAGCTGAAGGACGGCTCGACCGTCTACGTCTTCAAGGACGGCAAGATGGCCATGGAGAACCGTCTGGGCCGCACGGTCGGCATGAAGCCCGGCCACGTCATGGAGACCAAGGACGGCAAGAAGATCATCATGATCGGCAACGAGCTTGCCCGGCTGGAAATGGTCAGGGCCGACGAGCGCGTCGGAAACTGACCCCGCACGGCGCCTCGTTCGTCGCCCACCGCGCCACATTCAACCCAGGAGCCAGGTTCTCGACCCGCTGATTCGGCGTTCAGAGCGGGCTCCTCCGAAAGGTTCATCATGTCAGTCATCAACAAGCTCCCCGTCGTCATCGCCATCGCCGCCGCGCTCTCCAGCGTCCCGGCCTTCGCTGCACCGACGCACCACTTCGCCAACGGCGAATGCTTCTACGGTCAGGCCTCGGAAGCGGCCGCTGCGGCGCGGACGGTCACCCTGACTGCGTCCGGCCAGTTCAATGCGGTCTATGGCGAGGTTCTGCGCTTCGTCAGTGGCGACCAGTCGTTCACCTGGCAGTTCAACGGCCTCGACGGGCGCGCCGTCGATCTGCAGCAGATTGCCCCGGCCGGCTTCGATGCCAGGGGTGCGGTGGTCTACGTCGGCAAGAACCCGCTGACCCGCTGGTAAAGCATCGGAGCCGGCGGCAGGACTGCGGCGAGCCCTGCACAGAAGCGATGGGGGTGGCAATGGCCACCTCCGGCTTGCTCGCGGCAGGCGCGACCCCGCTTTGAACGAGATGCTGCAAGGAGGTGCCATGCACAACCGTCGCGTGCTACTGCTCGGCGTCCTTGCGGGGGCCGCCGTGCCCCTGGCGGGCTGCATGAACAAGCCGCTGCGTCCCGTCAACCCGGATGGCACGTACTGCTTCAGCATCGGCAAGCCCACGTGGCGCAGGCTGACCTGCACGACAGAGCCGGTCCCGAGTTTGGAAGAGGAGGTGCGGGCGAAGCGATTCGAGGCGCTACCAGGCGCGTTGACGCTCTACGTCGTCCGACATCGGTGGGGCGACACCGCCAATCAGGTGTCCGTAGCGATCGACGAGCATTCGGGCATCAACACCATTCCGGTGTCGCTGCTGCGATTTCGCCTCAGTCCCGGCAGGCACCGCCTGGTTCTCGTCTGGGAAGGCCGGGGTGTCGAGCACTACGTCGACGGGGCCGCTGGTGAGGTTCAATTCGTCGAGCTGGTCGGTTCGGTGTGGAGCTGGCGTTCTTCCTATTCCTGGGAAGGCGGCTCCGGCAGTAGAACGATGGCGCGCGCTTCGACGGCCAAGCTCATTGCCGATGTCGACCTCGCTCGATAGATTCCCGTCGGACCCGGCGCACGGTTCGGCCTTTGCCGGAACGCCGGAGGTGGCACCGCGACCTCGGTCTGAACATCGCCCGGCAGCGGTTCGAGAGTCGCCTGCCGCAGTGCTGAGCAGCCGATCATGGGCCTGGAGCCAAGGTGGCCGTGTCACTTCGCGAATTGGCACCCATACAGGGCCCACTTCGTCGTTTGCGGAACGTCGAGTAGCCATAGACTCAAACGGTCGGTCGGTCGCATCGCGCCGCACCGGTAGCTTCGACCGGAGAGAGCCATGATCAATCGTCTGACGGACAGCCTGGACTTCAATGCCCAAGCCCTGATTCTGGCCGCGCAACGTCAGCGCATCCTGGCCAGCAACATCGCCAACGCCGACACCCCGGGCTACGTCGCCCGTGACTTGAACTTCGCCCAGGCGTTGCGCGAGGCGACCAGCGCGACGGCAATCCGCGGCACGGAGCAACCGAAGTCTTCTGACTACAGCGCTTCAGCCACCCAGGCGCGCGTAGAGCGCAACCTGGTGTATGCCCTGCCGAGCCAGACGAATCTGGACGGCAACACGGTCGACATGGACCGGGAGCGAGCTTCGTTTGCCGAGAATGCCGTGCGGTATGAGTCCACGCTGCGGTTCGTGAACGGCCAGGTGAAGACCATGCTGGATGCCATGAAGGGCAACAACTCCTAGAACAGTGGCCCCTGGCGGGCTCTCCGTGCGACTCGACGGCGGTCTCTGCCGCTTGCCCAGACATGGTGGTCGAGCCACAGTGCGCACCCGAAGGGCGCACAGGTCACCGTCCATGGTGCGTGCTCGAACGGCGCCACCCCACGGGCGAGGATCAGCTCCAGCATGCGTAGACACCCTAGCTGGACCAGAGGCACAGTGTTTGCTTCAATGGGGGTATGAGTTTGAACCTGGGCGCCAGACTGCTTCCCCTCTGGGTCGTGGTGTTGCTTGCGCTCCTCGTGCCTGCGGCGCCACGGGTACTGAGTTCCCTGCTGTCCCCTAAACCGGCAGCTGCCTCGGTCAAGCCAGCTCACGCTGGCCAGGCGGTGTCCAGCCCCGAACGCTTCGCCAAGCACGCAGTTGCGCTGGGCCAGGTCGAGGTCGCGGCTGTAGTCCACGTCGTGAGCGCAGGTTCCGACGCGAGGCACGCAGGGCATGCAGCAGGATGCAGCCAGTGCAAGAGTTGCAGCCAGTGTGGCGGCTGCGCCTCGGGAACGTCGATGTTGGGGGCCGCCAATCCGCCGGATATTCCACATTGGTCCGCCCCACATGCGGACTGCGAACGCCCGAGTTCATACGCCGATCATTTCCCTGCAGTCCGAGAACGCCCGCCGCGCCTGATCTGAATCGGCCCAGTGGCCGGCCCATGTCCTGGTACGCCGACGACATGGGAAGGCACCGATCTGGCCGACCGCGGAGGAGCGCCCGCCGGGCATGCTTGATTGCGACACACCCGCAAGCGCCGTATTGACGAGCCAGCCAATGCCATCTCGCGATGGTGCTTGGCTTGCCGGTTAGCTCCCCCCCAGTTGCTGCCAGCGAACTACCAGATTCGCCGACGACGCCTGAGTGCCCAAGTCCAGGGCCGGGTGTCGAGGACTGCAAGAGGGAACTCAGATGATCTCCAAGCCTTTCACGATGACGGCGGTTGCCGCCGGCGTTCTCGTCCTTACCCACGGCGCGTGGGCCCAGCAAGCTGCCTCGCCCACGGCGAGCGATGCATCTCCCGGCGGCGCCAGCCAGAAGATCCAGGTGACGGGCAGCCGGATCAACATGAAGCAGGCGCAGATTTCAGGCGTCGGCCCGGTGACCGTGATCGACAGCGAATCCATCCAGCGATCCGGTGCGATCTCGGTGGAGACGCTGCTGCAGCAGTTGCCGGCCTCGGCGGGAACGGCTGGCAATCAGACCAGCGCCTACTGGACCAGCAATGGATACGGGACCACGCAGGTGAACCTTCGTGGCCTGGGCATCAACAGGACCTTGGTCCTGCTGAACGGGCGACGGGTCGTCAACGGCGGCACGGGCGCCAACAGCTCGGTGGACCTGAACATGATGCCGGTCGCGTTGATCGAGCGCATCGAGGTGCTGAAGGACGGCGCGTCCGCGGTGTACGGCGCCGACGCAGTGGCGGGCGTTGTCAACATCATCACCAAGAAGGGACTCGATGGCGGCGAAGCGTCTGCACGCTATGGTCAGACCAGCCGTGGCGACGGCAGCGAGGGTTCGGTGGACCTGGCCTGGGGCGTTCAGGCAAGCAAGGGTTCGATCATGCTTGCCCTCAACTACTCGGAGAGCGGCGAGGTCAACATGGCAAGCCGCGCACCGTGCCTGCTTGGCGAAGTGAGTGGTTCCCTGCAGTGTGTGGGCAGCTCGTCCACGGTCGGAGGTCGCGCGCGCCTGGCGAATGGGCAGCGCATCAACTTCAACCAGGTGCCGGGCGGAAATCCGAGTACCTATGAACCTTACTCGGCCGACAAGCACAACTACAACAGTGCGCCGGCGCTGAACGCAGTCAACCCGATCAAGCGCGTCGGGTTCAGTGCCTTCGGCAATCTCGAACTCGACGCGAACACCCAACTCTTCACCGAGCTGCTGTTCTCCAACCGGCAATCGGACCAGCTGGCGACGCCGGGGACGCTGGGCTCATTTCGCACCATCACCCTGGCTGCGGACCACCCCACCAATCCCACGGGTCAGGCGCTGACCCTGGAACGCCGCCGTCTGGCCGAAGCGGGCACCCGCACATTCTTCCAGGAGGCCAACATCTTCCGCCTAGTGGCCGGCGCCAAGGGCACGCTGAACGAGCGTTGGGACTGGTCTGCAGCCTTGAACTGGGGTCGCAATACGGGTGTGGACGGGTCGACGAACGTGGCCAACCTGGATCGCGTCGACCAGACGCTGGACCGGAGCAAGTGCAGCACGGCTGCAAACGCGGCCATCCCCTGCGCCAGCTACCTGGGCCTGGGCAGCGTCACGCCAGCGGTTCTCAAGTACATCATGGCCACCACTCGTGACACGGGGGGCAACGACCAGAAGAGTTTCAGTGCCAATGTGAGCGGCCAACTGTTCGACTTGCCGGCTGGCCCCCTGGCCTTCGCATCCGGCGTGGAGTTTCGAAAGGAAGCGGGCTGGCGCAATCCCGACAATCTGACGGTCACGGGCGCCGCCAACACCAACAAGCAGGATCCCATCGCCGGCGACTACACCGCCAAGGAGGTCTTCGCCGAGCTGTCGGTACCGATCGTGGAGCGCATGCCGTTTGCACAATCGCTGTACCTCAACACGGCCGCACGTTACTCGAGCTACGACCTCTTCGGCTCCAAGAGCACCTACAAGGCTGGCATCGACTGGCAGGTGGTACCGAGCCTGAAGATCCGCTCGAACGCCTCTTCGGCATTTCGGATCCCGAACGTGCCTGAGCTGTTCGGGGGCATTTCCGAAGGCAATCTGACGACCTCCGATCCCTGCAGTGGGTGGAGCGCACTGCCTGCGACCTCGGTGGTTTCGCAGAACTGCCGAGACGCGGGTGTGCCTGCCGGGTACACGCAGCTCGGCAACACCATCCTCACCACGGTTGGCGGCAATCCGATGCTGAAGCCGGAAGATGCCAAGACATTGACGGCCGGCGCGGTTTGGACGCCGATGAAGGCGCTCACGCTGACGCTGGACTACTACAGGATCAAGGTCAAGAACGCGATCCAGAGCGTGGCGGGCTCGACCAAGCTCTCGGTCTGCTACAACACGCCGGGACTGGCGCACCCGTTCTGCAGCCCGTCCAGCTTCACGCGCAACGCCACCACGGGCGAGATCAACTTCTTGTCCTCGCAGCCCGTCAATGCGGCCAGCGAACGCATCTCCGGCTTCGACATCGGCGCTCTGTACATGTTCGACGCAGGCGGCTTCTCCTCGTCGGTCAGCGCCGAAGTGTCCAGACTCATCGGCTATGAGATCGAGCCCTACCAGGGCGCCAACCTCATCAGCTACACGGGCAAGATCACCGGGGGCCGCGGCAGCTATGCCAAGTTGCGCGGCCTGGTCACCCTGACCTCTGCGCGAGGGCCGTGGTCGGGGGCCTACACCGTCCGGTACATCGGGGCGGCGGACGACATCAATGCGGCGCCCACGGACATCGGCGCCAAGGCTCCGGCCGTGCTCTACAGCGCGGTTCAGATGAAGTACGCCTACAGCAAGAGCCTGGACTTCTCGCTGGGCGTCGACAACCTGTTCGACAAGAAGCCGCCCTTCGTCAAGAGCTACACCGACGCCAATACGGACACCATGACCTACGACCTTCTCGGGCGACGCTGGCACGCGCGCATGGGATACCGCTTCTGACTCTGCTCGCGGCTGCGGGCCCTGGGCCCGCAGCGCTTCGGACCCCTAGAGCGACAGGACGAGAGATCATGAGATTGGCATTCTGGGTGCGCCGTGCCCACAAGTGGATTGCGCTGATCGTGGGCTTGCAGGCCCTGCTGTGGATGAGCAGCGGGGTCTACATGACATCGATATCGCTGGACATCATTCACGGGGACCACCTCGCCCACGTCGCGCGCGAGGCCCTGCAGCCCGACGCCACGAGAGTCGACCAAGGTCGGTTGCGCGAGCTGTATCCCGGGTTCCAGTCGCTCCAGCTGAAGCGGCTGCTCGACAAGGACGTCTTCGTCCTTCGCCAACCTGACCGGACCGCTCTCGTCGATGCCAAGACAGGAGGGCTGCTCAGCCCCTTGTCGCGGGAGGCGGCGGCGACTCTGGCCAGGAGCATCTACCAGGGTGACGCGCAGGTTCGCGAGGTGACCTGGGTGACCCAGGCGCCGCAGGAAGTGGCCAAGCGGCCCGTGCCCATGTGGGCGGTGGATTTCGACGATCGCGCAGGCACGAGGCTGTACCTGTCCCCTCAGACAGGCGAGTTGATCGCTCGCCGCCACCATCTGTGGCGCATCTTCGACTTCCTCTGGATGCTGCACATCATGGACTACGACGCCCGCACGGACGTGAACAACACGCTGCTGCGGGTCTTCTCCGGGGCTGGTCTGTTGTTCGCGCTCAGTGGCGCATGGCTGGTGTTCTTCAGCTTTCGCAAGCGGAGCGCCCCATGACGCCATGGTTGCGCAAGATCCACAAGTGGATCGGACTGCTCATCGGGCTGCAGTTCTTGCTGTGGATGTGCAGCGGCCTGGTCATGAGCGCGCTGGACGCGGATCGCGTCAAGGGGCAGGGCTATCGCGCCGCGCGACCGACCCCGGCCACGTGGCCTGCGGATGCGATCTCGGCGGACCAGGCGTTGTCGCTGGCCACGGGGCCCGTTCACTCGGTGGCGGCGGCGTGGCTGCTGGACCAGCCGATCTACAAGCTATCGGGCGACAAGGCGGCCACCTTGGTCGATGCGCGCAAGGGCCTTGTCATCGAAGTCTCCGCGGACTTGGCGCAGCGGCTCGCCGTTGCCGCGTACGCGGGGCCAGGGCGCGCCGGGCAGGCCGAGCTGGTGGAGCCGTCGCTGGAAACCCGTGCCCACGTTGGCCGGGTATGGCGCGTCCCGTTTTCCGACGAGGAGGACACCACCATCTACCTGTCGCCACAAGGCGACGTGCTGGAGCATCGCAATCGCACGTGGCGCTTGTTCGACTTCTTCTGGATGCTCCACATCATGGACTACTCGGGCCGCACGGACTTCAACAATGCCCTGGTCGTCGGCTCGGCCGTCGGCGGCCTGTGGCTGGCGCTGAGCGGCGTCTGGTTGCTGTTCGCAAGCTTCCGCCTTGCCGAGTTCATTCCGCGACGTTGGCGAGGCCGGCAGGAAATGGGTGTCTTTGCACGTGACGGCACGCGCCTGCGTCTCGTACCCACGACAGCCGGCGATACCGTCTACGAGGCGCTTCGACGGCAAGGCCTGAACTTGCCGTCCAACTGTGGCGGCGGACAGAGCTGCGGCCTGTGCGTGATCAAGGTCAAGGGTTCGGCGCCTCCACCGACCACCGCCGACAGGGCGCAGTTGCCGATCGCAAGATTGAACGATGGTTGCCGCCTGGCCTGCAACCTTCCTGTGTCACCCCGGCTCGAGGTGGAAGTTGGAGGCGGTGCGGACTTGTGGACTCGGCACTCCGCAGTCGTGGAGGAAGTTCGAAGTCTCAGCCCGTTCTTGCGTGAATTCGTGCTGAGACCAGACTTCAAGCCTGGTCCCGAGTACCGGCCCGGCTGCTACATCCAGGTGCTCGTGCCGCCCTACACGATGGCGCGAGGCGCACTCCAGGTGCCGGACGAGGATCGGGCCGACTGGGCCGGCGTGAGCTTGCCATTGCGGTGGCACAACAAGGCCGAACTCCGTCGGTCCTATTCGCTGTCCACGCCAGTCGATGAGGCGCAAGGTCGATTGACCTTGCTCGTTCGCCTGATGCTCGGCCCCGGCCGTGACACCCGCAGCCACCGGACACCTGGTCGCGGCTCGGCGTACCTCTATGGCCTGAAGCCCGGCGACAGACTGAACTTCAGCGGGCCATTCGGGGACTTCGCCATTCAGCCCGGGCGGCGTGAGAAGGTCTTCATCGGCGGCGGCGCAGGCATGGCGCCGCTTCGAGCCATGATCCACTCGCTGTTGCAGGCAGGTTCCGACGAGCCGGTGCACTTCTGGTATGGCGCCCGCAGTTTGCGCGAAGCACCCTTCGTCGGCGAGATGGAAGCCCTTGCCGCAAGGCATCCGAACTTCCGCTGGCAACTGGTGCTCTCGGAGGCAGCCGTTCCGCCGAGCCCGGACGAGGCGTGGGTGACCGGACGGGTGCACGAGGCCATCGCCCGCACCCTCCTTCAGGAACATCCCGACCTGAAAGGCTGCGACTTCTACGTCTGCGGCCCGCCTGCGATGCTTGCGGCCACCCGCTCGCTGCTCGCCGCATTGGGTGTATCTGAGAACCGGATCGCCTTCGACGACTTCAAGGTGTGACTCTTCGCGGCGCGCCAGTCATCGCACCCCTGCCGGTCAGCTGATCAGGCCTGCCGTGTGCCCCGCGATCACCCTCTCTTCTTCGACGTGGACCACCGCGACGGCGACAGCGCTGCGGGCCGTGCTGATGACGCTCCTGGATTCGGCATTCGCCGCCGGGTCGATCTCGACGCCCAGCCAGGTGACGAGGGCGCCGATCCGCTCGCGCACGGCCGGGGCGTTCTCGCCAATGCCGCCGCTGAAGGCCAGCACGTCAAGGCCGCCGGCGGCGACAGCGAGCGAACCCAGCTCGCGCGCGGCGCGGTAGCAGAACAGGTCCACCGCCTCGGCGGCAGAGCGCGCCGGCGACGCCAGCAGGGCACGCATGTCGTGGCTGATGCCGGAGACGCCGAGCAGTCCCGACTCGCGATACAGCAGCCGCGTTAGCGCCTGCGCGTCCATCGCGTGCGACTGCATCAGGTGGAGCAGCACGCCCGGGTCGATACTGCCCGGGCGCGTTCCCATCACCAATCCGTCCAGCGCGCTGAACCCCATGCTCGACGCGACGCTGCGACCGGACCGCATGGCACACATGCTGGCGCCGTTGCCCAGGTGGGCGGCGACCACGCGCCCTTGCGCCCGGTCGCCGACCAGGAGAGGCAGCCTCTGCGCGACGTGCTCGTAGGCCAGGCCGTGGAAGCCGTAGCGCCGAATGCCCGATTCGCTCAGTCGGCGCGGCAGCGCATAGGTCCTCTCGATGTCCGGCTGGGTGCAATGGAATGTGGTGTCGAAGCAGGCTACTTGGGGCAGGCCGGGCCTGAGCGCCGACAGCGCCCGGATCCCCGCGATGCAGTGTGGCTGGTGCAGCGGCACCAGCGGGACCAACTCTTCGAGTTGCGTCAAGACCGCCTCGTCGATCCGCACCGGCGCCGTGAAGTCGGCCCCTCCATGGGCCATCCGGTGCCCGGCCGCGACGACGTTCCAGCCCGCCGTCTCGCGCGCCAGCCAGTCCAGCAGATGTTCCAGGGCGTGCTTGTGCGTGACCGGCGTCGCGCCCGCTGGGGCAACCCGTTCTTCGGCCAGCGCCTCGCCGTCGGGTCGCACCGCGCGCAGTTCGGCGGCTCCGCCAATGCCGTCGACCTGTCCGCGCAGGTCACACCTGAGTTCATGGCGCGGACCAATCGCAAACAGGGCGAACTTGATCGACGACGAACCGGCATTGAGGGCCAAGATGGCATCGGTCATGGCACCACCCTGCGCGCCGCCGCCGCTGCCCGCAGCGCGACGGCGCACGACGCCGTCCTGGTCGCTGCCGAGTCGGCGCGGCTGGTCAGGACGATGGGAATGCGCGTGCCCATCACGATACCGGCGGCGACCGCGTCGGCCAGATACTCGAGCTGCTTGGCGAGCATGTTGCCCGACTCGAGGTCCGGCACGACCAGGATGTCCGCTTGCCCTGCGACCGGCGAGCGGATGCCCTTGGTCCGGGCGGCGATGGCGGAGATCGCGTTGTCGAAGGCCAGCGGCCCGTCGAGCAAGCCGCCCCTGATCTGGCCACGTTCGGCCATCTTGCACAGGGCGGCGGCATCGAGCGTGGCGCGCATGCTGGGCGTCACGGTCTCGACGGCGGCCAGGATCGCGGCTCGCGGTTCGTCGATGCCCAGCATGCGGGCGAGATCGATCGCGTTCTGCACGATGTCGACCTTGTCGGACAGCGTCGGCTCGATGTTGACCGCGGCATCGGTGATCATCAGCAGGCGCGGGTAGGTCGGCACCGCGAGCACGAAGACATGGCTGATTCGGCGCGCCGTGCGCAGGCCGCTGTCACGGGCCACGACGGCGCCCATGAATTCGTCGGTATGCAGGCTGCCCTTCATCAGTACCTCCGCCTCGCCGCGGCGCGCCAGCTCGACCGCCTGCATCGCCGCGGCGTGGCTGTGCGGCACGTCGCAGATGCGAACGCCGGCCAGGTCGCAGGCATGCTCCTCGGCGAGGGCGCGGATCCTGCGCTCCGGGCCGACCAGGATGGGCACGACCAGCCCGGCGTCACGCGCGCTGAGCGCGCCGAGCAGGGACTCGCGGTCGCAGGGGTGAGCCACCGCCGCCGGTACCGGCGGCAACCCGGCGGCCAGCGACAGCAGGCGCCGGAAGCGCTGCGCCTTGTCGGAGACCGTGACTGTCGGTGCGGCGATGCGCTGCCGCCGCACCTTCTCCACCGGGGCCGTGACCTCTGCCGAGCCCCTGATCACCTCGAGGCCGCGCTGATTCATGCAGACGCAGTCGAAGACGATGTGGTTGTTGTGCTCGAACTTCTGGCGCGCCGTGACGGTGGCGGTGAGCGTGTCGCCCACCCGCACGGGATGTAGGAAGTGCAGCGCTTGCTGCGCGAAGACCGTGCCAGGCCCCGGCAGCCGGGTGCCCAGCACCGCCGACAACAGCGACGCACCCCACATGCCGTGCGCGACGACCTCGTGCATCGGCGAGTCCAGCGCGTACTCTGCATCGACGTGGCTGGGGTTGACGTCCCCCGACAGCGCGGCGAACAGCTCGATGTCTTCGCGCATCAGCGTGCGCCCCAGGCTTGCCGACTCGCCGAGGGCGATCTCCGAGAACGTGCGGTTCTCGATCACGTCGCCTGCAAATGCATCGCCCATCATCGTTCCCCCGCGCCGCCGAAAGCCGCCTGGAACAGGAATTCGCAGGCCTGGTCGCGCACGGCGCGGGCCGACTCAAGGTAGGCCGAGACCGCGTCGCCGGCCGCGTGCTGAGCCAGCAGGTAAGGGTTCTCCGGATCGACCGGCATCCGGGCCGCCTTCGCGGCATGCGCCAGCACGCGCACCGCCGCCATCGCCGGATTGACTTGTTCGGAGAACGCGTAGCGGCTCATCCGCATCGGATGCAGCCATTGGAGCCAGCGCGCGCTCTGCGGCGTGGACGCCGCCTGCACCCAGGGGCTGACGAAGGTGCTGTAGAGGAACTCGTTGTACTGTGAAAGCTTGCGGACCCGCTCGAACGCCTCGCGCGGATAGGCAAAGTCCAGGTCTTCCACCCGGCGTGGCTCAAACGTGACCGTCAGCTGCGGGTGCTCGCCACCGGGGTCGCCGGTGTCCTGGGCGATCTTCATCTCATACAGGCCGGGCGCCAGCGCCTCCAGCGCCTCGACCTGCTGGAGGATCGCGCGGTGCTCCGTGCGCGCCACGCTGGCGGAAACGAAGATGCCCAGGTGCCCGACATGCGGATTGAGCAGGTACACGATGCGCTGCCCGGCGGCCTTCAGCGCGTCGGTGGACGGATAGATCGCCGGGATCCAGTTGAGGGCCTGGTGCGGTGGCGTGATGTTGTCGCCGCTGGACGCGAACACGAGGATCGGATTGCGGATGCGCTTCAAGTCGGCCACGCAGTGCTCGCAGATCCGGAACAGGCCCTGCTCCAGGTGATTGCCGACGAACAGGTTCTCGACGATGTACAGGATCTCTTCCCGCGACATGCGATAGAAGCCGCACCACCAGCGCTCGAAGTCGAGGAAGCGCTCGCGCTCGTCGTCGACGTTGGCGAACAGGTGATAGTTCTTGTCCCACAGCGTGTGGGCCGGGTTGAGGTTCTCGAAGTTCTGCGCCAGCCAGGCACCGTCGAAGGTTCCATGGCCCAGGTCGGACAGCCAATGCGCCGCCCACGCACCACCGCCGAGCCCCCCGGCAAGGCGCATCGGGTTGATGCCCGCCTCGCCCGACCAGTACGACAGGGGCGCGCCGTTGACCACCGCCGGGCCCGCGAGGCCGACGCAGTCGGCGGAGAGCAGGATCACGGCCCAGCCGGCCTGGCAGTTGCCATACAGGACGGGGGCCTGGCCGTCGTGCCGGCGCGCGACCTCGGCGACGAAGCGGCGCAGTGCGTGGTGGACATCGGACAGTTGCTGGCCCGGGCAGGGGTCGGGGAAGAACATCACGAAGTACACCGGGTGGCCCTCGCGCAGAGCCATGCCGACTTCGGAGTCGCGCTTGAAGCCGCCGATGCCCGGGCCGTGGCCGGCGCGGGGGTCGACGACGATGACAGGGCGTGCACCCTCGCGCCGGCAATCCTCGAGCGAGGTGTCGCCGGTGGAGGTGATGCGCAGCAGCGCGTAGTTGGCCGGATGCTCGAAGGTCCTGGCGTCCAGGATCACCTCGTGGCCGAAGGCCAGCAATGGCGGCAGGCCGGCACGTTCATGTTCAAGCATGTTGTCGCCGCGTTCCCGCAGCGTGTCGAGGAAGAGCCACCAGCGCTGCCAGAAGTCGACCTGATAGCCCCAGGCGGCGGGCTGCGGCGTCTCCGCATGGGCCGCAACGGCAGACGGATGCGGGGCGGAGTCCGTCGCCCGGGAGGGCTTTGCCACCGGCTGGCGCTTCGCGCCCTTGGCAAGCGCCCTCGACTTGATGGCCTTGGTCATCTCGCTTCTCCTGTCAGTTCGGTAAATCAGGCGTTCTCGACGAGAATGGCGCTCACCGGCGTCAGTTCGCCGACGGTCTTCCATCCGTTCGCCAAGGTCGGCGCAGCGGCCACCGAGGTTCTCTCGCCGTGCCGGCAGGTCATTCCCCAGTGCCTTTGCAGCACGTTGCGGCAGTACGCGTAGGTGATCGTCCTGGGGTCGTGTCCAAGGGCCGTCGCCAGCAAGGCGCAATCGCACCTCGTGCCGTGAGGCAGTTCCTGGCACGCGTGCAGTTGGTTGTTCATGCAGGTCTCGTTCGGTGCGGCGGACACTGGCAGTGCCGTCTGGTTGTTCGTCTCGGCTCGTCTCGGCTCGGCTCGGCTCGACAGCACCTGCTGGCGGGTATTGACCTGTGCAGCAAGTCAGTCGACGGTGGAACCAATCTACTCAGCGCCCACGATCGACGCGATGACGCGCAGGTTACGAATCCGTCAGGTTCGGAGCCCGTTCATCGGGGCGCGCTGCACATGGCGGGCGTAGCGCACCGCAGTGGCGTCAGCCTGACGCCGCGCTCGGTCGCAAGGCGCTGCGTGAGCGTGGCGGTGCGGCAGCCGGCGGTGCATTCGCGAGGAAGGAAATCGAGGCGGCCGCATGCCGAGGTCGGCTCTGTCGGCGCACGAGTTGAGGCGAATCAATTGCTGTACAGTGCTTTCGTCTAGATTGCAGTTGCCTGCACGTCGTCGGAGTCGAGTAAGCGAAGCCATGACTTTCTGGCGCTATGCCCATCGAACATCGCGCGTCGCGAAAGCGATGATCGTGGTGTGGCTGTTTGCGCTGATGAGCGGCTGGGCCAATGCCTGCCTTCTGCAGGATGCGACGCCGGGCCGGCGCTCGTCAGACGCGGCGAATGTGCACGCGACGGTGCCGGAGACCTTTGGCGGCGTTTCGCACGCGCATCGCGGCCACGACGAAGCGGCCGGTCGCGGCGGTCATGATGACGGCGACGGCGTCCGCCAGCTGTGCCTGTCGGTGTGCGATGAAGAACAGACGGTGCTGCCGAAGGTCACCACGCCAGCGGTGCCCGACCTCGGCCCGGTGCTGCTCCCGCCATTCGACTCTTGGTCCTTCTGCGCCGTCGAGGCGCGGTTTTTGCACGGTTGCCCTCTGGCCGTCCCACCACCGCCCGAACGGCCGGTGGCGATCCGCTTCCTGCGGTTGACGATTTGACCCGCGGCAGCGGGGTTTCAGCGCGATTTGCGCCGACCCGCCCCGCTCCTCGGACGGCCCGTGCCGTGACCGAGCGCCGGCGCCAAGTGGAGGCCGGTGCCCTGCGGGTCGTCTCTGAGCCTCACCCAGTAGTCTCACGATGCGCACGTTGCGCGGAGACACCGCGCTACGTCCCACACGTTGACAACGTTCGAGGAACCGCTTGACCCTCCCACCATGGGAAGGTCTAACTTTGAGGCAAGGACCCGGTGCCACTGCCGGGTTGAACCGCCTGGCCCACACAAGGAGCCCACCATGTCGACCGACCATCTTCATACACCGTCCACTTCCACCGGGCCGACCCGGCCCGCACGTGCGCTGTGGGTTGCCGCGGGGATGACGGCGCTCATCGGCGCCTTCTTTCTGCTGCGCGAGCACTGGGGGCACGTTGCCGGCTACTGGCCCTACCTGCTGCTGCTGGCCTGTCCCGTGATGCATCTGTTCCACGGACACGGTGGCCATGGACACCACGATGCGGGCACGGGCCGCTCGACGAACCGGGATGCATAGGGCCATGGACGTGAAGTCGCACGCCGGCCACGAAGGCCACTCGCACGGTGGGACGCCAGCCGATGCGCACTCGCGCGGCCATGACCACGCAAATGGAGGCAGTTCCAGTCACGAACTTGCGACGCAGGGGGCCATTCCCGAGGGGCTGAAGGATCCGGTGTGCGGCATGACCGTCACCGCACAGTCGGCGCACCACGCCGAGCACGACGGTCGGCCGTACTACTTCTGCAGTGTGAAGTGCCTGGCGAAGTTCACCGCCGAGCCCGGGCGGTACGTCCATCCCGCGCCTGCCGCAACGGCTGTCGTCGAGGCGGCGCCAGGGGCGATCTACACCTGTCCGATGCATCCGGAAATCCGCCAGGACCATCCCGGCAACTGCCCCAAATGCGGCATGTCCCTGGAGCCCGTGCTGCCCGAACTCGACGAGGGCGAGAACCCGGAACTGGTCGACTTCAAGCGCCGCTTCGGGTGGACATTGCCCTTGACCGTGGTCGTCACCCTGCTGGCCATGTTCGGACATCGCCTGGGCTGGTTCGACATGGCCCGGCAGAGCTGGATCGAACTGGCGCTCACGCTGCCGATCGTGCTGTGGGCCGGTGCCCCGTTCTTCGTGCGTTGAGCGAAGTCGTTATGATAACGCTTCTGAAATATTTTGACTCTTTTAGTTCTGGGATGCGGTGTTGTGTTTGTGTAGATCTT
>CAZBUU010000016.1:0-34171 GCA_964495125.1 uncultured Rubrivivax sp.
GGCGTGGACAGCGTGCTGCCCACGACTTCGCAGCTCCACTGGTTCTCGACGCCGCGGCTGGTGTCGCTGTCGCCGCGGTCGAAGCAGTAGGACCACTGCGCCAGCGCATTCGCGTTGCCCAGAACGGTGGCCGGGCCGGCGATCTGCGCCGTGTCGATGGCCGCCGGCATCTGGCCGGTGATCACCGACATGGAGGTGTGCTCATGGCCGGCCACCACCGATTCCAGGCCCAGGAACAGCGGCACGTTCTTGTTGGCGGCCAGGTTCTCGAGGATCTGATACTGGAAGGACTGCAGCGACTGCCAGCGCCACATGTTGCCCGAGGCCGCGGCGTTGTTGCCCTTGAGCTGGGCGCTGCCGATGCTGTTGGCCCAGGTCGTCGTCGGGCCCTGACCGGTGTAGGCGTAGCCCGGCGTGGCCAGGCTGGCGTCCTCGGTGAGCGTGCAGTTGCGGCTGCCCGTGCCGCCGTGGCCGGCCTGGACGAACCAGTCGAGGCCCCAGGTGACGGTCGACTTCTTCACCAGCTTCTGCATCGACATCGAACCGTCGGAGCAGGTGGTGTGGTTGTGGAAGTCGCCAGCCACGTACTTGCCGGCAGGCTTGGGCTGGGCGTCGGCGACGGTCGGTGCGACGGTCAGCGTGGCCGAGCCGAGAGCCGCGACGGCGGCCAGCGCGACATGGCGGCGCGTGAAGGGAATGTGCATGGGAGCCGCTCCTCGTGTTGGTGGTTGCGACTCATCCTAGGCAGGGGTGTTGACCGAGCCGTGACAAGCAAATGAGCTGCCCGAATCCCCCCCCTTTTTCAGGGGGTGAGGCGCGAGGCGGCGGAGGACGTCTCAGCACTGTCACGAAAGCTCAGGATAGTGATCGACAGCCCCAGCCCCGAGGACAACACCATGACCCCCACCCGCCTTCCCCTCCGACTTGCCGTGGTTGCGGCCCTGTTCGCCGCCACTGCCGCGCAGGCCACGCTGACCACCTTCACGAGCAGGACCACCTTCACCACGCTCACCGGTGCAAGCACGGACACGCTGAACGACCTGTCCGTCAGCGCCGGTGCCACCTTTGCCGATCTCGGCGTTGCGAGCCTGGGCCGCAGCGCGGGCGATCTGGCCTACACCCTCGGAACCGAGAACAGCCTCTGGGTGCTGCCGATCGCAGGGAACATCGGCGTCGGCGCGCTGGACTACGTGGACAGCCTGACGATCGGTGGCTTCGCATCGCCCGTGCTGGCCGTGGGCGCCAGCTTCTTCGGCACCGGGGTCAATGGCGAGCTCGCCAGTGGCGCCCTCACGGTGGTGGCCACCGACATCAACGGTCTGACCCGGACTGCGTCCGTGGCGGGGAACTCCCTCACCGCCTTCCTGGGCTTCGTGTCGGACGTGCCGCTGGCCAGCATCAAGGTCAGCATGACCTCGCCCAACACCAACGTCTGGACCTCGCTGGACAACGTCGCCATCTCCGCCGTGCCCGAGGCCAGCACCTGGATGATGATGCTGGCCGGCGGCGCCGCGATGCTGCGCGTGGCCTCGCGCCGCCGTGCCTGAAGTCATCGGGCTCTTTCCGACGCCGTTCATGCGGGTGCCGGGCGCTTTGCGCCCGGCGCTCGTCTCTGCGCTCGTGGCTCACTTCGAGGGTCTGGCGGGCACCGAGAACAACTCTTCGGCGCATCTCTCCCACACCGAGATGCTCAAGCCCTCGGACAGCCCTCTGTTCGTGGAGGTTGCATCGGTGCTGACACCGGCGCTGGTGGACTTCGGCGAACTGCTCTTTGCCGAACGCTTGGGCTGGTCGGTCAAGGAGATGTGGGTGAACGTGCTGGACCAGGGTGGCCGGCAGGCGGCCCACACGCATGCCAACAGCTTCATCTCCGGCGTCGTCTACCTCACGCCCACGCACCCGGACAGTTGCACCGTCTTCATGAAGTCCCCGGGCGGCATCGACTTCGTCTTCCGCAACGACCACGCCGGCACCCGGCCCACGGCCTACAGCGCCGACAAGTGGGTGAGCCCGCAGCCCGAGCCGGGCGACTTCGTCATGTTCCCGAGCTTCTTGATGCACGCCGTGCCGCCCAACCCGGGGGCGCGCCGCATCACCCTGGCGCTGAACGCCATCCCGACGCGGCTGGACTCCTGGGGTTACCGCATCGCCTTCAGTGGCTGAACGCGCGCCGCGGGCGGCCATCGGCCTGATGCTGGCGTCGGGCGCCGCAGCGCTCGGCTGCCAGATCGTCTGGACGCAGCAGGCCGCGCTGTGGCTCGGCCACGACGGCACGGCGGCGCTGGCCGTCGTGGCCGCGTTCTTCGGCGGGCTGGCCCTGGGCGCCTGGGCCATTGCGCCGCGCATCGAACGCGGCGCGAACCCGGTGCGCGCCTATGCCGCCTGCGAGGCGCTCATCGGCCTGTGGGGCCTGGTGCTGGCATTCGGCATGCCGGCGGCGGGGCGTGCGTTGATGACGCTGGTCGGCGCCGAGGCCTCGCCCGCCTGGCAGTGGAGCGTGGCCTTCGGCGGCAGCTTTGCGCTGCTGCTGCCGGCCACTGCCGCCATGGGGGCCACGCTGCCGGCCATGGCGCGCATCACCGAAGCGCTGCAGTCGCGCGGCGTCGGCTTGGCGGGCCCGTACGCGGCCAACACCGCCGGCGCGCTGCTGGGCGTGCTGGCGGCGCTGGCGGGCGCGCTGCCGGGGCTGGGGCTGCGCGACACCGCCATCGCCTGCGCCAGCTTGAACCTGGCCTGCGCGCTGCTGGCGCTGCGGCTGGGCACGCCGCAGGCCTCGCCGGCGCGGCCCGCGGTCGTGGCGCCGGCCGCGCGCGGCCTGCTGCTGCAACTGGCCGCCACCGGGCTGCTGGGCATCGGCCTGGAGGTGCTGGCGCTGCGGGTGCTGAGCCAGGTCACCGAGAACACGGTCTACACCTTCGCTGCCCTGCTGGCGGTGTACCTGCTCTTCACGGCCATCGGCGCCGCGCTGCACGCGGCCCTCGCCCCCGCGCCCGCCGCGCCGACGCTGCGCGCCGCGCTGCTGCTGGCCCTGGCACTGGCCACGCTGGCCGGCGGCGGCACGCTGTGGGCGGCGCAGGCGCAGCGCGAGGCGGTGGCCGCACTGCTGGGTGCGGGCCTGGGGCCGGCGGTGATTGCCGAAGCGTCGCTGGGCGCCAGCGCACTGGCGCTGCCGGCGCTGCTGATGGGTGCTCTCTTCAGCCAACTGGCAGGGGAAGCGCGCCAGGCCGGCCTGTCCTTCGGCAGTGCACTGGGCGTGAACACCGCGGCGGCGGCGGCCGCGCCCTTTGTCGTCGGCGTATGGGCGCTGCCGGCCTTCGGCGCCAAAGCCGTCTTGCTGGCGGTGGCGGCCGGCTACGCGCTGCTGGCCGCGTCGCAGCGCCGCGCGCTCGCGGCGGCCATGGCCTTGCCGCTGGCCGGCGTGGCCCTGCTGGCGCCGCCGCTGGTCTTCGTCGATCTGCCCGAAGGCAGCCGCGTGCTCAGCCATGCCGAGGGCACGCTGGCCGCCGTGAGCGTGGTGGAAGACGCTGGCGGCGCCGCCGTGCTGCGCATCAACAACCGCCAGCAGGAAGGCAGCAGCGTCACGGTACTGGCCGACGCACGCCAGGCCCTGCTGCCGCTGCTGTTGCACCCGGCGCCGCGGCGCGCACTGTTCCTGGGCCTGGGCACCGGCATCACGGCCGGCGCCGCCACGCTGGACCCGGCGCTGCGGGTGGACGCCGTGGAACTGCTGCCGGAAGTGGTGGCCGCTTCGGCGCTGTTCGCCCCGGCGCTGGCCGGTGCGGCCGACCCCTCGCGGCTGCACGTGCACGTGGCCGACGCGCGCCGCTTCGTGCGCACCGCGCCGCAGCACTACGACCTCATCGTGGCCGACAACTTCCACCCTGCACGCAGCGGTTCGGGCTCGCTCTACACGGTGGAGCACTTCGTCGCCGTGCGCGAGCGCCTGGCCGCGGGTGGCGTCTTCTGCCAGTGGCTGCCGCTGCACCAACTGGACCTGGCCACGCTGCAGAGCATCGTGCAGAGCTATCTGGCCGCGTTCCCGCAGGCCCGCGCGCTGCTGGCCACGAACAGCCTGAGCACGCCGGTCATCGGGCTGATCTCGCGTGCCGAAGGAGGGCCCTTCGCGGCGCGAAGCGGCGGCGGCTTCAGCGTGTCGCCCTCGGCCTTCGGCCTGCCGAACGAGTGGGCGGTGCTGGGAAGTTTCATCGCCGGGCCGCAGTCGTTGGCGGCCTTTGCGCGGGGTGCACCTTGGAACAGCGACGACCGCCCCGCGGTGGCCTGGCTGGCGCCGCGCGCCACCTACGGCGAGCAGCCCTCACCTGCCGAGCGGCTGCTGGCCCTGCTGGCGGTGTGGCACGTGGCGCCGCAGGAGATCGCCACCGGCGTGGAGGCTGTGCGGCTGGCCGCCTACCTTGCTGCGCGGCGCGCCTTCATCGAGGCCGGCATGGCGGTGCGTCCCACACCCGATGCGCGCCAGATGCTGGCGCAGGTGCGCGTGCCGCTGCTGGCGGTGCTGCGCACCAGCCCCGACTTCGAGCCGGCGCGTGAACCACTGGTGCAGTTGGCCGAAGCGCTGCGCGAGCGCGAGCCCGAAACCGCCGCGGCATTGGCCGGCGAACTGCAGGCGCTGCGCCCGAGCCGCGACGCCCAGCCCACGACGAACTGAAACGCTGGAGTTCTTCAAGGCCGCCTTCGCGCGCAACCACGACCTCGCGGCCGGGCACTTCCAGAAGGCCATCGCGGAGATCGACAAGTCGATCGACCACCTGCAGAAGACCAAGGACGCGCTGCTGGGCACCGACCGCAACCTGCGGCTGGCCAACGACAAGGCGCAGGACGTGACGATCAAGAAGCTGACGCGGGGGAACCCGACGATGGCGGGGAAGTTTGCGGAGTTGAAGGGGAAGGCGGGCGGCGAAGGGAGCTGAGCTTCACCGAGCTCGACGCCCGAAAGCCGCCGCTCAAGGCCCGGGCCAGGCTCAGCCGGCACCCACCAGCACGAACGGCGCCCAGTAGGCGGGGTGGGCGTACTTCGGGTGGCGCAGGAAGTCGCGCTTCGTGGCGGCCAGCGCCTGGGCCGCAGGCTGCCCCGCCTTCAACCGGCGGAAGAAGCCGGTGACGAACTCGGCGGTGGCCTCGTCGTCCACCGGCCACAGCGTCAGCACCGTGTTCACGTTGCCGGCCAGGAACATGGCGTGCGGCAGGCCCATCACGCCTTCGCCGACCACCAGGCTGCCGACGCCCGAGTCGCACGCCGAGAGCATGGTCAGGTCGCTGCGCAAGTCATAGCCCGGCCATTCGGCAGCCGTCACGTAGCCGTCGGCCTCGGGTGTGCGCTGGCGCAGGCCCAGCACGATGGCCGAGAGCGCCGGCCGCTGCGACGACAGGTAGCCATGCGCACTGAGCAGCAGGTAACGGTACTGGCGGAGCTGACCCTTCGCATTCAGCGCCTGCAACTGCTGTTCGGTGGCCAGGGCGCCGGTGTAGACGCTGGCGTCGGGGAAGAGACCGGCCACGGCCTTGACCTCGACCTCGGTGCCCGGCAGGTCGGACCAGTGGCCGTCGAGGTCCTTGAGCTGCGCGCTGGTGGTGACGTCCGTGCTGCGCGCCAAGGCCCGGCGCTCGGCCTCCGTGCCCGGCGCGGGCCGATACTGTGCATGGCCCATCGCCAGCAGCGAACGACGGCCCTGCAGTCCGGCGTAGCGCTTCTGCAGTTGTTGGCCCAGGGCATAGGAGGACAGGGAGTGCGCGTAGTGCACCGTGGCGTGTGCCGCCAGCGGCTCTTGCGCCGGGCCGTGTGGCAGGGCCTCGAAGGCCAACTGCGCCAAAGGCCCGTCGGGCGAGATGATCCAGCGGCGGCTGCCCCCCACTGTCGGCGCCAGCGGCTTCAGGAGCCGCTCTTCGAGATGGCGGGCCACGGCGTCGGGCGCGCTCAGTTCGGTGGCGCCGGCGGGGCCCGGCAGCGCGCGGTCGAGCAGTCTGTAGCTGCCATCCGTCAGGCGCCAGGCCCGGCGGCCTTGCTGCGCCAGCGTGCGCGACAGCGCGGCCGGTGATGCCTGCGCCATGCGGACGATCTCGACCGCATCGGCCAGGCCGGGCTGACGACCTAGCGGCACGTAGCGAGGCTCGCCATCGGCGCTGATCACGAAGGCGCCAAGCTGATCGGCCACCGACCACAGGAAGTGGATGAACACGGCATCCGCGGGCACCAGGCCGCGCAGCTCACCCTGGCCCACCAGAGTGACCTCGCTCAGGCGGGCATAGGCGGGGTGACGGGCCTTCAGTTGCTGCTGCAACACTGCATGCTGCTGCACCAGTTCGTTGCGGCGCGCTTCCAGTTCCGCGCGCACCAGCGGGTCGCTGGCGTCGGCGGCCAGCTGGCCGTTCTGCGCGATGCGGCGGGCCAGCGTGTCCAGCCGTTGCAGGCTGGCAGCCGGCACGCCAGCGAAGCGTTCAGCGTGCCGGGCGGCCATCGCATCCAGCAGCGTACGCGCCTTGCCCAGTTCGGCGAGGTGAAGGCCGCGTTGCGCCTGCCCGGCTTCGCCGTGCGCGACCGCGAAGATGCGGTAGTCGCGCGCCCAATCGGCGAAGCGGCTCTGCCTGTCCTCGGTGGCCAGCCCCGGCTGGCTGCGCAGCCACTCGACGCTGCCGACGAAGGCCTCCGACAGCGCAGCGGCCTCGGTCGGGCGGCCGGCGACCACCCACGCCCAAGCCAGCCAGCGGGTGGCCCGCAGGGTCTGTTCATGCCGGTCGCCCAGGACCTGCCGGTGCAGCGCCTGCGCCTGTTGCAGCAGGGCCGGGCCATCGGATCGGCCGGCCGCGCTGGCGGCGATGCCGCGCTCCAAGTGCGCCCCCAGCGTGGCCGCGTGCCGCTCGCCCAGCGCGGCCTGCAGACCCGCATGGCAGGGTTCCAGGACCGCCAGGGCCTCCTCGAGGCGGCCCAGCTCGCGCAGGCTGCGTCCCACCTCGAGCATGGACTCCAAGGTCTCGGGGTGGCGTTCGCCGCGAGCCTGACGCCGCACTTGCCACACCTCCTGCTGCAGCGCCAGCGCCTGTGGCAGGCGCCCGGCGTGCCGGTGACCCGCTGCCACGTTGCCCATCGATCTGAGCGTCCACGGATGTGCACGCCCCATCAGCCGCGTGGCGCGTTCAACCATCTGCTCGTGCAGCGCCTGCGCCTCCGCTTCACGGCCGAGCTCGCCGTAGATGACGGCGAGGTTGTTCAGCGCGCGCAGTTGCTCCCGCTCGTCGAGGGGCTGCTGGCGCCGCAACGCCTGCAGCCACGCCTGGTTCATCGCCAGGCCGTCGGCAGGGCGGCCGGCTTCGAGGTAGGCGGCAGCAAGGTTGCCCGCGGACTCGGCAATGTCCGGGTGGCCCGGCTCCAGAACCTCGCGCCGCAGGCGATACACCTGTTCAGACAGGGCCAGTTGTTCGTCCATCCGCCCGAGCCGGCCATACGCGGCCGCCAGGCCGAACATCTCGCCCAGCGTCTCGGGGTCGCGCTCGCCGCGCACGCGTTTGAGCTCGGCCACTTCGGCTTCGAGCAAGGCGGCGGCGCGTCGGTAGTCACCCCCCGTGAAGGCCTGCAATGCCTCGCGCCGGCGTGCGACGTCGGCCAAGGACGGGAGGGCCAAAACCGCCATCAGCAGGGCCAGGCCGACGGCCATGGGCGGGCACGGCCAACGGGGCGGGCGCTTCATGGTGCCTTGCGCACGTACAGGGTCTGCGCGAACAGGCTGCCGCCCTCCTCGGCGAGCTTCGGTGACTCGATGCGCTGCCTGTCCTTGCCGTAGCGCCAGACCTTGTCGCCCGACGCGGCCGACCGCGTCCAGACGCTCTCGAACATCAGCTGCACCAGGGCGGGGTTGATGAGGTAGCCGCAGCCTTTTGCGGCGATGGAGTCCAGCTCCTCGACCGAGGCCAGGCGCCACGGGCTGCGTCGCTTCACGGCCCAGGACGGCACCTCCACCGCGGACGCCCAAGTCTCCGATGGCATCACCATGCCGGGATCGCAGCTGCCCTCGTCCGATACGTGCATGGCCGGGCAGCGGAACCACACCAGTCCGGTGCGCGTGTCGGTGAATTCCAGCTTCTCCACCTTGATGCGACCCGGCTCAAGCGTCGGGTCGACACAGCCTGTTGGACGCTGTTGCGCACGCCCGGGTGCGGCAAGCGACAGCGCGCCGAGGATGATGACGGTGGCTACTGCCAAGCGTCCGCGTTGCATGCTTTGCTCCTGTGTTCCTGCATGAATGACGGCTGGCCCGTCGGCCGCCGCTGCCAATCTATCGCAGTCGGGCGGCTTGGTCAGGCGCGCCGGCCCGGAAGGCGCCTCAGCGCAGGGGTTCCAGCCTCAGCAGCAGCACGTCGTGGCTGTTCATCGCCACGCGGTGGCGCAGGCGGCCGTTGGCGCCCACCGTCACCGTGCGGGCGGTCACCGGCCGGTCGGCCGTCAGCGCCTGCAGCTTCCGCATCTGCGCGGCGCTCAGGTCCTTCGGGTGGCCCAGGCGCAGCCATTCGCTGTACGCATCGTTCGCACGGTAGCCCGTGCGGTGCAGCTGCAGCCGGTAGCGGCCGGGCACCAGGCCGCTGAAGTTCACGGCCACGGGGGCGACGGGCCTGGAAGGCTGCAGCCGCGTGAAGAAGGGGCGGTTGCTGGTGTCCTGCTCGGGCAGGCGCCAGTCCCAGATCACGGCGGCGGTCTTGGCACCGTCGGCGGCGGCGAAGGTGGCGCCGTCGGCCACCGGGATGTCCAGCCCGCGCAGCGCCGCCAGGTACTTGTAGGCGAACCAGGCGGGCTTGCGGATGCCGTCGCGCGTCATCAGCCCGAAGCCGCCGTGGAAGGCCGCGGGCGGCGGGCCGGCTTCCTCGAAGAGGTCGCTGTAGGTCCAGTAGCTCATGGCCTGCGCGTGGCCGCGCGTGGCACGCAGCTTCTCCAGGATGTAGGGCGCGCTGAGGTGGCTGTCGTGGAGGGGGTCGCGCGGGTTGTAGCTGGTGCTCCACTCGGTGATGTAGAGCGGCAGCCCGTGGAAGGCCGAGGCGTCGATCTCCTGGCGCACGCGCTTCACGTCGCCCACCACGGCGTCGGGCGAGCGCGAGAGCTTGTTGTCGTCGTGGCCGTACTCGTCCAGGAAGCCGCCGTCCACGCCGTAGGTGTGCGTGCTGACGAAGTCCACCGGCACCGCGTTCGCTTTCGCGAGGGCCAGGAAGGGCACGACCCAGGCCGCGCCGGCGGTGGACGGGCCGCCCACCTGCAGCGCCGGGTCCACCTTCTTCAGCGTGCGCGCGGTGTTGGCGTAGAGCGCGAAGTAGGCGGCCTGGTCGGCGCGTTCCCAGAAGCCGTCCAGGTTGGGTTCGTTCCACACCTCGAAGGGCCAGCGCCGCACTTCCTCGGCGCCGTAGCGAGCGATGAGGTGGCGCGCGAAGGCCTCCACCAGCTGCGCCCAGGCGGCGGGCTCGGGGTGCGAGGTGTTGCCCTTCCAGTGGAAGATGGTCTGCTTCGACGTGGCCATGGCCTCGGGCGTGAAGCCCAGTTCCACGAAGGGGCGGATGCCGCGCGCCAGGAGGGCGTCGTAGAGCTTGTCGATGCGGCTGAAGTCGTACACCAGGCGGCCGTCTTCCTTGCGCACCGTGCCGAGTTCGTCGTGGAAGATGGCGTGGAAGCGCAGGTAGCGAAAGCCGAGTTCGTCGGCCGTGGTCTTCAGCTGGGCCAGCGCGTCGTCGCGGCCCGTGGTGCCGGGGAAGTCGGCGCCCACGGAGTGGTCGAAGAAGCGGTCCAGCGGTTGGGTGGCCTGCGTGCGGTCGATGTGAATGTTGCGCTCGGCTGCCGCCGCACCATGCAGGGTGGCACTCACCAAGGCCAGGAGTCCGATGGTTCTGCCGAGCAAGCGGTGCACCGCGGTCCCTAGGTGTGCTGCACCGGCGCATGCGGGAACGGTGCCCGCCAGGCCAGCAGCACCGGCAGCACCGACACCACCAGCACGAAGCCGAAGAAGGTGGCGTACTGCTGCCCGCAGGCCACGAACACCCAGCCGCTGACCGTGCCCGTGGCCCACTTGGTGAGCGCCATCACGCCGGTGGCAAAGGCGTAGTGCGTCATCTTGAAAGGCCCCGGCGCCACCTGCTGCATCATGTACAGCATGTGGCCCACCGAGCCCATGCCGAAGCCGAACTTCTCGATGGCGATCAGCAGGCCTATCCACCACAGGTCTTGCGGCAGGGTCTGGCCCAGGATGAAGTAGGTGACGTGCGGCAGGTTCAGCACCACGGCCAGCAGCACGAGCGTTCTCGGCAGCGTCCAGCGCGCGACGACGAAGCCGCCCAGGAAGGCGCCGGCGATGAAACACAGCGTGCCCACCGTGCCGTTGATGAAACCCAAGGCCTCGTTGCTGAGCCCCAGGCCGCCGGCGCTGCGCGGGTCGAGCATGAAGAGCGGGCCGAACTTCTCGATGAACCCTTCGGCGAAGCGGTAGAAGAAGATCACCGCCAGCATCATCCATATCTGCGGCTTCTGGAAGAAGGTCACCCACGAGTCGCGCAGCGCAGGAAACGCCGCGCGCAGGCCCTGCCCCTGCACCGCCGAAGGTTCACCCGGCGGCAGCGTGCGCAGGTGCCACAGGCCGAAGGCGCCCATCATCAATGCGGCGCCGCTCATCACGATCATCCAGCACTGCACCCAGGGCAGGCCCTGGCGGTTGTGCAACCAGCCGGTGAGCGACACCAGCAGGCCCGAGGCGATCACCGCGCCCAGGTTCCAGCACATGCCCTGCAGCCCGGCGTAGCGCGCCTGGTCACGCAGCGGCATGGTCGTCATGAACACGCCGTCGGCCACGATGTCCTGCGTGGCCGAGGCGAAGCCGGTGATCCAGAAGAAGGCCAGCGAAGCGCGGAAGAAGTCGTCCAGCGGCAGGCAGAAGGCCACGGCGCCCAGCGTGGCCATCATCAGGAACTGCATGCTGATGACCCACCAGCGCTTGGTGCGGAAGGGCTCCAGCAGCGGCGACCACAGCGGCTTCAGCACCCAGGGCAGGTACATCTGCGAGGTGTAGAGCGCGATGTCCTCGTTGCTGATGCCCAGGTTCTTGAACAGGATGGCCGAGACCACGCCCACGGTGACGTTGGGCAGGCCCATCGCCAGGTAGAGGCTGGGCACCCAGGTCAGCGGGTGTCGCGAAAGGGGCGTGCCACTCACTTCGTGGCCCCGTTCGTCAGCGCCTGCAGCGCCGCCGTCACGTAGACCAGCGGCGCGTTCCAGTTGATGGCCACCTCGTTGCTGGCGTAGCTGCAGTCGTGGTCGATGTAGGAAAGCGCCGGCAGCGGCGACGGGTAGGGCACAGGGCAGTGCCGCGCGTCGTTGTGGCCGGCGTTGGGTCCGCCGGCCACGAAGCCGGGCACGGGTGCGGCCACGCCGTCGGCCATGGAGGGCCGGTGGTGCGGCTGCAGCGTGTGGCGCCCGCCGAAGCCGGTGACGAAGCTCAGGCCCAGCGGGTTGCGGCCCAGCACGTGGTCCAGCAGCGCCTGCGCGGCGTCCAGCTGGCTGCGCGGCCCGCCCAGGCGCACGCCCTGCATCAGCATCAGCGCCATGTTCAGTGCGTGGCCGTTGCTGCCCCAGTGGAAGTCCTCGGCCTGCAGGCCCACGCGCCAGGCCGAGCCCGGCAGCCGCGCTGCCAACTGCGTGGCGAAGGCGCCCACGCGCTGCACCACGAGCCGGCGCTGGGCCTCGGTGGGCAGTGCAGCGCGGTGCTGGGCCAGCGTCACCCAGGCCAGCGGCGCCACGCTGTTCCAGCCCGGCACGCCGAGGGGCGTGTCCGGCAGGCCCACGGCCGCCAGGTACGCGGGCTCTCGCGTGCTGACGAAGAGCTCGGCGGCGGCCCAGGCGAACTCGTCGGGCAGGTCATCGTCGTCGTAGCCGCCGGTGTGGATGTCGGGCGGCTGGCGGTAGACCGCCGCCGGGTTCGCCTGCGCCCAGCGCCAGGCCGCCTGCGCGGCGCTCAGCATGCGTGCAGAAAGCCCCGGCCGCTGCGCCTCGAAAGGCCGCATCACGCGGCTGGCGGTGGCCATCACGGCGGCGAAGTTCAGCGCCGCCGCGGTGGTCTTCTGCACCACGAAGCGCGGCGTGGTGGACTGGTGCGGCATCACCGCGCCGTCGAACGAGGCGCTGGTGAGCTTGTGGTACACGCCGCCGTCGGCCGGGTCCTGCATGGCGAGCAGCCAGTCCAGGTTCCACAGCGCTTCGTCCAGCAGGTCGGGCAGCGCGTTGGCGCTCTCGGGGATGTCCAGCCGCTGGGCGCGGAAGAAGGCCGGGAAGTGCTCCCACGCGGCCAGCAGCGTCCAGGTGCTGATGCCCGAATTGACGACGTACTTGTTGTAGTCGCCCGCGTCGTACCAGCCCCTGGGCGCCGAGATCAGTGTGCCTTCGGGCCGGCTGGCGCTGGCGGCCGAGGCGTGCACACGCACCTGCGTGTCCGGGTGGCCGGCGGGGCGCGCCCAGGGGCCTGCGTGCGCGGCGTCCAGCGCCAGGCCGGCGCGGTTGAAGTAGAAGGCCTTCAGCGCCGCGGCGTTGAGCGCGGCATAGGCGTCGCCGGCGATGGTGAAGGCGGGCGAGGGCGGCAGGCCGGCCACCTGCACGCGGTAGCGGCCGGGCGTGCGGAAGGCCGTGAAGTCGGCCAGGCGCACGGCCTGCCCGGCGGGCGCCCAAGTCGCGGCTTCCGTCAGCCGGCCCTGCCAGACCACGGCGCCGCCCTCGGCCTTCACCAGCGCGAAGCCCTCGGCCCTCACCGCTGGCACCACGGCCCACTTGGCGCCCTGCGGCAGCAGGCCGACCTGGTTCACGTGGATGGCCTCGGCCGCCACCGCGGCCCCGGCCAGCATCAGCAGCGACAGCGCGGCGCACCACCGTTCAAGCATGGGCGGGCGCCGTCGTGGGCGGCGCGGCCTTCACGTGGCGTTCGATGTAGTCGCTGTGTTCTGGCATGCCGGCCACGGTCTGCGCGATGGCCGCGTGCACGCGGTCGAAGTGCTGGCGCAGCTGGCGCTCGTCGATGCGCGCGGCCATGGGGTCGATGGCCTGTGGCTGCACGCCCAGGCCCAGCAGCAGGCTCACGAAGGAGGCTTCGGCGAAGCCGTCCGGGTCCAGCAGCGTGACGCGGCCGCAGGCGCGGAAGAGTTCGATCTGGTGCGCCAGCGTGTCCGGTATGGGCATGGCCGCGCAGTAGCGCCAGAACTCGGAGTCGTCGCGGTGCGTGAGCTTGTAGTGCATGACGATGAAGTCGCGCACGGACTCGTACTGCAGCCCCATGCGGCGGTTGTATTCGGCCACCACCGCGGGCGCGCAGTCGCGGTCGGGGAAGTGCTCGATGAGGCGGCCGATGCCGTCCTGGATGAGGTGGATGCTGGTCGATTCCAAAGGCTCGATGAAGCCCGCCGAGAGACCCACCGCCACCACGTTCTTCACCCACAGGCGGCGGCGCCGGCCGGTGGTGAAGCGCAGCTGCCGTGGCGTGTCCAGCGCGGCACCGTCCAGGCCGGCCAGCAGCGTGTGCGCGGCCTCGTCGTCGCTCGTGAAGTGGTTGCAGTAGACGTGGCCGTTGCCCGTGCGGTGCTGCAGCGGGATGCGCCAGGTCCAGCCCGCCTTCTGCGCCGTGGACGTGGTGTAGGGCGTGATCTTCGGCAGCCGCGCGCAGGGCACGGCCTGCGCGCTGTTGCAGGGCAGCAGCGCGCTCCAGTCTTCGTAGCCGGCATGCAGCGCGCCTTCGATGAGCAGGCCGCGGAAGCCCGAGCAGTCGATGAAGAGGTCGCCATCGACGCGGCGGCCGTCCTTCAGGTGCACGGCGGCGACGAAGCCGTCCTCGGGCCGCAGTTCCACGTCGCTGATCGTGCCTTCGATGCGCCCGGCGCCGCGCGCCGCCGCGTACTCGCGCAGGTAGGCGGCGTAGAGGCCGGCGTCGAAGTGGAAGGCGTAGGAGTAGGCGTTGGCGGCCGAGGGCGTGCTGCCCTGCGGCGGCGTGAAGCGGCCGTTCAGCGCCATGGCCGTGGCCATGGACCACTCCTCGTAGCTGCGCATGCCACCGGCCTGGTTCAGGCGCAGCCAGTGCAGGTGCGGCGAGCGGTTCTCGATGCGCGGGCCGAAGTCGCCGAACCCGTGGAAGAAGCGGTGGCCCACGCGGCCCCAGTGCTTGAACTCGATGCCGAGCTTGAAGCTGGCCTGCGTGCGGCGGATGAAGTCGGCGCCGTCCAGGCTCAGCGTCTGGTTGTAGAAGCGGATGGTGGGCAGCGTGGCCTCGCCGACGCCGATGGTGCCGATGTCCGGCGACTCGATGAGCACCACTTCGCAGGGCTGCGCGGGGTTGCCGCACAGCTTCTGCGCCAGCGGCGCCGCCGCCATCCAGCCCGCCGTGCCACCGCCGACGATGACGATGCGGCGTATCGCCCTGTCGTTCATAAACACGCTCCCGAAGCGCGCCGTTCACCGGCTCGGCGCGGGTGCGGATGGTGGCGCTGCCGGGCATCGGCGGGATAGGTGTTTCCACCGTTTTAGTTAGTTTGACGGCCGAACTAACATCGCGGTCATCGAATGGGGAAGCACCCCGTCAGGAGACAAGCCTTGCCCTCTGAGGCCGCCGGGAATCAGCAACTGCTCAAGGGCATCAACCGCATGGCCCTGGTGCGGCGCCTGTGCGCGGACCCCGGCTTGTCGCGGGCCGACCTGGCGCTGGCCGTGGGCCTGACCAAGTCCACCGTGAGCCTGCTGGTGCGCGAGCTGCTCGAAGAGGGCTGGCTCGTCGAGCGCGAGATCGTCGCCACCGGTGACCTGGGACGCCGGCCCACGCCGCTGTTCATCGACCCCTCTCGCCTGCTGCTGCTGGGCGCCGAAGTGGGCATCGACGGCGTGCGCGTGGTCGCCACCTCGCTCACCGGCGAAGTGCTGGCGCGCACCGTGGCCAGCCACGGTGCGGCGCACACGGCCAAGGCCTGCATCGCCACGCTGTCGGCCGCGCTGCTGAAACTGCGTCGGCAGCTGGACGCCAAGACGCACCGCATCATCGGCATCGGCGTCGGCCTGCCTGGCGGCGTGGACGAGACCGAGGGCGTGCTGAACTTCGCGCCCAACCTGGGCTGGCGCGACGTGCCCTTCGCCGCCGACCTGGCGGCCCGGCTGGAAGACACACCGCTGGAAGGCGTGCCGCTCTTCGTGCAGAACGAAGCCGATGTCGCGGCGCTGGGCGAACTGGAATTCAACCCGCCGGCCACCGACCCGCTGCTCTACGTCAGCTTGAACCAGGGCGTGGGCGCGGGCGTCATCGTCGGCGGCCGCCTGCTCACCGGCGCGCGCGGCTTCGCCGGCGAGGTGGGCCACATGGTGCTGCAGATGAACGGGCCGCTGTGCTCCTGCGGCCGCCGGGGCTGTGCCGAAGCGCTGATCGGCCCGCGCGCCATGCTGCGCACCAGCGTGGAGGAGATGCCCGAGGCGCCGTCCATCGAAGAGATCCGCAGCCGCCTGGAGGCGCGCGACCCCGAGACGCTGCGCGCCGTGAAGAAGGCCGGCAGCTACCTGGGCATGCTGCTGCAGAACCTGGCCACGGCCTACGACCCGGCCACCATCGTGCTGGGCGGCGCCGTCGTCGAACTGGGCGATGTCTTCCTGGCCCCGGCGCTGCAGGCGCTCAACGACTACGCCGCCGCGGCGCAGCTGGCACCGCCGCAGGTGCAGACCTCGCGCTTCGGCGCCGACGCCGTGGCCACCGGTGCGGCGGCGCTGGCGCGCTACCACCTCACGCGCCCGCTGGTGGGTGCCGCGCGTGACGCCGCACGGGCGCAGGACGACGAGTGATGTTCCTCGGCATCGACCTCGGCACCTCGGAAGTCAAGCTGCTGCTGATGGCCGCGGACGGCCACGCCGTGGCGCAGGCCTCGGCGCCGCTGACGGTGCAGCGCCCGCAGCCGCTGTGGGCCGAGCAGGACCCGGCGGCCTGGTGGCAGGCCACGCAGGCCGCCGTGGCGCAGCTGCGTGCCGAGGCCGCGGGAGCCTGGGCACAGGTGCAGGCCATCGGTCTTTCGGGCCAGATGCACGGCGCGGTGCTGCTGGGCGAGGGTGACCAGGTGCTGCGCCCGGCCGTCCTGTGGAACGACGGCCGCAGCCATGCCGAATGCGCCGAGCTCACGGCGCGCGCGCCACGCCTGCATGCGCTGGCCGGCAACCTGGCCATGCCCGGCTTCACCGCGCCCAAGCTGCTGTGGGTGGCCCGGCACGAGCCGCAGCGCTTCGCGCAGATCAGGACCGTGCTGCTGCCCAAGGACCACCTGCGCCTGCAGCTCAGCGGCGAGAAGGTGTCCGAACCTTCCGACGCCGCCGGCACGCTGTGGCTGGACGTCGCCGCGCGCGACTGGTCCGACGAACTGCTGGCCGCCTGCGGCCTGACGCGTGCGCAGATGCCGCGCCTGGTGGAAAGCAACGCGCCTTCGGCCACGCTGCGCGCCGGCGTGGCGCGCGCCTGGGGCCTGCCCGACGGCGTGCCGATCGCCGGCGGCGCCGGCGACAACGCCGCCAGTGCCATCGGCATCGGCGCCGTGCAGCCGGGCGAGGGTTTCGTGTCGCTGGGCACCTCGGGCGTGCTCTTCGTCGTCAACGACCGCTTCCGCCCCAACCCGGCTTCGGCCGTGCACGCCTTCTGCCACGCCCTGCCGCAGCGCTGGCACCAGATGAGCGTGATGCTCTCCGCCGCCAGCAGCCTGAGCTGGCTGGTGCGCTTCACCGGCGCGCCCGACGAAGCTACGCTGGTGGCCGAGGCCGAGGCGCTGCCCGCCGCCGAACGCGCCGAAGCCCCGCTCTTCCTGCCCTACCTGGCCGGCGAGCGCACGCCGCACAACGACCCCTTCGCGCAGGGCCACTTCGCCGGCCTGCAGCACGGCCACACGCGCGCGCACGCCGCGTGGGCGGTGCTGGAAGGCGTGGCCTTCGGCCTGGCCGACGGGCTGGACGCGCTGCGCGCCGCCGGCACCGAGGTGGGCAGGCTCTCGCTGGTGGGCGGCGGCGCGCGCAGCCGCGGCTGGGCGCAGCTGATCGCCGACACGCTGCAGGTCGACATCGCCGTGCATGCCGGCGCGCCGGCCGGTGCCGCGCTGGGGGCGGCGCGCCTGGCGGCGCTGGCCGCCGGCGGCGAAGAAGCCGCGGTCTGCACGAGGCCCGCCGTGGCCCGCCTTCACACACCCGATCCCGCCGCCCACGCCACACTGGCGACGCGGCTGCAACGCTTCCGCGCCCTGTATCAAGCGCTCAGACCCTTGAAATGACAAGTTACTTTCAGGACATCCCGCCCGTCGTCTACCGCGGCCCCGACAGCACCGAGCCGCTGGCCTTCCGCCACTACGACAGGAACCGCCTCGTGCTGGGCAAGCGCATGGAGGACCACCTGCGCCTGGCCGTCTGCTACTGGCACAGCTTCTGCTGGCCGGGGCTGGATCCCTTCGGCGGCCAGACGCTGGACCGCCCCTGGTTCGAGGCCGGCCCGCCGATGGCCATGGCGCGCCTGAAGGCCGACGCCGCCTTCGACTTCTTCAGCCGCCTGGGCGCGCCCTACTACACCTTCCACGACCGCGACGTCGCCCCCGAGGGCGCCACGCCGCGCGAGAGCCACGACAACTTCCAGCGCATGGTGGACGTGCTGGGCGAACACCAGCAGCGCACCGGCATCCAGCTGCTGTGGGGCACGGCCAACCTGTTCAGCCACCGCCGCTTCATGTCGGGCGCGGCCAGCAACCCCGACCCGGCCGTGTTCGCCATGGCCGCGCTGCAGGTGCGCGACGCGCTGGAAGCCACGCAACGCCTGGGCGGCGAGAACTATGTGTTCTGGGGCGGCCGCGAAGGCTACGAGACGCTGCTGAACACGCGCGTGGGCCAGGAGCTGGACCAGCTCGGCCGCTTCCTGAACCTGGTGGTGGAGCACAAGCACCGCATCGGCTTCAAGGGCGCCATCCTCATCGAGCCCAAGCCGCGCGAGCCGGCCAAGCACCAGTACGACTTCGACACCGCCACCGTCTACGGCTTCCTGGTGCGCTACGGCCTGGAGAAGGAAGTGAAGGTCAACATCGAGGCCAACCACGCCACGCTGTCGGGCCACAGCTTCGAGCACGAGATCGCCACCGCCGCGGCGCTGGGCATCCTGGGCAGCCTGGACATGAACCGCGGCGACCCGCAGCTGGGCTGGGACACCGACCAGTTCCCCAACAACGTGCCCGAGCTGGCGCTGGCGATGTACCACGTGCTGCAGGCCGGCGGGCTGGGCAGCGGCGGCATGAACTTCGACGCCAAGGTGCGCCGCCAGTCCATCGACCCCGTGGACCTGTTCCACGGCCACGTCGGCGGCATGGACGTCTGCGCGCGTGCGTTGCTGGCGGCCGAACGCCTGGTGCTGGACGGCGGCCTGGAGCGCGCGCTGCAGGCGCGATACGCCGGCTGGGACGGCGCGCCCGGCCGGGACATCCTGGCCGGCCGCGTGCCGCTGTCCACGCTGGCCGACCAGGTGCTGGCCGCGAACGCCGATGTGGCGCCCGTGTCGGGGCGCCAGGAAGCTCTCGAGAACCTCGTCAACCGACTCTGCGGAGCCTGAGGCGACCTCTTGTCGTCCCCCGGCGGGGACGGAACCTGAACCTTCACAAGAAAGAAGACACGATGAGACAAGTTCAGAGGACAGCGATGTCGATCGCCGCCGCCCAGGTGGTGCTGCTTTGGAGCCAGGGGGCCTTCGCGCAGACGCCCCCGGCGCCGGCCGCGGCGGCCTCCGCAGCGAAGAAGGCCGATGAGCCGACGACCACCATCGTCGTGAAGGGCCAGCGTGCCGCGCTGGCCTCGGCGCAGAAGATCAAGCAGGACAACGACGAGATCGTCGACTCCATCGTCGCGGAAGAGATCGGCAAGCTGCCCGACCGTTCCATCACCGAGGTGCTGCAGCGCGTGGTGGGCATCACCATCGACCGCACGATGGCGCGCAACGACCCCGAGCACTACTCGGTGGAAGGCTCGGGCGTGAACATCCGCGGCCTGTCCTACGTGCGCTCGGAACTGAACGGCCGCGACACCTTCTCGGCCAACGGCGGCCGCGCGCTGAACTTCGGCGACGTGCCGCCCGAGCTGATGGCCGGCGTGGACGTCTACAAGAACCCCTCGGCCTCGCAGATCGAAGGCGCCATCGGCGGCCTGGTGAACCTGCGCACCGCCACGCCCTTCGACTTCGGCGGCTTCAAGGGCGCGGTCACCATCAACTCCACCTACGAGAAGCTGCAGGGCAAGTGGAGCCCGTCGGCGTCGGGCCTCATCTCCAACCGCTGGCGCACCGACCTGGGCGAGTTCGGCGCGCTGCTGAGCCTGGCGCGCTCGAAGAGCACCACGCGCACCGACCTGTGGCAGGTGGAGCCGTACTACAAGATCGACCCGGACGGCGACGCCGGCCCGCTGACGCGCAACTACTGGGTGCCCAAGGGCGCGCAGTGGCGCGACTCGCGCTTCGACCGCACGCGCGACGGCATCTACGGCGCGCTGCAGTGGAAGAAGGGCGACTGGGCCAGTTCGCTCACGGTGTTCCAGTCCAAGTACGTCATGCACTGGGACGAGAACGCGCTGTTCGCGCAGTCCAACCCCTGGAACATCCGCGTGGCCAACGGCACCTACGACGGCAACAACGTGCTCAGGACCGGCACGCTGAGCGCGCCGGTGGACGGTGGCATCAACTTCGGCGCCGACACGCGCTACATGAAGCGCGACTCGCAGACGCGCGACATCGGCTGGAACCTGAAGTGGCGCGCCAGCGACCGCTGGAGCTTCAGCACCGACCTGCAGCTGGTGAAGTCCAAGACCCAGGCCTTCGATTCGACCGTCGCCACCGGCCTGCAGATGCCCAAGGAGACGCTGGACCTCACCGGCGCGCACCCGCGCGTGGTGTTCGACGCGGCCGACCTGGCGTCGCTGGCCAACCCGGCCAGCTACTACTGGGCCTTCACGATGGAGCACCAGGACAAGAGCGTGGCGAACCAGAAGTCCTGGCGCGCCGACGCGAAGTTCACCTTTGACCAGCCGGTGCTGCAGGACCTGCAGTTCGGCGTGCGCTTCACCGACCGCGACGCCACCACCACCAACACGGTGCCGGGCTACAACTGGTCGGCCATCACCCAGCCCTGGCAGGTGGGCTGGGACATCAGCGGCCTGGCACGCCTGAGCGACCCGCGCTTCGCCAGCGGCACCACGCTGCACGAGTTCAAGAACTTCTTCGGCGGCCAGACGGTGCCGCCCATCTTCGTGCCGAACGTCGCGCTGGCCAAGGACTACCCGGGCAGCTACGTCGCGCTGCACAAGTACCACGACATCCTGTGCGCCGAGCAGACGGCGGCGCAGGGCTGGGGCAGCGGTTGCGCCACCTGGACGCCGGCCAGCTTCGGCACCGACCCCGCGGGCACCAACGAGCAGAAGGAGCGCACCCAGGCCGCCTACGCGCAGGTGCGCTTCAGCTTCGACGACTGGAAGATGCCCGTGGACGGCACGGCCGGCCTGCGCCTGGTGCGCACCTCGATGTCGGCCAACGGCTACGCCACCCTCACCAGCACGGCGCCCACGCTGCAGCCGGGCCAGAGCCTGGGCGGCGTCACGATCCCGTCGGTGCAGACCTTCAGCGCGCCCCTCACCTTCTCGCAGAGCTACACCAACGTGTTGCCGAGCCTGAACCTGAAGATGAAGGCCGCGCCCGACCTGCAGTTCCGCGCCGCGCTGTCGCGCGGCATCGCGCGGCCGGACTTCGACCGCATGCAGGCCTACACCACGATGTCGGTGAGCACGCAGCAGCACACCGAAGGCAACACGGTGGTCATCGACAGCGTCACGCTGTCCGGCACGGCCAACGGCAACCCGGCGCTCAAGCCCACCAAGGCCAACCAGCTGGACCTCACGGCCGAGTGGTACTTCTCGAAGAACGGCTCCTTCACGGTGGCCCTGTTCGACAAGGAGCTGTCCGACGTCATCATCAACCAGACCAACACCGTGCCGGTGGGCGATGCGGCCGGCCGGCCGGTGTTCTTCACCGTCACCTCGCCGGTGAATGGCGCCAAGGGCTACGCCCGTGGCATCGAGGTGGCCGTGCAGCGCTATTTCGACATGCTGCCGGGCTGGATGTCGGGCTTCGGCGTGCAGGCCAACTACACCTTCGTCAACAGCAAGACCAAGCTCTACAACCCGGTGTTCAGCGCCAGTTGCTCGGGTGGCAGCACCGGCGCCGACAACCTGAACCTGAACCTCAACGGCTGCGACACCGACGGCACCACCTTCGGCAACCTGCCGCTGCAGAACCTGTCCAAGCACGCCTACAACCTGGCGCTGCTGTTCGACCACGGTCCCGTCTCGGCGCGGCTGGCCTACAGCTGGCGCTCCAAGTACCTGCAGGCCGTGAACGTGAACGGCACGCAGGGCGGCGACGGGCGTGACGCTGCCGGCAACACCGTGGCCTGGGGCTTGCCGGTGTGGAACGCGTCCTACGGCCAGTGGGACGGCGGCGTCAGCTACAAGGTCACCGACGCGCTGACGCTCAGCCTGGAAGGCCAGAATCTGACGAGCAAGGTCAACCGGCAGCTGATGCAGCAGCACATCGGGATGAAGACGCGCGCGGTCTTCTACACCGGGGCCCGCTACACGCTGCAGGCCAGCTACAGCTTCTGAATCCGGCCGCCCGGCCCCTGAACGCGGCGGCTTCGGCCGCCGCACTTCCATGAACGTACACCGCCTCGTCTTCCTGCTGTTCGCCGTGCTGGCCTTCGGTGCCCGCGCGGCCGGCAGCGTGCAGTACGTCGAACGCGACGGCCGCCACGCCCTGATGGTGGACGGTGCGCCCTGGCTCATGCTGGGTGCGCAGGTGCACAACTCCAGCAACTACCCGGCGGCTCTGCGCCAGGTGTGGCCGGCGGTGCGCGACCTCGGTGCCAACACGGTGTCGGTGCCCGTGGCCTGGGAACAGGTGGAGCCCGAGGAAGGCCGCTTCGACTTCAGTTTCGTCGACACGCTGCTGCGCGAGGCGCGCCAGAACCGGGTGCGCCTGGTGCTGCTGTGGTTCGCCACCTGGAAGAACACCAGCCCGCAGTACACGCCGGCCTGGGTGAAGCTGAACAACGCCCGCTTCCCGCGCATGCGCAACCGCGAGGGCCAGCCCATCTACTGCCTGTCGCCCTTCGGCGAGGAGACGCTGAAGGCCGACCGCCGCGCCTTCGTGGCGCTGATGGCGCACCTGAAGAAGATCGACGCCGCGCAGCGCACGGTGATCATGGTGCAGCCGCAGAACGAGGTGGGCACCTACGGCACGGTGCGCGACTTCGGCCCCGCGGCCGAAGCCGCCTTCGCGCAGGACGTGCCCGCCCCCGTGCTGGCGCGGCAGAAGCCGGCGCCGGGTGGCGCGGACCGCGGTTCCTGGAAGGCCGTCTACGGCGAATTCGCCGACCAGTACTTCCACGCCTGGGCCATCGCGCGCTACATCGAGCAGATCGCAGCCGCCGGCCGTGCGGTGTACGACCTGCCGATGTACGTGAACAACGCGCTGCGCAACCCCATCGGCGCCGCCACGCCCTGGAAGAACGACTTCGGCAGCGGCGGCCCCACCTGGGACGTGATCGACATCTACAAGGCCACGGCGCCGCACATCGACGTCATCGGCCCCGACATCTACACGGCCGAGTCGGCCCAGGTGCACGCGCACCTGGACCGCTTCCAGCGTCGCGACAACGCGCTCTTCGTGCCCGAGTTGGGCAATGCCGCGGCCTACGCGCGATACCTGTACCCCATCTTCGGCCGCGGCGCGCTGGGCGCCGTGCCCTTCGGCATCGACTACTTCGACTACGCCAACTTCCCGCTCGGCGCCAGGACCAGCGACAAGGCCATGGTCGAGCCCTTCGCCAGGGTGTACGCCGTATTCAGGCCGTTGCAGCGGCAGTGGGCGCGCTGGGCCTTCGAGGGCCGCACGCACGGCACGGCCGAAGGCGACAGCTCCGAGCCGCAGACGCTGCAGATGAAGGGCTGGAAGGCCAGCATCAGCTACGGCGAGTGGCAGTTCGGCGAGCGCTCGTGGTTCCCCGGCGTTACCGAGCGCCCGCCGCACGCCGGCAAGCCCTCGGGCGGCGTGGCCATCGCGCAGATCGGCGACGACGAGTTCATCGTCATCGCTCAGCACGCCCGCGTGCGCATCGAGCCCAGCGCGCCGCGCGGCGCCGGCACCATGATCGTGCGCGCCGAGCAAGGCCAGTTCACGCCTGACGGCCGCTGGGTGATGGAGCGCAACTGGAACGGCGACCAGACCGACCACGGCCTGAACTTCACCGGCCGGCCCGTGGTGCTGCGCGTGCGCATGGGGCAGTATTGATGTCCTTCGGCACGCGCACGCTGCACCGGGCACTGCTGGCGCTGGCCGCCGCGCTGTGGGCGCTGGCCGCCAGCGCCGCGCCCGAGCTGGCGCTGCGCTACGCGCGCCCCGCGCCCGACACCGCCGAAGGCTGGGAGCGCGAAGCCCTGCCCATCGGCAACGGCCGCCTGGGCGCCATGCTCTTCGGCCAGCTGGCGCGCGAGCGCGTGCAGTTCAACGACATCACGCTGTGGTCCGGCGACGACCGCACGATGGGCAGCTACCAGCCCTTCGGCGATGTCTTCATCGAACTCGCCGACCATGGTGGTGCAGCGCAGGCCTACCGCCGCGAGCTGCACCTGGCCGACGCGCGCCACTGGGTGAGCTACCGCCTGAACGGTGTGGACTACCGGCGCGAGGCCTTCGCCAGCCGGCCGGCGCAGGTGATCGTGCTGCGCCTGTCGGCCAGCCGGCCCGGCCGCTACAGCGGGCGGCTGCGCCTGGTGGACGCGCACGGTGCGCCCAGCGTGGCTGAAGGCGCGCGCCTGCAGGCCGTGGGCGCGCTCGCCGGCAACGGCCTGCCCTACGCCGCGCGGCTGCAGGTGCTGCACGAAGGCGGCACGCTGCGTGCCGAGGGCGACCAGCTGGTCTTCGAAGGCTGCGACGCGCTGACCCTGGTGCTGGGCGCCGGCACCGGCTACGTGGCCGACGCGGCGCGCCGCTTCCGCGGCGAAGCACCGCTGCCGCGCGTGGCCGCGCAGGTGGACGCTGCCGCCGCGCGGCCAGTGGAGGCGCTGCGCGCCGAGCACGTGCGCGACCACGCCGCGCTCTTCGGCCGCGTGGCGCTGGAGCTCGGCGCCACCGCGCCCGCACGCCGCGCGCGGCCCACCGGCGAGCGCCTGGCTGCCTACACGCAGGACGGCCGCGACCCCGAGCTGGAGGCGTTGCACTTCCAGTTCGGCCGCTACCTGCTGATCGCCAGTTCGCGCGACGCGCTGCCCGCCAACCTGCAGGGCCTGTGGAACGCCAGCCCCACGCCGCCGTGGAATGCGGACTACCACAGCAACATCAACCTGCAGATGAACTACTGGCCGGCCGAGCCCACGAACCTGGCCGAGCTGGCGCGTCCGCTGCATGCCTTCATCCAGGCGCAGATCCCGATGTACCGGCGCGCGGTGGCCGAGGGCGCGGCCTGGTCGCTGGCGCACCCGGGGCAGCGCCGGCCGGGCGTCAAGCCCTGGGACAGCAAGGAAGAAGCGCCCGAGGAAACCTTCCTCAGCGCCGAAGGCCGCCCGCTGCGCGGCTGGACGGTGCGCACCGAGACCAACCCCTTCGGCGCGATGGGCTACCTGTGGAACAAGACCGGCAACGCCTGGTACGCGCGCCACTTCTTCGAGCACTGGGCCTTCACGCAGGACCGAACTTTCCTGCGCGAGCAGGCCTGGCCGGTGCTGAAGGAGGTCTGCGAGTTCTGGATCGACCACCTCAAGGCGTTGCCCGACGGCCGCCTGGTGGCGCCGCTGGGCTGGTCGCCCGAGCACGGCCCGGTGGAAGACGGCGTGGCCTACGACCAGCAGATCCTGTGGGACCTGTTCGACAACACCGTGCAGGCCGCCGACGCTCTGGGCACCGAGCGCGAATTCCGCGACCGCATCGCCGCGCTGCGCGACCGCCTGGCCGGCCCGCGCGTGGGCCGCTGGGGCCAGTTGCTGGAATGGCTGGAGGAGAAGACCGACCCCGTGCTGGACACGCCGCACGACACGCACCGCCATGTCTCGCACCTGTTCGCGCTGTTCCCGGGGCGGCAGATCACGCCACACGGCACGCCGGCGCTGGCCGCTGCGGCTCGCAAGACATTGGAGGCGCGCGGTGACGCGGGCACCGGCTGGTCCATGGCCTGGAAGATGGCCTTCTGGGCGCGCCTGCACGACGGCGACCGCGCCTGGCGCATGCTGCGCGGCCTGCTGGCCACGCCCGGCGCGCGCGCGGCGCAGCAGCGCGGCCCGGGCAGCGAGAGCAACAACGCCGGCGGCACCTACCCGAACCTGTTCGACGCCCACCCGCCGTTCCAGATCGACGGCAACTTCGGCGCCACCGCGGCGGTGGCCGAGATGCTGCTGCAGTCGCACGGCGGCGAGCTGCACCTGCTGCCCGCGCTGCCCCGGGCCTGGCCGCAGGGCCGCGTGACGGGGCTGCGCGCGCGTGGCGGCTTCGAGGTGGACATCGCCTGGGCGCAGGGCCGGCTGGTGTCAGCGACCGTCCGCGCGCGCGAAGGCGGCGGTGACGTGCGCGTGCGATACGGCAAGCGCGTTCAGTCGCTGGAGTTGGCGCCGGGCCAGCAGCGCAGGCTGGACCCGAAGCTCGCCGCGGCCGCGCCCGATGCATGGCAGCTGGCGGCGGGCCGGCCGCTCGTCGTCACCGATTTCGAAGGTCGCGCTGAGTTGGAGGGCGCCAGCGTCACCGTGCCCAAGCCCGCGCAGCCGCGCGTGCCCGAGAGCCGCGTGCAGGCGCGCCGACTGCTGCAGGACGCGCCCGCAGGTGCCGTGGCGCTGAGTTTTCACCGCAGCTGGATCGCCATGCTGAAGCTCGAGGGCGGCGCGCCCGCCGACCTGCGGCCCTTCCTCGGCGGCACGCTGGAGTTCGACCTGCGCGTGGACAGCATGGCCGAGGGCGGCCTCAAGTTCAAGCTCAACTGCGGTGAAGGCTGCGAGCGCAAGCTGCCCTTCCTGGCCGGGTCGCGCGCGCTGGCCGGGCGCGGCTGGCAGCACCTGGCGATCCCGCTGCGCTGCTTCCACCGCGAGGGCGACGACTTCAGCGCCGTGCCGCTGCCCTTCGCCGTGGAGGCCGTGGGCACGGGCGAGTTCGCCATCGCACAACTGCGCCTCGTGCGGCAGGGCCGGCCCAACACGCCCTGTGCCGACTACCGCACGCGCTCGGTCACGCCCGAGCCGCTGCAGGAGGCCTGGGCCACGGCCTGGTGGCTGCCGCGCCACCAGAAGAAGCTGGACGAACTGCGCGCCCATCGCGAGGCCGGCCGCCGCGTGGAACTGCTCTTCGTGGGCGACTCCATCACCGAAGGCTGGGAGAAGGAAGGCCGCGCCGTCTTCGAGCGCCAGTACGCGCGCCACCACGCCGTGGCGCTGGGCTTCGGCGGCGACCGCACCGAGAACCTGCTGTGGCGCCTGCAGAACGGCGAGATCGACGGCGTGGACCCGAAGGTGGTGGTGATGATGATCGGCACCAACAACACCGGCGAGCGCCAGGAGGACCCGGCCTTCGTCGCCGCCGGCGTGCAGCGCTGCCTGCAGGAGATCCGCCGCCGTCTGCCGCGCGCCCGCGTGCTGCTGCTGGCCATCTTCCCGCGCGGTGCCGGGCCCGACGACGCGCTGCGCCGCATCAACGAGCGCATCAACCCGCTGCTGGCGAAGCTGGCCGACGGCCGCCAGGTGGTGTTCCAGGACATCGGCCCGGCCCTGATGAACGCCGACGGCACACTGTCGCCCGAGCTCCTGCCCGACCTCTTGCACCTCAGCGAGAAGGGCTACGGCCTCTGGGCGCAGCGCATCGAGCCCACGCTGGCGCGCCTGATGCAAGACTGAGACCCTGACCCATGCCTCCCATGTTCCCCTTCACCTACTCCAGCCTCTTTCCGCAGCACTTCGTCTTCGGCGTCGCCGCCGCCTCGGCCCAGATCGAGGGCGCGGCTTTCGAGGACGGCAAGGGCGAGTCCATCTGGGACCGCTTCGCGCGCCAGCCCGGCAAGGTGGCGAACGGCGACACGCTGGACATGGCCTGCGACCACTACCACCGCTTCGACGAGGACTTCGCGCTGATGGCCTCGCTGGGGGTGAAGCACTACCGGCTGTCCATCGCCTGGCCGCGCATCTATCCGACGGGCAGCGGCGAGGTGAACGAGGCCGGCATCGCCTTCTACCAGCGCCTGCTGGCCAGCCTGGCGCGCCACGGCATCACGCCCTGGGTGACGCTCTTCCACTGGGACCTGCCGCAGGCGCTGGAAGACCGCGGCGGCTGGACCTCGCGCGCCACGGTGGACGCCTTCGCGCGCTATGCCGACACGGTGGTGAAGGCGCTGTCGCCGCAGGTGAAGCACTGGATCACGCTCAACGAGATCCGCTGCTTCACCTGGCTGGCCTACGGCGTCGGCAGCAAGGCGCCGGGCCGGCGCGAGAGCGACGCCGTGCTCAACCAGACCTACCACCACGCGCTGCTGGCCCACGGCCACGCGGTGCGTGCGGTGCGCGAGCACGGCGCGCCCGACGCGCGCGTGGGCCTCACCGACAACTGCGACGTCAGCGTGCCCGTCACCGAGACGCCGGCCGACATCGCCGCCGCCAAGGCCTGGTTCCTGGACCGCAACGCGCACCTGCTGGGCGCCATCCACGGCAAGGGCTACCCCGCGGCCTGGCTCAAGCGCGTGGGCGCTGACGCCCCGAAGGTGCAGCCGGGCGACTTCGATCTCATCTCGGCACCCACCGACTTCCTGGGCCTGAACATCTACACCGCCCACTTCGTGCGCGCCGGCCGCGACGGCCAGCCCGAGGCGCTGCCGCTGCCGAAGAACTACCCGCGTGCCGACAGCCCCTGGCTCAACATCACGCCGCAGGCCGTCTACTGGGCGCCGCGCATGTGCCACGAGCTGTATGGCCACGGTTCCATCTTCATCACCGAGAACGGCTGCGGTTACGACGACGAACCCGTGGTGAACGGCGAGGTGCTGGACCTGCACCGCCGCGACTACCTGCGCGCCCACCTGCGCGAGGTGCACCGCGCCATCGCCGACGAGGTGCCCATCGACGGCTACTTCCTCTGGTCCTTCATCGACAACTACGAGTGGGAAGACGGCTATGCGCGGCGATTCGGCATCGTGCACTGCGACTTCCAGACGCAGCAGCGCACGCCCAAGCTGTCGGCGCGCTGGTATGCCGACGTGATGCGCGCCCGCGCCATCCTCTGACGCCATGGCCAGCCGCCGCACGCCACCCCGCCCCGCCGCCACGCTGGCCGACGTGGGGCGCGCCGCCGGCGTGTCGGCGATGGCCGCGTCGGCGGTGCTGAACGCTGCGCGCACCTCGTCGCGCATCTCGGCCGAGACGCGCCAGCGCATCCTGGACGCCGCGGCGCAGCTGAACTACCGCCCCAACGCCGCGGCACGCGCGCTGGCCGACCGCCGCATGCACACGCTGGGCGTGGCCACCACGCTGGCGCGTGGCGGCTTGAACCAGTACTTCCTGGAAGTCTTCAGCGGCTTCGTCGCCGCCGCGGCCGAGGCCGGGCAGAACACCACCGTCTTCGCGCTGCCCGACTGGGGCCCCGAAGGCGCGGCACGCCTGCCCGCGCTGTGCGACGGCCGCATCGACGGCCTGCTGCTGCTGGCGCCGCTGCTGGCCCCCGAGGCCGCGGCCGCGCTGCCCGAGCACACGCCCTTCGTCTCCGTGCATGCCAACCATCGGCTGGCGGGCGTGCCCAACCTGGAGCCCGACGAAGAGGCCGGCGCCTGCGCCATGGTGGCCCACCTCATCGCGCTGGGCCACCGGCGCATCCTGCACCTGGGCGGGCCCACCGGCCTGACCGGCGCCGACCGCCGCGCCGCCGGCTACCTGCGCGCCCACGCCGAGGCCGGACTCGTGCCACTGCCGGGCGGGCTGCTGCGCGGTGGTTATCAGCAGGAGGCTGGCCGGCAGGCGCTGGAAGACTGGCTGCAGCAGCACCGCGGCGACGTCGCGCCGCAGGCCGTGTTCGCCGCCAACGACGCGGTGGCGCTGGGCTGCATGGAAGCGCTGGCAGCGCGAGGCTGGCGCGTGCCCGAAGACATCTCCGTGGCCGGCTTCGACGACACGCTGGTGGCCCATGCCGCGGGCCTGAGCACCGTGCGCCAGCCGCTGCAGCAGATGGGCCGCGAGGCGGCCGTGCTGCTGCTGGCCTGCGTGGAAGCGCGCCACGGCGGCGCGTCCGCGGCCACGCCGGCGCCCGGGGTCTTCCCGACCGAACTCGTGCCCGGCCGCACCGCGGCCGCCCCGCGCCGCACGCCGCTGCGCATCGCCTGAAGGCCCCGCCCATGTCCACCTCCGTCGCGGCGGATCGCGTCCCCATGAGCCAGAAGCTGGGCTACGGCCTCGGCTCCTTCCTGGACATGTGGGGCCACTGGCTTTACCAGTCGCTGGCCTTCCACGTCTTCAACGTCGGCCTGGGCATGGCGCCGGGGCTCATCTCCTCGGCGCTGGCCATCAAGATCTTCATCGACGCCGGTGCCGACGCCGTGTTCGGCTGGCTCTCGGACAACACGCGCACGCGCTTCGGCCGCCGCCGGCCCTTCATCCTGGTGGGCGGCGTGCTGGCCGGCATCGGCCTGCCGCTGATGTTCGCCGTGGGCCGCGGCTGGAGCGACCAGGCCTACTTCGTCTTCATGCTCGTCAGCCTGTGCGTCTACGTGCCGGTGATGAGCTGCTTCAACATGCCCTGGGTCAGCCTGGGCTCGGAGATGACGCCTGACTACCACGAGCGCACCAGCGTCATGTCGGTGAAGAACGCGGTGCAGAAGGTGCCCGAGCTGGCGATGTTCGTGGCCGCGCAGTTCACCACGCTGTCGGTCTTCAACGGCGCCGACGGCAAGCCCGACATCCTGCGCGGCGCGCAGGTCTACTGCAGCATCCTGGGCGCCGTGATGGTGGCGCTGTCCTTCGCCATCTTCTTCCTGGTGCGCGAGCGCTACTACGCGTCGGTGGTGCTGCGGCGCACGGAGAAGGTGCCCTTCAAGGACACGCTGTACCGCACGCTGAAGAACCGCCCCTTCCGCATGCTGCTGGGCACGATGATGGCCTACGGCATGGCCACCGCGATGGTGGGCCTGCTGGGCTACTACGCCACGATCTACTACGTCTGCAAGGGCGACGTGGCGGCGGGCGCGCAGTGGAATTCGCTGATGGGCGTGTCGGGCATGGTCATGGGCCTGGCCGGCATCCCCTTCGCGGCGGGGCTGGCGCGGCGGTACGGCAAGCGCAACGCGCTGGCCACGGTGCTGGTGCTGGCCATCTGTGCCTTCATCGGCGACTGGTTCTTCTACAACCCCGAACTGCCCTGGCTGCAGCTGCTGGCCAGCGGCTGCGTGGCCTTCACGGGCGCCGGCTTCTGGACGATCTACGGCTCGGCCATGGCCGACATCATCGACCACGACGAACTGGAAACCGGCCAGCGCCGCGAAGGCAGCTTCGCGGCCTGCCAGAGCTGGATCAGCAAGGTCGGCCTGGCTCTGGGCAACGGCGCCTCGGGCTGGGTGCTGCAGTTCACCGGCTTCGACGCCAAGCTGCCGGCGCAGAGCGAGGAGTCGCTGTTCCTCATCCGCGTGCTGCTGTCGGGCATCCCGGCCGTCGGGCTGCTGGTGGCCCTGGTGGTCATCCTGCGCTTCCAGCTCACCGAGCAGCGCATGAACGAGATCCGCATCGGGCTGGAGCTGCGGCGGGGTGCGGTGTGAGGGTGGCGCTGGTCGTGGCCATGCTGGTGGTCGGGGCGGCCCAGGCCGCCGAGCCGCTGGCGGTGTCGCTCACGGTGGCGGCCCAGGCCGCCGGCCCGCGCATCGAGCCCGCGGTCTACGGCCACTTCGTCGAGCACCTGGGCACGGGCGTCTACGGCGGGCTGTGGGTCGGGCCCGAGTCGCCCATCCCCAACACGCGCGGCTGGCGCAACGACGTGCTTGACGCCCTGAAGGCCTTGCAGGTGCCCGTCGTGCGCTGGCCGGGCGGCTGCTTCGCCGACGACTACGACTGGCGTGACGGCATCGGCCCGCCGGCGCAGCGGCCGGTGCGGCTGAACAAGGTCTGGGGCGGCGTGGCCGAGGACAACCGCGTCGGCACGCACGAGTTCATGGACTTCCTGGAATTGCTGGGCGCCGAGGCCTACATTGCCGGCAACATGGGCTCGCTGCCGCCGCGCGCCATGGGGCAGTGGCTGGAGTACATGACGTCTGACAGCCGCTCCACGCTGGCCGAGGAGCGCCGCCGCAACGGCCGCCAGGCGCCCTGGAAGGTGAGGTACTTCGGCGTCGGCAACGAGACCTGGGGCTGCGGAGGCCACATGCGGCCCGAGTACGCGGCCGACCTCCACCGCCAGTACAGCAGCTTCCTTCACGTGCCCGTGGTGCGCGTGGCCGTGGGCGACGGCGAAGGCCGCGACGAGGTCACCGAGGTGATGATGGAACGCGCCGGCTTGCGCACGGATGCGCTGAGCCTGCACCACTACACCGTGGTCGGCTCCTGGGAGGCCAAGGGCCGCGCCACCGGCTTCGCGCGGCCGCAGTGGGCCAAGGCGCTGCACGGTGTGGTGGACGGGCTGGAGACCCACATCGCGCGCACCGAACGCATCATGGACCGCCACGACCCGGCGCGACGCGTGGCGCTCTTCGTCGACGAATGGGGGATGTGGCACGACCCCGAGCCCGGGACGAACGGCGCCTTCCTGCAGCAGCAGAACACGCTGCGCGACGCGCTGGTGGCGGCGCTGTCCTTCCACGTCTTCCACCGCCACACGGCGCGCGTGAAGATGGCCAACCTGGCGCAGATGGTCAACGTGCTGCAGGCCTTGGTGCTGACCGACGGCCCGCGCATGGTGCTCACGCCGACGTACCACGCCTTCGACCTCTACCGCCCCTTCCAGGGCGCCACGCCGCTCGTGGCCACGCTGCAGGCGGCGCGTTGGCGCGAAGGCGCGCTGGAACTGCCTGCCGTGGACGTGACGGCCGCGCGCGGCACTGACGGTGCGCTGCACCTGGCGCTGGTGAACCTGGATCCGGAGCGCCCGGCGCGCGTGGCCACCGGCCGGGCCGGCGTGGCACGCGGCCGGCTGCTCACCGGCGCGGCCATGGACGCGCACAACCGCATCGGCGCCCCACCGGACGTCACGCCCCAGCCCTTCACCGCGGGCACGGCGGGCCGGCCGCTGGTGCTGGACCTGCCGCCGCGCGCCATCCTCGTCGTCACGCTCACCGAACCCTGAAGCCGCATGAAGATGTTCCGTTTCCAGCCTCCCCTCGTCGCGATCGGCCTGGCCCTGGTGCTGGCCGCCTGCGCCGGTGGCGGTGGCAGCAGCCCCGCCACCACGCCGGCCACGCCCGCGGCGTCCGGCATGCGCGAGCTCACCAGCGTGCAGCTGTCGCGCCTGATGGGCGCGGGCTGGAACCTGGGCAATTCGCTGGAAGCCATCGGCGGCGAGACGGCCTGGGGCAACGCGGCCACGACGCAGGCGCTGATGGACGCGGTGAAGGCCGCCGGCTTCAGCACGGTGCGCATCCCGGTGTCGTGGAAGCAGTACGCCGACGCCAGCGACACCATCAGCGCCCCCTGGATGGCGCGCGTGGCCGAGGTGGTGGGCTATGCGCAGAAGGCGGGCCTGTACGCCATCATCAACGTGCACTGGGACGGCGGCTGGCTGCAGCCCACCTACGCGCAGCAGGCCGTGGCCAACGCGCGGCTGGCGAAGTTCTGGACGCAGATCGCCACGCGCTTCCGCGACTTCGACGACCGGCTGCTCTTCGCCGGCACCAACGAGGTCATGGTGGACGGCGACTACGGCCCTCCCACGCCCGAGTACCGCGCCGTGCAGAACGGCTTCAACCAGGTCTTCGTGAACACCGTGCGCGCCACCGGCGGCAACAACGCCGTGCGTCACCTCGTCGTGCAGGGTTTCAACACCAACATCGACCACACGCTGAACTTCGCGGTGCTGCCCACCGACACGGTGGCCGGGCGGCTGATGATGGAAGTCCACTACTACGACCCGTACAACTTCACCATCAACGAGAACAGCAGCCTCTGGCAGTGGGGCGCCATCGCCACCGACCCCGCGGCCACCGACACCTGGGGCAATGAGGCCTACGTGGATGCACAGTTCCAGAAGATGAAGGCGCGCTACGTGGACCAGGGCGTGGCCGTGATCCTGGGCGAATACGGCGTGCTGCGGCGCGAGCGCTTTCCCGGTGCCGAAACCTACCGCGTGTACTGGAACCAGGTCGTCACGCGCAGCGCCTGGCAGCACGGCCTGGTGCCCGTCTACTGGGACAACGGCGTCATCGGCGACAAGGGCATGGGCCTGTTCGACCGCCGCAACGGCGCCCAGGCCTACCCGGCCCTGGTGCGCGCCATCGTCGACGCGGCGCGCTGATCACAGCCTGCCGGTGGCGCGGAAACGGAACATCGGCGCCAGCAGCCGCGTGGGGAACAGCGCGATGGCGTCGTTGTAGGCGGTGGCCTCGTCGTTGAAGAGCTGGCGCGCGAAGCCCAGGCGCGACGACGCTTCGCGCCAGGCGGCGGCCGGCTCGGCGATGCCTGCGGCACCGCGCAGCGACCCGTCGTGTTCGAAGAGCGCGAACACGCGCGCCGCGGCAGCCGACAGCGCGGCCTCGGCCGCCACCCAGGCCGCTGCGTGGTCGGCGGCCAGCGGCTTGGCCGTCATCGCGGTGGCGGCCTTGCCGGCTTCGGCGAGTGCGGCCTGCATGGCATCCAGTGCGCCCTGCTCCGAAGCCAGCGGCTCGCGCAGCGCGGCCAGCAGCGGCTCGCCCGCGGCGGCACGCTGGCGCAGCGTGTCCTCGATCTTCGCCCAGGCCTGCGTCACTGCGTTGCGCAACGCCACCAGCCGGTTGTAGGCGCCCACCATCCAGAACACCGCCAGCGCGGCGACGGCCAGCACGAGCCCTTGGCGCAGGGACAGGATCACGGCGCGCGGTCAGCCCAGCTTGAAGGGCAGCTCGCGCTGCCGCGGCGCGCCCAGCCGCGCCAGTGCGTTGGCGAAGGCCGGCGCCAGCG
>CAZBUU010000017.1:0-32680 GCA_964495125.1 uncultured Rubrivivax sp.
TGCTGCAGAGCTTCCTGGTCGGCCAGCCCGAGTTCCGCCAGATCCTGCAGCAGCCCGAGATGGAGCAGTTCCGCCAGCGCGTGGCGGCCACCTGCCACATCGGCCCGCTGGATCTCGACGAGACCAAGGCCTACATCGAACACCGCCTGAAGTGCGCGGGCTCCAAGGGCAAGCCGAGCTTCGATCCCGGCGCCTTCGAAGGCATTTTCAAGGCCTCGGGCGGCATCCCGCGGCGCATCAACGCGGTCTGTGACCGCGTCATGCTGGCCGGCTTCCTGAGTGGCCGCACGCACCTGACGGCCGACGACGTGTCGGAGGTCGTGCGCGAGTTCGAACAGGAAAACCAGGTGCCCGCCAAGCCCGGCGCCGCCAGCTTGAGCGCCGGCGGCGAGCCGGTGATGCCCGGCGGCCTGGCCGGCGCCGTGCTGGACCTGGACCTCAGCCAGGTGCAGCTGAGCGCGGCCGATGCCGAAGCCATGTCGCAGCAGCTGGCCAGCCTGGCGGCCGACCAGCGCGGCGACCAGCTTCAGCGCCTGGAGAAGAGCCTGCTGCGCCTGGAGCGCACCAACCTGCAGATCCTGGCGCTGATGCAGAAATTCGTCGAGGCGGTGAAGAAACCCGGCGGCGGTGGTGCGTGAACGCCGAGCGCGTGGCTTTTGAACGTGCCATCGAGCCGGGCAGCCGGCAACAATCGCGGCCAAGCATGCTTGCACCCGCCATCACCAACGCACTGACGATCGACGTCGAGGACTACTTCCAGGTCTCGGCGCTGGCGCCGTACATCCCCCGCAGCCAGTGGGACAGCCGCGAGTGCCGCGTCGAGCGCAACGTCGATCGCATCCTGGCCATGCTGGCCGAGCGCGACGTCAAGGCCACCTTCTTCACGCTGGGCTGGGTGGCCGAGCGCTATCCGCAGATCGTGCGCGGCATCGTCGCCGGCGGCCATGAGCTGGCCAGCCACGGCTACGGCCACGAGCGCGCCAGCGACCTCAGTCCCGAGGCCTTCAGCCAGGACATCCGGCGCGCCAAGGCCCTGCTGGAAGACCTGGGCGGGGCGCCCGTGCTCGGCTACCGCGCGCCCAGTTTCTCCATCGGCCTGTCCAACCTCTGGGCCTTCGACCAGCTGGCGCGCGCCGGCTACCGCTACAGCAGCAGCATCTACCCCATCAAGCACGACCACTACGGCATGCCCGACTCGCCGCGCTTCGCCTACCGCGTGGGGGCCGGGCTGCTGGAGATCCCGGTGACCACCGTGCGCATGGGCAAGCGCAACCTGCCTTCCACCGGCGGCGGCTGGTTCCGGCTGATGCCCTACGCGCTCTCGCGCTGGATGCTGCAGAAGGTGAACCGCGAAGACCGCGAGCCCGCGATCTTCTACTTCCACCCCTGGGAGATCGACGTCGGCCAGCCGCGCATTCCCGGCATCGACGCCAAGACGCGATTCCGCCACTACCTCAACCTGGGCCGCACGGAAGGCCGGTTGCAGCAGCTGCTGCAGGACTTCCGCTGGGGCCGCATGGACGAGATCTTCCTGCGCGCCCCCGGCGGCACCGCCTAGGGTGTCTGCCATGCCCACCATCGAGCGTCTGACCCCGGGCGACGCACGCGGCGCCGCCGCGTGGGATGCCTTCGTGATGGCCTGCCCGCAGGCCACCTTCTTTCACCGCGCTGCCTGGCAAGGGCTGCTGCGCGACGTCTTCCGGCACGACACGCACTTCCTCTTCGCGCACAGCGAAGGCCGGGTCACCGGCGTGCTGCCGTTGGCGCACGTGAAGAGCTTCCTCTTCGGCAATGCACTCACGAGCCTGCCCTTCGCCGTCTACGGCGGCGCGGTGGCGGACGACGAAGCCACGGCGCAGGCCCTGGAGGCGCACGCGCAGCAACTGGCGCAGCAGCTGGGCGTGGACCACCTGGAACTGCGCCAGCTGGCGCGGCAGCACCAAGGCTGGCCGCACCAGGCGCTGTACGTCACCTTCCGCAAGGAGATCCTTCCCGAGGAAGAGGCCAACATGCTGGCCATCCCGCGCAAGCAGCGCGCGATGGTGCGCAAGGGCATCAAGAACGGGCTGAAGAGCGAGGTCGACCCTCACGTGGACCGTTTCTTCGCGCTGTACGCCGACAACGTGCACCGCCACGGCACGCCGGCCCTTTCGAAGCGCTACTTCGAGGCCTTGCGCAGCACCTTCGGCGACGACTGCGAGGTGCTCACCGTCACCGGCCCCGACGGCCGGCTGCTGTCCAGCGTGCTGAGCTTCTACTTCCGCGACGAGGTGCTGCCCTACTACGCCGGCGACGACTGGGCCGCGCGCGAGCTGGCCGCCAACGACTTCAAGTACTGGGAGCTGATGCGCCGCTCCTGCGCGCGCGGGCTCAAGGTCTTCGACTACGGCCGCAGCAAGCAGGGCACGGGCCCCTACGCCTTCAAGAAGAACTGGGGCTTCGAGCCCACGCCGCTGCACTACGAGTACTGCCTGTACAAGCGCGACGCCGTGCCGCAGAACAACCCGGCCAACGCGAAGTACAAGCTGATGATCGAGACGTGGCGGCGTTTGCCGCTGGGCTTCGCGAACTGGCTGGGGCCGTTCGTGGTGCGCAGCCTGGGGTGAGGCGATGGCGACCGTGCTCATGCTGGCCCACCGGCTGCCCTACCCGCCCAACAAGGGCGACAAGATCCACACCTACCAGCTGCTGAAGAGCTTGGCCTCTCGCCACGAGGTGCTTCTGGGCACCTTCGTCGACGACCCCGACGACGAACAGTACGTGCCCAAGGTGCGCGAGATGTGCACCGAGCTGCATGTCTCGCGGCTGGACCGCCGTACCGCGAAGCTGCGTGCCCTGGGCGGGCTGGCGGACGGACGACCGCTGTCGGTGGCGTTCTACCGCGACGCGGCGCTGTCGGACTGGGTGCAACGCCAGCGCCAGGCGCGGCGCGCTGACGTGCTGTTCGTCTATTCGTCCTCGATGCTGCAGTACGCCGAGGGCTTCGACCTGCCGATGGCGATCGACTTCGCCGATGTCGATTCCGCGAAGTGGGCCGAGTACTCGCGTCGCCACGGCTTTCCGATGTCCTGGGTGTACCGGCGCGAGGCCGCGAAACTGCTGGGTGTCGAGCGCCGGTTCGCGGCGCGGGCGCGCTGGTCGCTGTTCGCCACCGAAAAGGAAGCGCAGCTCTTTCGCGAACTGGCGCCGGAGAGCGCCGACCGTTCGGGCGTGCTGGGCAATGGCGTCGATGCCGAGTTCTTCACGCCCGATCCCGCGCGGCCCTCGCCCTTCCCCGAAGGCGAAGTCCCGGTGGTCTTCATGGGTGCCATGGACTACTGGCCCAACGTCGACGCCGTGACCTGGTTCGCCGCCGAGGCCCTGCCGCAGCTGCGGCAGCGCTGGCCGAAACTGCGTTTCCACATCGTCGGGCGCAGCCCGGCGCCGGCGGTGCAGGCGCTGCAAAGCGACGCCGTCAATGTCACCGGCACGGTGCCCGACGTGCGCGCCTACGTGCAGCACGCCGCCGTGGTGGTGGCGCCGCTGCGGCTGGCGCGCGGCATCCAGAACAAGGTGCTGGAAGCCATGGCGATGGCGCGGCCCGTGGTGGCGGCCACCAGCTGCGTCGCGTCCATGGACGTCACGGCCGGCGAACATGCGCTGGCCGCAGAGACCGCGGGCGACTACGCGCGCGAAGTGGCGGCGCTGATCGAGAACCACGAGCGCGCGGCCGCCATCGGCCGCGCCGGGCGCCAGCGCGTCATCGATGTCTACGGCTGGGACGCTCGGCTGTCCCGCATGGACGAATTCCTGGGCATCGCCAGCGCTGCCCCTGCCCTGGAAGCGCAAGGCGCATGAATGCCCTGTCTCTCAACGCGCTGAACTGGCGCCGCCTCGCCCCCGGGCTGCTTCTGCTGGCCGCCCTGTTGCTGCTCTTCCGCGACACCGCCGCGGCCATGGTCGAGATCTGGATCCGGTCCGAGACCTTCACCCACGCCTTCCTCGTGCCGCCCATCGTCGTGTGGATGGCCTGGCGCCGCCGCGAGCACCTGGCCGCCGTGGAGCCCCGTGCCGCGCCCTGGTTGCTGGTGCCGATGGCCGCCATCTGCCTGCTGTGGATGGTGGGCGAGCTGGCCGCCTCGAACGCCGTCACGCAGTTCGCGCTGGTGTCGCTGATCGTGCTCTCGGTGCCGGCCGTCTTCGGCCTGGCCGTGGCGCGCGAGCTGACCTTCCCGCTCGTGTTCCTGTTCTTCGCCGTGCCGGTGGGCGAGTTCATGGTGCCGATGATGATGGAGTGGACGGCCGATTTCACGGTGGCCGCGCTGCAGCTCACGCGCATCCCGGTGTACCGCGAAGGCCTGCAGTTCATCATCCCTTCGGGCAACTGGTCGGTGGTGGAGGCGTGCAGCGGCGTGCGCTACCTGATCGCCTCGTTCATGGTCGGCACGCTCTTCGCCTACCTCAACTTCAGCGTGACGTGGAAGCGTGCGCTCTTCATCTTCATCTCGCTGGCCGTGCCCGTGGTCGCCAACTGGCTGCGGGCCTACATGATCGTCATGCTCGGCCACCTCTCGGGCAACAAGCTGGCGGCCGGTGTCGACCACATCATCTACGGCTGGGTCTTCTTCGGGCTCGTCATCGGCATCATGTTCATGGTGGGTGCGCGCTTCGCCGACCCCGCCGAGCCCGTGCCTGCCGCCGCGCCTGCCGGCGCCGGCCGCGGTGCCCCGTCCGGGCTGGCCTGGGGCATGTGCGCCGCCGTCGTGCTGCTGCTGCTGGGCACGCAGGTCTGGGGTTCGCGGCTGCTGCGTGAAGCCCCCGGCGCGAACCCGCCGCTGGCGCTGCCGGCACCGGCCGCCGGCTGGGTGGCGGGCTCGGGGCCGATCTCGGACTGGCAGCCCTTCTTCGCCAACCCGTCACTGTCCTTGTCGGCCCGCTACGAAGCCGGCAAGCAGCCTGCGGTGATGAACGTCGCCTACTACCGCGGGCAGAGCTACGAGCGCAAGCTGGTCAGTTCGACGAACGGCCTCGTGGAGATGGCCGAGGGCGCCAAGTGGGCGCAGGTGCAGTCGGGCCTGACCACGCTGCAGACGTCCGCCGGCCCCGTGCAGTTGCGCACCGCCGTGCTGCGCGGCTCGTCCCTGGGCGGGTCCATCGCCGCGCCGCGGCTGCGCGTGTGGCACCTGTACTGGGTGGGCGGCCGCCCGACCGTCAGCGACGCGCGCGCCAAGCTGATGCTGTCGCTGAACCGCCTGCTCGGCCGCGGCGACGACGGCGCGGCCATCTTCCTGTACACGCCGCTGGACGACGAGAACATCGCCAACGCCGACGCGCTGCTCCAGCGCTTCGCCAGCGCGCACATCGAATCCCTTTTCCGTGGGCTGGAGGCCGCGCACGCCGCGCGCTGAACGCCCCCCTGTCACCGGAACCCTCACCATGAACACTCTGGCAGTCATCGGGCTCGGCTACGTGGGCCTGCCGCTCGTCGTGGAGTTCGGCAAGCGCATCCGCACCATCGGCTTCGACATCGCGACGCACAAGGTGCAGGCCTGCCAGCGCGGCACCGACCCGTCGCGCGAACTCACCGACGCCGAGGTGCAGGCCGCCACGCATGCCGTCTACACCGACGACGCCGCCATGCTGGGCGAAGCCGACGTCATCATCGTCGCCGTGCCCACGCCGGTGGACGAGGCGCACATCCCCGACTTCGGCCCGCTGATCGGCGCGTCCAGGAGCGCCGGTCGCCACCTCAAGAAGGGCGCCATCGTCGTCTACGAAAGCACCGTCTACCCCGGGGCCACCGAAGAGGTTTGCATCCCGGTGCTCGAGCGCGAGTCGGGCCTGAAGTGGAAGCAGGACTTCTTCGTCGGCTACAGCCCCGAGCGCATCAACCCGGGCGACCGCGAACACACGCTGACCAAGATCCTGAAGATCGTCTCGGGCGACACCCCGGCCACGCTGGACACGGTGGCCAAGGTCTACGAGATGATCGTCGAGCCGGGCGTGCACCGCGCCAGCAGCATCAAGGCCGCCGAGGCCGCCAAGGTCATCGAGAACACGCAGCGCGACCTGAACATCGCGCTGATGAACGAGCTGGCCATCCTCTTCGACCGCATGGGCATCGACACCACCGAGGTGCTGGAAGCCGCGGGCACGAAGTGGAACTTCCTGAAGTTCAAGCCCGGCCTGGTGGGCGGCCACTGCATCGGCGTGGACCCGTACTACCTGACGCACAAGGCCGACATGCTGGGCCTGCACCCGCAGGTGATCCTGGCCGGCCGGCGCATCAACGACGGCATGGGCAAGTTCATCGCCGAGCAGACCATCAAGCAGATGATCGCGGCGGGCAGCACCATCAAGGGTGCGAAGGTCAACGTGCTGGGGCTGACCTTCAAGGAGAACTGCGGCGACCTGCGCAACAGCCGCGTCATCGACATCATCAAGGAACTGCGCAGCTACGGCGTGGATGTGCACGTCACCGACCCCCAGGCCACGGTGGACGAAGCCATGCACGAGTACGGCGTGAAGCTGGAGCCCTGGTCGGAACTGCCCAAGGCCGACGCCATGGTGGCCGCGGTGGCGCACCGCGAGTTCGCGGCGCTGGGCGTGGCGCAGATCGGCGAGAAGCTGACGGAGGGTGGAGCCTTCATCGACGTGAAGGCCTGCCACGATGCGGCGGCCCTGCGCGGCGCGGGCTACCGCGTGTGGCGCCTGTGAGGCAGGCACCGCCGCTGGCCCGACCCGGGAGATGAGCGAAGACCTGCGCCCGCTGGTGCTGCACATCGTCCACCGCTTCGACACCGGTGGCCTGGAGAACGGCCTGGCGAACCTCATCAACCACATGCCGGCGCAGGCCTACCGGCACGCCATCCTGGCGCTGACCGAGGTCACCGGGTTCCGCCGCCGCGTCAAGCCGGCCGACGTGGAGTTCATCGAACTGCGCAAGGGCCCTGGCCAGGGCTTCAAGGTCTACCCGCGGCTGTGGCCGGTGCTGCGCCGGCTGCGGCCGGCGGTGGTGCACACGCGCAACCTCGGGCCGCTGGAGATGCAGGTGGCCGCGGCGCTGGCCCGCGTGCCGCTGCGCGTGCACGGCGAGCATGGCCGGGAGATCGACGACATCGACGGCAGCAACCGCCACCTGCAGCGCGTGCGCCGGCTGTATTCGCCCTTCGTGCAGCGCTGGGTGGCGCTCTCGAAGGACCTGGAGGGCTACCTCGTGGATCGCGTCGGCATCGAGGCCGGACGCATCACGCAGATCTACAACGGCGTCGATGCCGACAGGTTCCATCCCGCGGCAGCGGCGCCCCCTGCGCTGCCGGGCTGCCCCTTCAGCGCGCCGGGGCACTGGATCGTCGGCACCGTGGGCCGCATGCAGGTGGTGAAGGACCAGACGCTGCTGGCGCGCGCCTTCCTGCGTGCGCTGGAACTGGCGCCCGCGCTGCGCGAGCGGCTGCGCCTGGTGATGGTGGGCGACGGCCCGCTGCGCGCGCAGGCGCAGGCCGTCCTGGACGAGGGTGGCGCCGGCGCATTGGCCTGGCTGCCGGGCGAGAGAAGCGACGTGGCAGATGTCATGCGCTCATGGAATTGTTTCGCGCTGCCGTCCTTGGCCGAGGGCATCTCCAATACCATCCTCGAGGCGATGGCCACGGGCCTGCCTGTCGTGGCCACGCGGGTGGGCGGCAATGCCGAACTGGTGGATCACGGCCGCACCGGGACGGTGGTGCCGGCGGCCGATGTCGAGGCGATGGCGCAGGCGCTGGTGGAACTGGCTGGCCGGCCCGACGAAGCCCGGACGATGGGCCGGGCCGGGCGCAGCGAAGTCGAGCGCCGGTTCAGCATGCAGGCCATGGTGGCGGCGTACCAGGGCCTCTACGATCGCGGGCTGGCCTCCGCTGGCTACAAGACAAGGAACGCCTGAACCATGTGCGGCATCACCGGCATCTTCGACACCCGCTCAGCGCGCCCCGTGGTGCACGCGGTGCTGCACCGCATGAACGAGTCGCAGACCCACCGCGGCCCGGACGAAGGCAGCCTGCACATCGAGCCCGGTGTCGGCCTGGGCCACCGCCGCCTGTCCATCATCGACGTCGCCACCGGCCAGCAGCCGCTCTTCAACGAAGACGGCTCGGTGGTGGTGGTATTCAACGGCGAGATCTACAACTACCAGGACCTGATCCCCGAACTGCAGGCCCTGGGCCACGTCTTCCACACCAAGAGCGACACCGAGTGCATCGTGCACGCCTGGGAAGCCTGGGGCGAGGCCTGCGTGGAGCGCTTCCGCGGCATGTTCGCCTTCGCGCTGTGGGACCGCAACCGCCAGACCTTCTTCATGGGCCGCGACCGCCTGGGCGTCAAGCCCATGTACTACGCGCTGCTCGACGACGGCACGCTGCTCTTCGGCAGCGAACTCAAGAGCCTGATGGCCCATGGCGGCCTCAAGCGCGAGGTGGACCCTTACGCGGTGGAAGAGTACTTCGCGCTCGGCTACGTGCCCGAGCCGCGCACGATCTTCAAGCAGGCGAAGAAGCTGCCGCCCGGCTGCACGCTGGTCATCCGCCGCGGCCAGGCCATGCCTGAGCCCAAGCGCTACTGGGACGTGCGCTTCACGCTGGACAGCGCCATCAGTGAAGCCGAGGCGCAGTCAGAGCTGATGCGCCGCCTGCAGGAATCGGTGAAGCTGCGCATGATCGCCGAGGTGCCGCTGGGCGCCTTCCTCTCCGGCGGCGTGGACTCCAGCGCCGTGGTGGCCGCGATGGCCAGCCAGTCCACCGGTTCGGTGAAGACCTGCTCCATCGCCTTCGACGACCCCGCCTACAACGAGAGCGAGTTCGCCAAGATGGTGGCCGACCGCTACCAGACGGACCACTACGTCGAGACCGTGCGCAGCGACGACTTCGGCCTCGTCGACACGCTGGCCGGCCTGTACGACGAGCCCTACGCCGACAGCAGCGCCATCCCCACCTACCGCGTCAGCGAACTGGCGCGCAAGCGCGTGACGGTGGCGCTCTCGGGTGACGGCGGCGACGAGACCTTCGGCGGCTACCGCCGTTACCGCCTGCACATGATGGAAGAGAGCATGCGCGCGGCGCTGCCCGAAGGCTTCCGCCGGCCGGTGTTCGGCATGCTGGGCAAGCTCTACCCCAAGGCCGACTGGGCACCGCGCGTGTTCCGCGCCAAGACCACGTTCGAAGGCATGGCGCGCACCTCGGTGGAGGCCTACTTCCACAGCATGTCGCAGCTGCGCCAGCCCATGCGCAGCCAGCTCTACAGCGCGAAGTTCAAGAGCGAGCTCGGCGGCTACTCGGCGCTGGAGGTCTTCAAGCGCCACGCCGCCAACGCCGGCACCGAAGACCCGCTGGCACTCATCCAGTACATCGACCTGCACACCTACCTGGTGGGCGACATCAACACCAAGGTCGACCGCGCCAGCATGGCGCATTCGCTGGAAGTGCGCGAACCGCTGATGGACCATCCCATGGTGGAGTGGGCGGCCACGCTGCCCAGCAGCTTCAAGCTCAAGGGCAGCAACGGCAAGGCCTTCTTCAAGAAGGCGCTGGAGCCGCACCTGCCGAACGACGTGCTCTACCGCCCGAAGATGGGCTTCGCCGTGCCGCTGGCGCGCTGGTTCCGCGGGCCGCTGAAGCAGCGCATGCGCTCCACGCTGCTGGAAGGGCCGATGCTGGACAGCGGCCTCTTCAACCCCGGCCTCGTGCGACAGCTGGTGGAGCAGCACGAAAGCGGCCGCAGCGACCACAGCACGCCGCTGTGGACGCTGCTGATGTTCGACGCCTTCCTGCGCAACACCATGGGCCAGGTGCCCGCCCGGGCAGCCGCCTGACCCCGAGGCCGGCACGCCGGCAGCCCGACCCATGAAGATCCTGTACCACCACCGCACCGCCTCGAAGGACGGCCAGGCCGTCCACATCGAGGAGATGATCTCGGCCCTGCGCGAGCTGGGGCACGAGGTGAGGGTGGTGGCGCCGGCGGGCGATGACGGGCGCGGCGGCGGTGCCATGGGCGCCAAGGTGGGCTGGGTGCACGGCCTGCGGGCCAAGCTGCCCAAGGCGCTTTACGAACTGCTGGAGCTGGGTTACTCCTGGGTGGCCTACCGCAACCTGCTGCGCGCGGCGGGCGAGTTCAAGCCCGACGTGCTGTACGAGCGCTCCAACCTGTTCCTGGTGTCCGGGGTCATGCTCAAGCGCAAGCTGGGCCTGCCCATGCTGCTGGAAGTGAACTCGCCGCTCACCGATGAACGCATGCGCTTCGGCGGCCTGGGCCTGCCGGCGCTGGCGCGCTGGAGCGAAACGCTCACCTGGCGCAAGGCCGATGTCGTGCTGCCGGTGACGCAGGTGCTGGCCGACACCATCGCGGCCCACGGCGTGCCGGCGGAACGGCTGGTGGTCATCCCCAACGGCATCAACGAGCACCACTTCGCCGGCGCGCCCACGCCCGAAGCCGCCAAGGCGGCGCTGGGCTGGAGCGACGCGCTGGTGCTCGGCTTCACCGGCTTCGTGCGCGACTGGCACCGCGTGGATCGCGTGCTGCACTGGATGGCGGGCCCCGCATCGCCGGCGAACGCACGGCTGCTGGTGGTGGGTGACGGGCCCGCCCGCGCCGAACTGGAAGCCCTGGCGGCCCAGCTGGGTCTTGCCGCGCGCGTGCGCTTCACCGGCGTGGTGCCGCGCGACGAAGTGCCTGCTCGCGTGGCCGCTTTCGACATCGCGCTGCAGCCTGCCGTCACGCCGTATGCATCGCCGCTGAAGCTGTTCGAGTACCTGGCGCTGGGCAAGGCCGTGCTGGCGCCGCGCGTGCCGAACATCATGGAGATCCTGCGCGACGGCGACAACGCGCTGCTCTTCGACGTGGATAGCGACGAGAGCTTCGCCGCCGCGCTGGGCCGCCTGGCCGGCGATGCGACCCTGCGCCAGCAGTTGTCGGCGCGGGCCCGCGCCACCATCGGTGAGATGGGCCTTACCTGGCGTGGCAACGCGCAGCGCGTGGCGGCCATGGCCGGCGCGCTGCGTGCCGGCCAGCCGGCCGCCGCGGCCGCGGCGCAGGCCACGGCCCGGCCCGGGCTCTCGTGAGCGCGGCCATGACGCGCCCGATCCGCACGCTGCTGTATTCGTCGCTCTACCCGAGTTCGGCGCGACCCATCCACGGCATCTTCGTCGAGACACGGCTGCGCGAGCTGCTGAAGACGGGGGCGGTGGAGACCAAGGTCGTGGCGCCGGTGCCCTGGTTTCCGCTGAAGGGCGAGCGCTGGGGCGACTACGCCCGCATGGCACGCACGCCGGCGCGCGAGACGCGCAACGGCATCGACGTGCTGCACCCGCGCTTCCCGCTCATCCCCAAGGTCGGCATGAGTGCGGCGCCCTGGCTGCTGGCGCTGGCCTCCGTGGGGCCCATCCAGCGCCTGATCGACGAAGGCTTCGACTTCGACGTCATCGACGCCCACTACTACTACCCCGACGGCGTGGCCGCGGCCTGGCTGGCCAAGCGCTTCAACAAGCCGCTGGCCATCACGGCGCGCGGCACGGACCTCAACCTGATCCCGCAGTACGCGCTGCCGCGCAAGATGATCCACTGGGCGGCGCAGCGGGCCGATGCCAGCATCGGCGTGTGCGCCGCGCTGATGGACGTGCTGCGAGACTGGGGCATCGACGAGCGGCGGCTGAACGTCTTTCGCAATGGCGTGGACCTGCAGCGCTTCCACCCCGTGCCGCCGGCGCAGGCGCGTGCAGCACTGAAGATCGAAGGCGGCCCGGTGCTGCTGAGCGTGGGCCACCTCATCGAGCGCAAGGGCCATCACCTGGTGGTGGGTGCCATGCCCCAGGTGCTGAAGCAGCACCCGCAGGCACGCCTGTACGTCATCGGCGAAGGTGAAGAGCGCCCGCGGCTGGAAGCGCAGATCACCGAACTGGGCCTGCAGCAGCAGGTGACGCTGACCGGCGCCCTGCCCAACGAGAAGCTGGCCACCTGGTACAGCGCGGCCGACGCGCTGGTGCTCGCGTCCAGCCGCGAAGGCTGGGCCAACGTGCTGCTGGAGAGCATGGCCTGCGGCACGCCCGTGGTGGCCACGCGCATCTGGGGCACGCCCGAGGTGGTGACGCCGGCGAGCGGCAGCCTGCTGGTGGAGGAGCGCAGCAGCGCGGGCATTGCCGCGGCCTTGTCGAAGCTGCTCTCCGTGGCGTGTGACCGGCAGGCCGTGCGCTTGTACGCCGAGGGCTTCGGCTGGGGGCAGACGAGCCAGCAGCAGGTGTCGCTGTTCCAGGCGCTGGCGGGTTCGCGAGGCTGAACCGTGAGAGACATTGCGCTCACGCTGGTCTTCATCGGCATTCTGCCGTACGCGATCCGCAAGACGTGGATAGCAGTGCTGCTCTGGACCTGGATGAGCATCATGAACCCCCACAAGCTCACCTGGGGCTTCGCCTACTCGGCACCGTTTGCCATGGTCGCGGCCATTGCCGCCTTCATTTCGCTTTTCGTCGACCGGAAGAACCTTCGCATGCCGAAGGACTTCACCGTTGTGGTGCTCGCGCTGTTTGTCGTCTGGATGTGCCTCACGTCATTCAATGCGATCCACTACGAACGATCAATTGATGAGCTCATAACTGTCCTGAAGATTCAGGTGATGACATTCATCGCCTTCGCAGCGATCCACGGGCGAAAGCAGATCGAAGCCTTTATCTGGGTGGTGGTTGTCTCGGTGGGCTTCTACGGCTTCAAGGGCGGACTTTTCACGATCGCAACGGGCGGCTCTGGGCGGGTGTGGGGACCACCTGAGACCTACATCAACGGCAACAACGAAGTCGGCTTGGCGCTAACCATGATCATTCCGTTGATGAACTACCTTCGTGTGGTCTCACCCAACAAGTGGGTACGGCGAGGCTTGCTCGTCACCATGGGGCTCTCCGCGGCGGCCGTACTCGGAACGCAGTCCCGCGGCGCTCTGCTGGCCATCGCCGCCATGTCGCTGGTGTTGTGGTCGCGCTCGAGCAAGAAGTTAATGGGCGGCATCGTCCTGCTTGCCGCTGCAGTCGGTCTGATTGCGTTCATGCCCAAGAGTTGGGAAGACCGCATGAGCACCATCAAGACTTACGAGCAGGATGGCAGCGCGATGAGCCGCATCAACGCCTGGGATATGGCGGTGAACATTGCCAACGATCGAGTCACAGGCGGCGGTTTCGTCGTGGAAACCCGGCAGGTGTACGACCGCTATGCGCAAACCTCGGAGTGGGGCATCTTTACCGCACACAGCATCTACTTCCAGGCGATCGGAGAACAAGGATGGCTGGGTTTTGCTCTCTTTCTGGCAGTCGGCGTTGGGGCTTTCTTGGCCACGCTGCAGGTAAGGCGAAGAGCGAAGCGACAGCCGGAGTCGTTGTGGGCCTTCGAACTGGCAGGGATGGTGCAAGTCTCGATGATCGGCTATGCCGTGGGTGGTGCGTTCCTGAGCCTGACCTACCTGGATCTCGCCTACAACATTGCGGTGATCATCGTCGCATGCAAGTTCTGGCTCATGGCGGAAAGCTGGAAGACTGAGCCTGTCGGCCTGTTCAACAGCGGCGCGCCCATCGGGCGTCTTCCGAAGGCCCCCAAGTCGCCAGAGTCCCCGGCCCATGCTTGACACGCTGCTCGGGATTGCACTGCCGGGGGGACGCAAGGGCTGTCTCTCGACTTTGATCTTCCACCGGGTAACGCCGACGCCGGACCCACTTTTCCCCGGCGAGATGCATGCTGCCGCCTTCAACGAGGTTTGCCGCTGGTTGCGCGCATCGTTCAACGTTCTATCGCTGGCCGACGCCGTGCAGCGGCTGCAGTGCGGCGAACTGCCGACCCGCGCGCTGAGCATCACTTTTGACGACGGTTACGCCGACAACCACGACGTGGCGCTGCCCATCCTGCAGCGCCACGGCTTGCCGGCTACCTGCTTCGTCGCCACCGGCTTCCTGGATGGCGGATGCATGTGGAACGACCGCGTCATTGAGGCGGTTCGGATGTGCCGCCACGACAACCTGCCAGGAGTCGACGACCTGCTGCCCGGGCCACCGCCGTCCTTACTCGACCATGCCTCGCGGCGGCGAGTGATCGACAGTCTGCTGAAGGCCCTGAAGTACTTGCCGATAGAGCAGCGCTTGGCGCGCACCGACGCCTTGGTTGCAGCTGCCGGCGTGACGCTGCCGCAGGACTTGATGATGAGCACACCGCAGGTCGCGGCACTTGCAAGGGCCGGCATCACGATCGGGGGGCATACGGTGAACCATCCCATCCTGGCTCGCTTGGGCGATGAGGCTGCCTACCGAGAGATCGTTACGGGTCGCGAGGCGCTGGAAGGCATCACGCAGCAGGGCGTCGAGTTGTTCGCCTATCCCAATGGGCGCCCGGATGTTGACTTCGGTGCTCGCGACGTTGCGCTGGCGCGTCGTGCCGGTTTCAAGGCCGCAGTGACCACCGCCTGGGGCGTGAGTCGTCGCGGCAGCGATCTCTTCCAGTTGCCGCGCTTCACGCCCTGGGACCACGAGCGCTGGCGATACGCGCTGCGCCTGGCCCTCAATGTGCGCAACCCGGTCAAGACCTGCGCGCCGCTGCTCCCCGGTGCCACGTCATGATTCACTTCTTCCTTACGTTTTCGAGGGACGCGGCCAACTCCCCTTTCGGCCACAGGCTGGCTGAACTCGGAGTGGCCCACCGCATCATCGCGGGCGAAGTGCGGCATCGGTACAAGCACCGGGCATGGATGATGTTCGTGGGTCGGCCACAGACGGCGCTCTTCGCCATGCGTGCGGCTTGGCAGTCGCTGGTGACATCGCGCCCTGCGCCGACGGCCGTGGTGGTGTGGACGCACATTGAGGCGCTCATCGTTGCACTGGTCCGCGCTCTCACGGGCCGCAGGCACACGCGCTTGGTGCTGGTCGGGTTCATCCTCACGGAGCGGCAGGGGCGGCTGCACCGTTGGCTCCGTCGCCTGTACTTCGACACTGTGTTCTCGGTCGTGGACATGGCGATCGTCCATTCGCGTGTCGAGGCTGTACGGTATGCGGAGCAGTTTGCGCGGCGGCGTACGCGCTTTGAGTTCATCCCATGGGGTTCGCACATTGACAACTTGGACGCGCTTGCGAAGGCGCCGCCTGAGAGCGGGGCAGCTGACGTGCTGTGCGCTGGCCGCAGCGGGCGCGACTACCCGACACTTTTCAAGGCGCTAGCGGGGCAGCCATTGCGCGTCAAGGTCGTGTGCGACCTGGCCGAGGCGGTCGCAGGCTGCGAGCCCGCCGAGAACATTCAAGTGCTGGACAAGTGCTACGGCGCTGACTACCTCAGGGAACTGCTGCATGCACGCTGCGTTGCTGTGCCGCTGAGCGTTGGCGACATCTCGGCGGGCCAGATGGTGCTTCTGCAGGCCATGGAGATGGGCAAGCCCGTGGTGCTGACACGCACGGCCACTACGGTTGACTATGTGACGGATGGCCAAGAAGCCCTGCTTGTCGAGCCTGGTGACCCCATTGCGCTGCGCAACGCGGTCGGGCGTTTGGTCGCGGATGATGCACTCCGAGCGCGTATCGGGCAAAACGCGAAGCAAACGTTCGCAAGTCGGTTTACCGTGCCGGCGCTAGTGACCAGCTTGGTCGAAAAGATCGGCGAACTTGATAGCCCGCCCTCGGGGCCAGCCAGTTAGCACCAAGAAGGCCGCGCATGCGGTCCCGCCCTTCGACTCAGAATCGATAGATCCAGCCGGGCTTGTCTCCGAAGGAGAAAAAGATCAGAGCGTTCAGGTCGGGCATGTACACCACTTTGCGGCCCGGCTTGTCCGCACTTGCAGGGTCACCATTGGGGAAGAGCAGGGGCTTCAACGTCCATGGGGTGGTTGTCGGGTCGAGTTGGATCCAACGCATGCCGGTCCGCATAAGGTAGAGGATCCAGTACCGGTCCAGGTGCGGGATGTACGTGATGGAACATCCGCTCGTGCCCGCATCAGTGTGCTGGAAGTCTGAAGGGGCAAGGCCGCCCCCGTACTGCGCTGTGCCACTAGCTTCCGCTTGGCGCGTGTCCAGGTTGTACTTCCAATACAAGGGCGTGTTGCGGTTGCTGAATGGCGGGTTGAAGGTCGTTATGAAGCGACCGTGCCGCGTATCTGCCACGCCGTAGCGTGACCAAGGCGATGCCCAGTCGGTCCAGGTGTTCGTGCCCAGCTTGTAGCCGTAGCTTCGGTAGTGACCGTCCCCCATGCCCCCAAACAAGAACTCGTCGGTCGCCTCGTCATAAAAGCAGGCGATCTCGGCGCCGTCGACTGTGGCGGGAAACTGCCGCTTGTAGGTCCACGCGCCAGCGGTTAGCGAATACCGCCAAAGGCGCCTGCAGCCCATGACCAGTTCGTTCGTACCCGGCACGTAAACGACGCTTGAGTAGACATGCCGAGAAGTCGGCTGGCGGTCCCAGAACAACTCATCCCAGCCCCAATCGTTCACAACGCTGAGTGTGCCTGCGGTTTCCTTGGCAACGCGCTGCTGTTCAGACTCCATGCAGACGGTCCAGGTGCCGGGCTGCGGTGCCTTCAGCTGAGCATACTGACTACTCCACTGCGAGCGGTCGCTGGGCATGCGCTCAACAGCCCAACTCATGCGGTAGGCATCGAAGCGGTAGATTCCGTTGTTTGCACAATCTGCATGCCCACCGGCGGCCACCAGCCATACCCGGGCACCGGCCTGGTCGATGGCAAAGCCATTCCAAGCGTTCATCGCGGCATTCCAGGCGAGCTTGCTCGCGTCCCAGCCGGGAACCGAAGCTACGACTTCCGCGGTGAGTCCGTCGAGCCTCGATTCGCCGATCTGTATCCATCGATTCAGCGGAACCAGAGCCCAGGATGCCGCGTTGACCACTCCGTTCAGACGTCCCGGCGTCCAGACTGCAGTGGCGCTGTCGAAGGTGCCGGCATCGCTGCCGTTTGCGAAGCCCTGCGGCACGGGCTTGGGTGCCTGGACCCACATCGTTGTGGGCGTCGAAAGGAGTCGGGCCATGGAGAGTCCTGTCGGGCTGTATTCAGGTTGTGCGCGGGGTTGCGCCCCAACGCGGGTCGGCTCCAAAGCCGCCGAGCCACGAGTTCAAACCTGTGAGTTGTGACTGTACTGTTGCCCAGGCCGTCGCAGCCCCAGGCACGCCCCGCTCAACGGCCGCCACCAGCGCAGGCCAGAGGTAGGTTGCGCGGCTGACCCCCGCACTGTTGTCATCGACCCACTGCGTCGAATAGTTGGTGGGACTGTCGAGCGAGGCGGCCCGCCACGGGCCAGCAACGGCAGCCGGCGGTGCCTCCGTTGTCCAGGTGGCACGTTGGCTTGCGTAGTCCTGGGCATTCGTCATTGCCGGTGCAACCTGGTTGGCTGCACCAAGGACCAAGGCCTCCGGCACGTGGCGCCACGCGCCCGTCGATGCCTGATCGGTGATCCAACGCACAGGATGCAGCAACGCCCAATCGACAAAGGTGTTTGCTGCCGATTGATTTGCGGGCTTGAGCAACTGAGCATTCGCAATCTTCGCGACCTCCCACAGCAGGTAATGATGCTGCCAGAGCTTGAAGTTGACGCGGCTCGTATTGCCGTTGCGAGCGATGGGGACGTCTGTTCTCGTCTCCCACATGATGGCCAGGTTCGTCTGCTTGGCGTCTGTGCGCCAAGCGTCCAGATAGGTGAAGTTGGCGGCCAGCGAGTCCTGGCCCGCCGCCTTCCACGCCATGCCGTCGGGAGTGAGGAAGGTCGCATGCCCAAGTGACCTCATGCCCCAGGCCTTGCCGCGCGTCTGGTATGCCGAGACGAAGACGCCCGTGGCCAAGGTGGGCCCGCCATCGTTGTAGGTACTCCAAGTGCCGTTCCAGACCGCAACCTTTTGTGCAAGTTCGATGAAGACGGGGCTCGGGCGGCTAATGAAGCTCATGAGCCCCACGGCAGGGTGGTGCGAGTCCTTCCAGCCCATCGGTCCTTCGCCCGCGTAAATGCTCGGCCAGTTCGACTGCATCGACTTGCCTGCCAGCTGCGCGAAGGTGGGCACCAGCCCCGTTCCGCTGTCCCTGTAGTTGATGTTGTAGCCGACGATGCAGAGATCGTTTGCCTCGACGGCACGCCAAGCCCTTGCGTCGCCGGTCTGCAATGCGCGAGCTGCCCATTGCGGCAGGGGCCCGATGCTCGGGTGGTCGCCAGCTGCACCCATGTTTGTCGCACGCTGCCGGCCGGTCGCCCAGGGCGAGTACGCGTCAGCCGCGTAAATGCTCAAATCTGCAGTCGATGCGCTGGCCATTTTCCAGAGTAGGGGATGCGACTGGAGTTCGGCATGGTGCTGTACGGCTCTCAAGCCCGGCTCCGAAGTGCCTGCCCAAGCCTTGGCATACCAAGCACGAAACCGCGCGTGCGCGCCCTCTGGCGCACCGTTGCCATTCACGGTGGCCACCAGGGCACCGTTCACGGTGACCGTCGCGCCGGTATAGCTGGCTTGGCTGGGCGAGGTGGGCGTGGTCGTGTTCATCTTGCCGTTTTCGACGACAACTTCGACCAATGCGCGCCCGCCGGACCATGCCTGGATGTCTACCACCGCTTCCAGCGTGGCATGCCCGCCGAAGGCGCTGCGATACCGCGCGCATATCGTTTGCGGGCTTTGCCACCAGACGAGCTCAGGGGAAGAAAAGTCGGTCAGCGATACCCGCCCAAGCGCACCACAGTCGATGACCAGTGAGCTGACCGCCGCCGTCACGGCAGCTGCCGTGAGGTTGGCTTCCGAGGAGGTCGTCGCCAACTGGAGCCGCAATTGGGTGTCGCCCCCTGCAGTGACATTCGCATAACTGGACACCACCACGACAGCAGCCGAGTTGTCGGCATGGCGGGACAACACGGCCGCTCGCAAGCGGCCATCGTCCGGCGAAACCAAGGTGAAGCCCGTCGGCATCTGTCCGATCCGAGGCAATACGGTCGCAGAGTAGGGAAACTCCCCAGTGGAAGTCGCTTGCAAGCGCAGGTTGGCAATCACGTCGCCAGCCGCAGGGGCTGGTGGTGCTGGAGGGACGGGTGCCGGCACAGGCGCTGGAGGAGGTGCTTCGCTGCCGCCCCCGCCTCCGCCTCCGCATGCGGCCATTGACCCGCCGCTCAGCGCCACCATCGCCCATTCGACGAACAGCCTGCGCGGGATGCCTGGTGTTGCCTCGGTCTGGCTCGCCGTCATCTCTGACTCCAGTGTGTCTTCACGGTTCGGTATACGAAAAGATGATGCCGCTGGTGACGCTCACCGAAGCGCCCGCCGCAATGCTCAAGATGCCAGCGCTGGAGAGCGTTACGCCCTCGGGCAGCCGCGAACCAGCGGCATCGACAGCGAACGCACCGCCCTTCGCAATGGTTGCAGGCAGGGTGAGCGACAGATCGACCGAGGCTGCTGCAGCGTTGGCAAACGCCAGTGGGATGCCAACGGTCCACTCAGGCAGGTTCACGGGTGTGGTTGGACCGCCGCTGGTGCCGCCCCCCGCTCCACCACTGCCGGTTCCGCCGCCGGTGGTGCCGGACGGTTCTTCGCGGGCAGCCGGTTCGGGCTCGCCACCGTCGCCCCCCCCGCAGCCTGTCAGCAAAGCCTGCGCCCCCGCCAAGCCGCACGCAAGCACAGTGCGCCGATTGATCTTCTTCATGAGAGAGTTCCCGTTCGATGGAGGTGCCACTGCAGCACCTTCGCCAGACACTGTCTTCGGATGTCGGCGACCGGGGAACTATCTTGACGGATACCGGCGACTCTTCGGTTACCGGCAGTGAGCGCATCCCCCTTTGAGAGGCGTCGCCGATCGTTAACTTCTCACGGAGTAGGTCGGTGCGTGCCGGCGGAGCCACTGCTCCAGCATCATCAGGATCCACACCATCTCGCCGTAGTAGCCGGGGTGTTCAGCGAGCTTGACGTCCAGCAACTGGCGGATGAATGCAGGATTCACGAAACCCCTGGTCGTCAAGCCTTCCAGCGAGTCCCGCGCAAGCGCCTTGAGCCGGGCATGCTTGGTGGCCCAAACGCCGAAGGGCAATCCAAAGCCCTGTTTCTTCTTTGTGATGATCTCGTCGGGCAAGAAGCCACGAAGGGCCTCCTTGAAGAACCATCTGAGCTTCAGGCCTCGGAGCTTGTAGCTGTTCGGCAGCCTCATGGAGAAATCGACCAAGCGATGATCAAGCATGGGAAACCCGACGGCTACCCCGGCCAATTGCGAGGTGCCGACCACTTTGGGCAGATCGCACTCGGCCAGCGTGTAACGCCAGTCGTAGGCCAGTTGCTTATCCAAGAGCCCCGCGTTTCCTAGTTGCGCCCAAACCGCGCGCTGCTGCGTGGCAGGACCCTGGCGGTCGACCAGGCGAAGAAAGGCGGGCGTCAGCACTGTTTCCACGCCCAGGCGTTCCAGCAGGTTGTAGGTGTGCATGCGGTCCGGCATCGGCACGCGGGCCTGGCGGATATAGCTGCTCACCTTGCCGAGACCGGGAAGGGTGGCCACCAGGCGGTTGTCGAACAGCGGTTCCAGCAGCGCGCTACGCAGGAGTGCCGGTACGGCGTCGTACACACCGAACACCTTCTGCTTCGCGTAGCGCGTGTTGCCACTGAAGAGTTCGTCGCCCCCGTCGCCCGCAAGCAGCTTCGTGACGCCGTCTTCCCGGGCCATCTTGGCGCAGTAGTAGGCCGGAACGGCCGAGGAGTTGCCGAAGGGCTGGTCGTAGTGCGCCGCCACGTCAGGGATGCTGCGCACCAGGTCGTCGGGGGTGACGTAGTACTCGTGGTGGTCGGTACCGAAGTGCTTGGCGGCGATGCGCGCGAAGGCCATTTCGTCGTAGCCCTCGGCCTCGAAGCCGATGGAGTACGAGGCGACCTTGCCTGCCACCTTGGTCGCCATGCCGGCCACGGTGGAACTGTCGGTGCCGCCGCTGAGGAAGCAGGCGGGCTTGGTGCCGTCGAGCTGTGCGGCCACCGCAGCCTCGAGCGTCGACAGGAATTCTTCGCGCAGCGCGCCCAGTGAGGACGGCGAGCGCCTTGCGGCGGCGAAGTCGGGGACCCAGTAGGCCCGGGCTTCCACCTTGCCATGTCTCACTGTGGCCTGGTGCCCTGCTGGCAAGCGCTGCACGCCCTTGAAGATCGTTCTGGGCGATGGAATGACGTGGAAGTACAGGTAGTCGTACAGCGCCTGTGCGTCCAGTTCAGCATCGAGGCCGGCGACGTCGTCGGCGCGGGGTCCGACTACGACGTCTTGGCCGTGAACGCGGTAGCAGATCTGGTCGATGCCGAACGGGTCAACCGCCAGAAGTCGGGAGCCGTCCAGCCCACCGACAGCGAATGCGAAACCGGACCGCACCTTTTCGACGATCTCCGGCAAATGGGCCGCAGTCGGTTGCTGAACAAGCGCGGCAATGGAACTGCCCGACCTCGTCACCGAGAGATCCAGGAAGCCCGAGGAAGCGGTGCCAGCTGCCAAAATGGCAAGTCCGTCAGTTGGTGTTTTGGGGGTGCTGTCCACTTGAGCTTGACCCTTGTTGTTTCATTACTTGCGATCGGAATCCAGCGGTCTTCAGGGCTTCGCTTTCAGGCGGGTGCCTGTCTGGACTGAGGGTCCGGTGTGCCTTGGTGATAGGGTCGTCGCAGCTTGAGAAACGGGAGTTCAATAAACCGCATGCTCAGGTAGCCGACGGGCATCATGGCCAAGAACGCGAGGCTGCCTGTTGCAAAAGCGAGATAGAAATTGGACAGGTCTAGCATTCGCGTGTGAATGAAGTTGGCAAGCTCGAAGACGACGAAGAAGTGCAGCAGATAGATGGAGTACGAGTATTCACCCAGGCGCGTGAACAAGCGCCCGAGAACTCCCTCTCCCTTCTGGCTTGGAAACGACGTGGCGTACCACGCGATCAGCAGTGCGAAGCAAGCACCTTCGATCGTTGGCATGATCACCCACAACACCGAGGGAGACGGGTACTTGCCGCCGAGCTGATAGAAGCCCCCCGCTCGATCAAACAGGAAGTAGACGCTGATGAGCGCGCTCAAGGTCGCGACGGCGAGCCCGTGTCGGCCTCTAACGTGCTGGCTCATCGAAAACGCGAAAATGCCGAGGACGAACTGATCAATGCGACCGAAGATCGTCCAGTAAGCGACATCCTGGACCCCCTGGCCACTCATCTGAAAGTAGGCGGCCCTGAATGCGATGGCGCTTACGACGATCACCAGCAGCCAGCGGGGGTTCGACTTCTGGCACATCAGGAGCAACGGCAGCAACAGATAGAAGTGCAGTTCGACGGTGATGGACCAGCCGCCGTTGGGCCAAGTCGGGAAGATCAGCCCTTTGGGGAGCGTGGTCAGGAACCAGTAGCCGGCACGGAGATCGCCACTTTCCATGGCCTTTGTTCCGGCGATCACCAGTAGGACGCAGGCGAGCAGCGGAAGCAGCCGAAGGGCGCGATTCCAGAAAAACCAACGGTAGAGGATCCTCTTGCCGTCCAAGAGCGCTGCAAAAAGATAGCCGCTGAGCGTCATGAACAAAGCGACGCCCACATGCCCTTCGTCGAACAGTACGAGCGGCCCCCAGAGCGGAACGCCCTCAAAGGGAACCGGTGTGCCGCGGAACCCGTGGGCGAAGTGCCAGACGAAAACTAGCCATGCCGCCACGGCCCGGACGTGGTCAAGTGCCCTAAAGTGCTGGCCTGACGAGGATCTCATGGAACTGGACCGCGAGCGAGTTCAGCCGAAGCAGCGGGCGCGTACCTTGGCGCCGATCACATGCGCTGCCTCTTGGACCCTGCACGCTGGCTCTGCCCACTTGATCGGATCGCAGGCGAGCGACGTGGGCATCACGCGGGGCGCGCCACGCAGGCGAATTGCTTAAAGAGGGTGTCATTGAAGCGGCCACCCAGCAGCCGATTCAGCAACGCGAACTTCCACGCGAAGTGCGTCGGGTTGATGCCTTCGATGCGCTTGACTTCGAATCCGCTCTTGGCGAACAGCTCCTTCATGCTATGAGTCGTAAAGAAGCGCAAGTGCGTTCTGTCCAGCACCCCGTCACGCTGGTACTGCCAGTCGCCCCGGAGCACGTAGTCCTTGAAGACGGGCAGATACCTGACGTTCGGAATCGAAGCCACGACGACGCCCTCGGGCGCGAGCAGGGTACGCAGCCGGCCCAAAGCATCCCACGGGTCGATCAGATGCTCAAGCACATCGTTGAGGACGATGCAGTCGAAGACCTCGCCGTGAAGCCTCTGGACGGAGTCCTCCAGATTGCCGTTCAAGACACGGTCGACTCGTTTCGAGGCCACTTCTGCTGCGGGCGCATGGTTTTCGATGGCGGTGACGTGCACCGCTCGGGAAGATTTCAACCGAGCGGCGAACGCGGCGTTGCCGCATCCGACCTCGAGGACGCGCCGGGTCTCCGCGGGGATGAACGGCAGCATCTCCTCGCGTTGATCCTCGAAGTAGTTCGCCGTCTTGATGTCATAGCCGGCGTCGCTCATTTCTGCACTTTCCCAGTTGAATTCGTGGCGCCTTCGCGCGCGCGGCGGGTGGCCTCCAGGTAGGCGGTCCCGTGCAGCGTGTCGGGCTCCAGGTGGTTGCCTTCGGCCCACTCGTTCCAAGCGTTGATGAACACGATCTGCCGGCCAGCCACGGGGTTCTTCTGCGCCCAGGCCAGCGACTTGCCGAGCCAGCGCTCGTACAGCTCGGGCGTGTTGCCCTTGAGGATGGTCGCGTTTCCCTGGGGCCGGCGCGAACTGTTGTCGAACCCCGGGCTGACGCACCTGACGAAGGGGAATGCCGGTTTCGGCTTGGCCAGAACGGCCTGCACCATTTCGCCGTAGTCGCAGATGCGGTGGCGCGCATAGGCCTTCGAAAGCAGCCCGAGCGCCATCGCGATCTTGGCTTTCGTCGTCACGTGGTACTGACCGCCTAGCCGCCGCCAATCGGGCGCGAACTCGATCGTGAAGTCCAGGCCCACCTCACGCGGGTCCGGCGCCGTGCCCACGCCGTTGGCCTCGAACTGCGCCAGACAGATTTCGCCGATGCCGGCTTCCCTGGCCCGCTGCCGCCAGGTCTCGAATGTCTTGCGGGGGTTCGGCAGTTCGGAGGTCTTGTAGACCACGAACAGCGGCCGGCCGTCGATGCGGATGTAGCGGGGGTCGCGAAAGAACTGTATGAGAAGGTCGATGTGGTCGAGGTCGTCCTGCTCGCCGTAGACCTGTTCCATGAGGACTTCGCGCTGCTTGCCGTCCCATGCGCGCGTCCAGTTCTCGTTGGCCCAACACAGGCAGAAAGGGAACTCGGGTTGTCCGCTGGCCAGGATGTCGTCGAGCGGGCGGTTCAGCAGCCGCTTGCCGTTGAACCAGTAGTGGTAGTAGCAGAAGCCGCCGATGCCGGCTGACGCCGCCAGTTCGGCCTGCGCGGCGCGGGCCTCTGGCAGGCGCAGGTCGTAGAAGCCCAGGTCGGCCGGCAGTTGCGGCTGATGATGGCCCGGAAACTGGGGCCGGGCCTTGACCACGTTCGTCCATTCCGTGAACCCGCGGCCCCACCAGAGATCGTTCTCTGGGATGGGATGGAACTGCGGTAGCACGACCGAAATCAGCAATGGATCCTGGTTAGTCATGCGTCTGGCGCTGTGAATTCATGGGCGTGAAGGGGCTCAGCCCCGGACCTTCCGTGCAAGCCACTCCTGGGCGCGCTGGACTTCGCGCAGCACCGGGTGCCCCAGGGCAAGGGCCGTGAGATACCAGGTGAGCAAGCCAACGAAGCCTGCCGCAGCGACGATCCACAGTGGCCCCCAGTCCCGGGATCGCCCGAACTGCACGACGAAGAACTGTACTAGCGCGGCCAGTGCGCATACGGGCAGGCTGACCAGGCTCGGTGCGTAGAGTTGCCGGAAACCCGCCTTGAGGAGCTGCGCGACTTGGCGGGCAAAGAGCCACGCGATGAAGGTGTTCGTCAAACCCCAGGCGACGGCCATGGCCTGGAACCCGAGCTGCGCGGTGAGGAGCAGGCCGATGATGTGCACTGGGCACCACTGCGCCGTCACCCACAGGCGCCGTTCGACCTTCCCCATCGCCGACATGACGCTGCCGCTGAGCGCGAACAGCGCGGTGGGCAGCATGGCGATGGCCAGCGTGCTGGCAGCTGGGGCCGCACTGGCCCATTGCCGGCCGAACATGACGTGGATGATCTCCGGCGCGGCGATGGCCACCGTGCCGAAGAACAGCCACGAGATGCTGGTGAAGACGGCCGTGCCCCGCGCAAAGGAGCCCGTCACGGAATTGCCGCTGCGGAGGGCGGCTGCCATGTCGGGTGTGACGACCCGCGTCACCGCCATCGTGACATTGCTGTGGAACATGTCGGTCAGCCCCTTGGCGCGGCTGAAGAGACCGACCGCGGCGAAGCCGAAGTACCTCGCGATGATGAACTCGTGGAGGTTGCTGGTCGCGGACTCGATCACGCGCGAGGAAACCTGGAACGAACCGAACCGAACGATCTCGCCCGCGCCCCTGAAGCTCGGGACCAGGAACGTGCCCTTCGGCCTGACGAAGGACACGGCGATGATCTGCGCCAGGATGGCGCCGACGGAGCCCCAGGCCAAGCTGACGGCGCCGAAGCCGTGGAAGGCCAACGCGATCGAGGTTAGGCTGCCGGTGACGCCCGAGATCGACTGCACGGCCATGATCTTGCGGAACTCCATCTGCCGGTTCAGCAGCGCATAGGCTGGCGACGACAGTGGCAGCACGGCGAAGCTGATGCACAGGATGGCGATGATGGAGCCCAGCTGCGGCTCGTGGTAGTAGGCCGCGAGGCTGTCGCGCAGCAGAAAGATGACGAGGCCCACGCCCCACGCGACGCCAATGGCCACGGCGAACGCCTGCCGCATGCGTTGTTCGGTGAGGTCGCGCTCCTGGATGATGTATTCGCTGATCCCAAAGTCGCGGATAGTGGCGGCGATGGCCATCACGGCGGCGCACAGCGAGAAGACGCCGACCTGGTTCGGCGTGAGCAGGCGCGACAGCACCATGGTCGTGCCCAGCGTCACGATGAGGCCGAAGTAGCGCTCGCCCAGCGACCACGCCAGGGCCGCGCGTGTGCTCTTGACGCCGCGGGTTTGGCTCATGGCCCGCCCGCCTTGGCCGCCGCGAGCGCCCATCGCCTGAACTTCAGCAACTGCAGGGCGACGCCGAGCCGGCCGAGGCCGGTGATGCGGGCGAGCCGGCCGGAGGCGCCCAGCAGTTCGCGCCAGCCCATCACGCTGCGCGTGGCGAGCAGGCTTTCCAGGAACCACTGGAGCCCGGCCCGCCGCAGCGTTTGCAAGCGATCCGGGGATGCCCTAAAGGCTGCCTGGGGCTCGCTGCTCGCCAGCCACTCCAGGTACTGGATGCGGGCTTCGGTCTTGACTTGCGAGAGGGCGCCGCCAGCGCCGCTGATGTTGGCGCTGGAAAGCCGCCAGCGAGCCCGCGCGCCTTCGCTTCTGACGGTGCGTATGCCGTCGGCTCCCGCCAGGCGGACCCAGGTGGCGTCGTCGGAGCACCAGGCCAGCGGGAACGGGACGAAGCCGGCGCGTTCTACCAGCGTGCGGCGGCGAAAGATGTACTCGCAGGCGAAGCTCGACACCTCGCCGCGGCAGCGCGCCAGTACGTAGTCGAAGGCGCTCAGCGTGTCGGGGAAGCGGGCGGGTTCTTTGATGACGCGACCGGCGGCATCGATCTGAATTGCCTCGACCCGCCAGAGTCCGGGCCACTCTGGCTCCGTGCCCAGGCGGCCGCGAACGACCTCGATGCACCGGGGCTCTAGTTCGTCGTCGTCGCCCAGCAGCCAGATCCAGTCGTGGCTGGCCAGGGTGATCGCGCGCATCCAGTGCGCGACGAGGTTCCGGCCGCCCAGGTTGTCGTCGAAGCGCACGTAGCGCAGACGGTATCTGCGCTCCGTGGACCGGCAGAGGGATTGCAGGTCGTGCGGGCTTGCGTCGTCGGCGACGATGACCTCGAAATCGGGGTCCGTCTGCGCGTCCAGCGAGGCCAGTGCGTCGGCCAGAAACTGCGCCTTGTACGCGGGGATGACAACGCTGATAGCGACCGGCTCGGGCTGCACCGAAAGGGCCTTCACCGCTCAGCCAAGCGCAATGCAGTGCTCGTACAGCGTCCGCATCCGCGTCGCCACGGCCGGGTTGCTCAGCTGTTCGACCGCATGATGGCGGTTGGCCCGGCCTTCGCGCGCGCGGCGCTCGGGGTCGTCCAGCAGTTCGCGCACGATGCCGGCCATGCCGTCGATGTCGCCTTCGTCCACCAGGTGCACCGCGCTTCCGGCCGCGTACGAGGGCAGGCCGCCCACCTTGCTGGCCACCACGGGCCGCCCGCAGGCCATCATCTCCAGCAGCGCGTTGTTGGCCGTGGCGTCGGTCAGCGGCAGCACGCCCACGTCGGCCTGGCGGTATAGCGTGCGCAGGGCTTCGTCGCTGATGCCGCGGTGCACGCGCACGTCGGGCGCGCCCTGCAGCTCGGCCAGTTGGTCGTCCGCCGGGCCTACCACGTCGCAGTGGGTCGCGCAGCCCGCCGCGCGCAGCGCCAACAGCACGCGCTTTAGCGCGGCGTAGTCGCGGAAGGTCATGCCGGCGCACAGCACGCGCATCGGCCCGGGGGCGGGCGCCGGTTCGTCGTCAGGGGCCGGGCAGAAGAAGTCAGTGTCCACCGCATGCGGACAGTAGAAGATGCGCTCGGCCGGCAACAGCTCCTCCAGGAAGCTGCGCTGGTTTTCGCCGACTATCACAGCGGCCCGCAGCGCCTTCAATGACCCAGGGTTGACGCGGAATGCAAGCCGCCGTGGCGGGTAGTGGAAGGTGGCGATGCTACGGTTGGCTCCGCGCTGCCACAGCGGCGTGAGCAGGTAGGTGTCTTCGCCGTAGATGAAGTGGCACCAGCGGCCGCTGCCGCTGGCCAGCCAGGGCATGGCGCCCATCTCGGCGCGCAGGCCCACGCTCTGCGTGGCCTGTGGGCGCAGGGTCCACAGCCGCCAGGCCAGGCCCTGCGGCAGCTTGTCGGCGAGCTTCATCGCCCAGGGCGTCGCGGCCTCGGGCAGACCCATGTAGCGGAACAGGCAGTCGTAACCGGAATGCGCGCCGTGTTGGCGCATGGTGCGGGGGACGTATCGCAGGGGCGGGTTCATGTGGGGCATCAGCTCGGGAAGTCTGTCAGCCTGCTGTTGGCTGGGGCGGGCAGCAACTGTCTCCGCCTCAGCGCTGCCAAGCTGCGTGCCAGCGCGCCAGCCGACGACTGCAGCGCGGCCTGCACCTGTGCCGCGCCAATGTCGCCCGCGGAATTGCGCAGCGCCTTGAAGTGCTCGGTCCAGGCGGCGCCCAGGTTCTGGATCGGGCCGACGTCTCGCAGCCCTCCGGCCGCCAGCATCTGCTGGTAGACAGGATAGCTAGGGTAAGTGGGCTGCCAGCCGTCGGCCACGAACACCGGAGTGCCGAAGGCAAGCGGCTCGAGCACATTGTGGTCTGTCCCCACATAGGCCACGGCGGCCTGCGCGTAGCAGCCGCGCAACTCACCCATGGTGTCGAGAACCAGGACATCGGTCTGCAGGGCGGCAGCCGCGTCTTGAGCGTGTTCGCTGCGCCTCGTCCAGCGCCACGGGGAGGCGCTCAGCAAAGCCAGCAGGCGCTGCATGCGTTCGGCGTTTTCGGGGTGGCGCGGCGCCAGGATCAGCAGCGCGTCGGACTCCACCTTCTTCACCGCTTCCAGGGCTTGCAGTACAGCCTGCTGGTCGGCCGTTTCCGTCACGCTGCCGGCTACCAGCAAGGGGCCACCGCGGCGCGCTCGCAGGGCGTCCAGCAGGGGCGCATGGGCAGGCAGCCCATAGGTCTCCGACATAGCGTCGAACTTGAGGTTGCCCACCACCTCCACGTCGTCTGGGCGAGCGCCCTTCAACTGCAGCGCCGCCTTGACCGTCGGCGTCTGCACCAGCAGCAGCGCGAAGCCGCGCAAGTAGTCGCGCCCGAACAGCCTACGCTCCAGAGCGTCCATTCGGCTTGGTGGTTCGTAGCCATAGAGCCAGCCGTTTACCAGTACGGAAGGTGCACCTGCGCGCTGCGCCATGGCCTGCATCGCGAACGAAAAGCGGCAAGGAGCGTCGTGGAGCAGACCGGGGATCTCGGCCACCACCAGCATCAGTGGCGGGCTGCGTCGTGCCAGCGCTTTGGCTTCGTGCCACGAGCCATGCGTGAGTTCGACACGCGCCTTCGGGTACTTGGCCAGGTAGGAAGGACCGTAGTGAGCGCGGTCAGAGATGAGCGTGAGCGGCGGCTGGCCCAGGGAGTCCAGAAGGGCATCCAACAGCGGCTGGATGGCGTTCAGTTCACCAATGGTTGACACGAAGACCCAGAGCGAAGGCGGGTACACCTCGCTGGGCGCCGTGGCGTCCAGCGAGGGAGTCGGCTTGCGCCACTCGGCGGCCGCTTCCAGCGCACGGAAAAGGCCCTCTCGGGCCGCGAGCGGGAGGCGTTCGAGCAACGTGAGACTCATACAGGATCTGGTCGATGCCCCCTGCAGACCGCGGCGGGCTGCCCGGGGATGTCGTCGGGCAAGCCTGCGGCCAGCATGGAACGAGGATTCTCAGCGCGATGCGCTTGCCGCGGCAGTGCGCGCCGTCCGCGTATTCCGCGGTGCTGCGGCCGTGAGGCTGGCGGCCTGCTTTATGGACGTCAGGTGCGCGGTGAGCGTGGGTTCGCCGGGCGAGTGGATCAGCCCCTCTTCAGCCAGCGCGCGCGCGGTGTCATAGCGTTTCAGTTTGACAAGTTCGACGATCCAGCGATCGTATGCCGGCCAGTAGTCAGGGCGCAGCTTTCGCGCCTGCTCGAAGGCGAACTGCGCGTTCGCCAGGTCTTGCTGCAGCAGGTGCATCTCGCCCTTCTTCAGCAGCACTTCGGGGAGCAGCGGCATGTTGGGGTGGCAGTTGCCCAGAACGTACTCGAACTCGGCGATGGCGCGTCCGATGAGGAAAGTCCGGTCAGGGCCGGACAGGCCAGCCTGCTTGAGGCGCAGGATGTCGCGCAGACCCCGACAGTAGTGGTGCATGTGCCAAAAGTCGCTGCCCATCAGGCTGACCCACTTCGGGGCGCGGGGCGACTTGTTCATGCCTCCATAGTCGGGTCCGCCGTAGGGGCCATCCTGCGAGTCGATGCACCACTCGGGCACCAGCGCCCACTCGCCTTTGGTGAGTTCCTTGGCCCGCAGGGCCGACTGTGCCGTCGCGTCGTCCACAACCGACCCGAGCATGAGGATCGCGAAGCTTCGCCAGACGATTGCGCGCATCGGAGTTTTCATTTGAAGATCCTCGAGGAGTAGCGGCGCACTTGCGTTTAAACCCCATCCGCGACTTTGGGCGCAGAAACCGCCGGCGCTGAGCGCAGGGCTTGCAGTCGCTCGTGAAGGCTGCGCAGCACAGGCCAGCGGTAGGCGGTGGCATGGAACAACTGGCGCTCCTTATCTGTCCAGCGCGTGTGCCACTCCATAGTCTTGCCGTAAAACTCGATCCGCCGGTAACGCCCTTCGTTCCACCAAGTTTCGAACTCTTCCTGCCGCATCAGTGTGGAAGGTGACACCGAGCGCAGGCTCTCGTCATAGGCCGTCTTCAGGATCACTACAAGCGGGCCGTTGTCGATGCACAAGTCCATGCTGACGACTTTTCCCGCGAAGCGGTATCGGACGATGCGGCCACGGCCCCGAGCGCAGAAGCTCTGCAGCATTCGCGTGTAGAAACGGCCTTGTTCGTTGGCGGGGTGGATGGCGGTGCCGGTGCCGGCTTTCCAGCCGGCGCTTTCCAGCGCGCCGTAGTCGCGGATGGCCTCGGCCACTTGCTCGGGATTGGTCAGGCTTTCGAAGCTCGTGGTCGTGCCTTCTGACACTAGCTTGTTGCGCTGCTTGCGCGTGTTCTGGCGCAAGTTCTTGCCACGCGCGTCCCAGTACGCTTCGAAAGGGCCTTCGATGTCGATGAGCGAGGTGCGCACGTAGTCAATCGTGCGGAGGTTGTCGGTGTCGGCCGGGCGCGCAGCCAGGCCTGGGTCCAGTTGTGTCGCCCCCAGGCCGAGCGGCCAACCTGGCAGCGCACGGAGCAGGCTCTGCATGCGTAGCCCAATGTTGTCGCTCGCGCTGCACAGCCAAGGCCCCAGGGGTAACTGCGATGGCTGAAACGTCGACCACATGCCGCGCCCCACTGGAGCCACGATGGCAGCAGCATCGGCGCGGCCGCCGTCGCGGTGCACAGCAATGACTTCGCGCCCCGAACCGAAGATCTCCAGGAGCGGTCCGAGGAAGAGCGATTCAAGGAACGGCGTATTGGTGGTGCGGCGCTGCAGGTCGTCCCACTCGGCCGCGAGATCGGCGAAACTGGAGGACGGAGCGATGTGCCAGGTCATGGAGCGTTGCGTTGTTCCAATGCTCGGCAGCGGGGGCGCGGAGCAGCCTGCGATGGTAGCCGCGACGCTGCTGCCAGCCGGAGTCTGCAAAGCGGTTGTCCGCCGCTCGCGTGGCAAGTTACCGCACGCGCCAACCGGGGTGGGCTGACGGCCGGGGGCGCTGCTAGCATCCGGCGCAAACTCCATTTCGTCGGAGAAGGACACACCATGCGTTCCGGCAATTCTCTGAGCATCCTTTCGCGCGCGGCAAAGGGCGACCTGCGGCTGACGCCGTTCCCGCACCTTGTGATTGAGAACGCACTCGCCCCCGAACTTTTTGCTGAGCTCAGTGCCACCTTCCCCGCCGATGACGTGGTGGTCAACGGACGAGAGGTCAAGGACACTTGGTTCGACTACCCGGCCTGTGAGGTGATCAAGGATCCGCGCATTACGCCTCTATGGCAGGAGTTCTTCCGTTTTCACACCTCGGCTGACTTTTACCTCGATCTGCTGCGAGTGGCCGGAGACGCGTTGAAGGCGCTCAACCCGGAGCTCGAGAACCGTGTTGGCAAGAGACTTGAGGACTTCGCCGTCGGAATGCGGCCCGGTGGTCGCGGCGACCCGCTTGCCCCGGGCGCCGATGTCTCCATGGAGTGCCAGTTCTACGTGAACTACTCGCGTCAACCGCGCACGGTGCGCGGGCCGCACGTAGACCGCCCGTCGGAACTCTTCGCGGCGCTGCTCTACTTTCGTCAGAGCGACGACGACTCGCAGGGCGCAGACCTGGACATCTGCGAAGCCACTTCCAAGATCTACCCCAACGACCACGCGATCCGGATCGACGAATGGCCGGCCGAGGTCAGCGGAGACCGGGTGCGCACAGTCAGTACCGCCAAGTACCGCGCCAACACGCTGGTGCTGTTCCTCAACTCGGCCAAGTCCCTGCACGGCGTGTCGCCGCGCACGCCCACGCCACTCACGCGACGCCACATCAATTTCTGCGCCGACGTGCGCTTTGACCTCTTCGACATCAAGCTCCCGCCCCGGCTGGCGCTCAAGAAGACGCTGGAAGCCACGCCGGTGCTTTGGCGCATTGGCAAACAGCTCTAAGTACCGCGCTTGCCTACGGCTTCGCAGGCGTGCCTGCGTACAGGTGCTTGAGTGTGTCGATGAAGCGTGCCAGCGCCGACGCCTCCAGATCCTGGTGGCAGGCGAGCTGGATGACGTGGTGCGACCACAGGTGCCCGCTGTCATCCGCCAGCCAAGGCGTGCCGGGCCACAGGCGGTCCCAGCGGAACACGGGCATGCCCAGGCGGCGCA
>CAZBUU010000018.1:0-32059 GCA_964495125.1 uncultured Rubrivivax sp.
GCCGGGCAATGCCAGCCGCACCTACCTCGAGTTGGAACGCGAGTGAGCGCCTGTGCGTTGGCGCACTGGCGGACTGCCCATCAGGCCGATACAGGCGCGAACTCGCTTGCATCGTCCCCAGGGGGACCTGCAGGCGCGATCGCCACCTCGCCGGGCGCGCGGCAGGTCATGCAGCCGGAGAGACGTTGATGAGCAGGCGATGGGCGAGCAGAGGCCTGCTGCCGCCAGGCGAGAGGGGGGCGTCCGCGTCGACGCTCACCGTCATGCCGAACCCGAAACGGCGCCGCCAGCGCAGCGCGCCCGCCTTGCGCCCGTCCAGCCGGCGGCCACCAGGGCCAGCATCACCAGCGACAGCGTCGCCGGTGCCGGCACCACGTTGGCGGGCGTGATGCTGTAGCTGTCGGCGGTGATGCGGGCGTAGCCGTAGTTGGTGATGGTGAAGCCGTCGGGGTCGGTGGTGGTGAAGCCGTAGCCCAGGCGCAGGTCGCTCAGCAGCGTGAGCGCGGGGCTGAACTGGGCGAACACGCCGAAGAAGTCGCCGCCGCCCAGCGTCGGGCCGGTACCGGTGAATCGCGGCATCACCCACACCACGTCGCCGGTGTCCAGGTCGTAGGAGTAGGAGAAGGGCGTGGCGCCGCTGAAGTTGAACCCGTGGGTGCCCACTGTCATGGAGCCACTCACCGGGCCCAGCGTGTCGCTGAAGCCATAGCTGCTGTCGCTCCAGGTCTCGTTGAAGGTGAGCGACAGGCTCACCGACGAACCGTTGGCCATGCCCACGGTGCCAAGGTCGATGTAGTCGTAGCCGGTGACGGTGCCCTGCAGCGTCAGCGTCACGAGCGCGGCGTCCGCGGCGGCAGCGGACAAGGCCAGCGCGGCGGCGGCGATCGTGCGAGCGGACAGTCTCAAGGGATTCATCTGTGGCCTCCTCTGCGGCCACCATGGCCGCGTGCTCACGTTGTAGAGGGGCGGCCGTTATCAGGGCGTTACGCCCGCAGCCGCGCGGCCGACACCTAACGCCGTCCTAACGAGGCCTGACTACAAACGCGCCGTGGTGGCCTGGGGAGGGCTGCCGGGAGCGAAAAGACATGAGGCAAGGCATCGGGAAATGGATGGTCGTGGCGGCGCTGGCGGCGCTGCTGGCGGCTTGCGGGGGCAAGGATGGCGGCGACCCCGCCGCGGTCACGGTGGGCGCCGACGGCGGCAGCGTCGCCGGCGACGGCGGCGTCAAGGTCATCGTGCCGCCGGGCGCGATGGCGCAGGACGTCACCGTCCGCGTGGCGCAAGACGCCACGGGTGCGCCGGCGCTGCCGGGCTGGTCTCCGGCGGCGGGCCCCATGGTGGCCATCACGCCGCACGGTGCGGAGTTCAACGAGCCCGTGACCGTGCGCCTGCCGGTGCCTGCGGGCCTGCAGTTGCAGGACAACCAGCGGCTGCTCATCGCCAAGGCCCAACCGGGTGGCGAGTGGGAAGTGCTGGGCGACACCGTCACCCGCAACGGCCAGCTCGAGGTGGCCGTGCGCTCGTTCTCCTACTTCGCGCCGGTGGTCGTGACCTACGTGCCGGTGACGGGTGTGACGGTGCTGCCGCAGCCCTACGGCTTCAGCAGCATCACGCTGACATGCGACGGTGCCCCCTGCGCCAACCCGGAGCTGTTGCGCCGCATCCCGATGTCGATCACCGTTACGCCCAACGGCGGCCTTCTGCCAGCCAGCTGCGTCGACCCGAAGATCGGCCTGTGGCAGAACGGCGTGGTCGGCGGGATCAACATCGGGCAGCCCGAGCCGGCCAGTTCGGGCATGGTCTTCACGCGCGGCTTCACGCTGGATACCGCGAGGCTGCGCCAGAGCCCGCTGGAGGCCCTCTTCAGCGTCCGCCTCATCTGCACCGACGCGACCACGAACGCCCGCAGCTACCTGGTAGGTGCCGAGGCCACCCTCCATCTGCGCGGACCGGACACCATCCACCGCGTGCCGCAGGTGGTGCAGTTCCCGGACGCGGTACAGCTCGCGACCGGTGAGGGGCTGGCCCTGCGCGGCGTGCTGACCGGCGGTGCCAGCATTCGCAGCGGCACCAACTACCTGGCGCCAACCCCGACCGACCAGGCCTGGGTCTACCTCGAACGCAAGGACTCCAGCGACACCGTCTGGCGCACCGTGCGGACGCGTTCGCAGAGCGAGGCCAATGCCAGCCCGCTGGCCGGCTCGCTGCCCTGGGCCTTCTGGGGCTATGACTTCGACCTCGGCGCGGCCACTGCCGCCGACAACGGCGCCCAGTTCCGCTTGCGCGCCTGCTACCGCCTGCCCACGGCCACCGCCGAAGCCTGCAACATCGGGCCCCTGGCCACGCTCACCGTCGTGCAGCAGACGGTGGCGCCGGCCTTCACGCAGCAGCCGCGCGCACTGCTGGTGCAACCCGGGCAGACCGCCAGCTTCAGCGTCGTGGCCGGCGGCACGCCGGCGCCCGCGTTGCAGTGGCAGACCCGGCCGGCCAACGGCACGGGCGACTGGGTGGATGTGGCCGACGGCAGCGGTGCCACCACGGCCAACTACACCACGCCGGTGCTGCAACTGGCCGACAACGGTCGCCAGTACCGCGTGCTGGCCAGCAACGCCGCCGGCAGCACGCCCAGCGAGACTGTCACCGTTTCGGTGGCCGATGGTCTGGTGGCGCCCACCATCACCTCGCAGCCCGCAGCGCTGACGGTGCTGGCCGGCAGCGAAGCGGTGTTCGCTGTCACCGTCAACGGCACCGGGCCTTTGTCCTACCAGTGGTTCTTCGGCGACGTGGCGCTCAGCGGCGCCAACGGCCCGCAGCTCAAGATCGCCAACGCCGGAGCGGCCCAGCGCGGCCTGTATTCGGTGCGCGTGTCCAACGGCGCGGGTTCGGTGCTCAGCGATCGCGTCGCGCTGACGGTCACCGATGTCCCCAGCGGCACCGCGCCCGTGGCTCCGGCCATTGCCACCCAGCCGGCAGCGGTGGCGGTCACGGTGGGCAACACCGCCACCTTCGGCGTGGGGGTGACAGGCACGGGCCCCTTCACCTTCCAGTGGCGGCGCAACGAGGTGGACATCGCCGGCGCCACGGCGGCGGCTTACACGATCCAGGGCGTGACCACGGCCGACGCCGGCAACTACAGCGTCGTCGTCAGCAACGGCGTGGGCACGGTCACCAGCCGGGCCGCGACGCTGGGCGTGGCGCCGGCGCTGACGCCAGCCTCGGCCACACCCGAAGCGCCCAGCATCAACGCGCAGCCCCAGCCCATGGTGGTGGCGCCGGGCCTGAGCGTGGCCTTGGCCGTGGGCACGCAGGGCAGCGGCCCGCTGGCCTACCAGTGGTCGCGCAACGGCACGCCGCTGGCGGGACAAACCGGTGCGCAGTTGCTGATCGCCGCTGCCACGGCGGGCGATGCGGGCAGCTACCAGGTGACGGTCAGCAATGCCGCGGGCAGCGTCGCCAGCAACGCTGTCGCGCTCACCGTCATCGGCGCGCCGGTCATCAGCGCCCAGCCCGGCGCCGCCTCGGCGGCGGTGGGCAGCACAGCCACCTTCGGTGTCACCGCTTCCGGTGAAGCCCTGCGCTACCAGTGGCTGCGCAACGGCCTGCCCATCGGCAGCGCCACCGAGGCCAGCTACACCACGCCGGCCCTGGCGCTGGCCGACAGCGGCGCGGTCTACAGCGTGGCGGTCTTCAACGGCGCCGGCCTGGTGATCAGCCAGGGTGCCCTGCTGACGGTCGACGCCCCGGCGGCCACCGCCGCCGTGGACGGCAAGATCGCCATCGGCTCCTACCACGGCTGCGCGGTGGCGGCCGCCGGCACCTTGTACTGCTGGGGTGCAGGCGCCGCGGGCGCGCTGGGCGACGGGACGGGTCTGACGCGGGCCGAGCCGACGCTCGTCAGCGGGCTGACGGAGGTCAGCGCCGTCTCGGCCGGCCTGGCCAGCACCTGCGCCATCCACGGCGCGGCGCGCACGCTGTCGTGCTGGGGACAGGCCACCGGTGGGGCGACCACGCCGCAGAGGATGGTCGCCGCCGATGTGCAGGCGGTGGCCGTGAACTGGGTTCATGGCTGCCTCATCGATGGCACGGGCGGGCGCAACGCCGTGGCCTGCTGGGGCCAGAACGCCTCGGGCCAGCTCGGCAACGGCAGCACGGAGGAGGCGGCCAGCCCCCAAGCCGTGCGCTTCGCCGACGGCAACCCCTTCGAAGGCGCGGTGGCCGTGGTGGTCGGCGTCAACTTCAGTTGTGCGCAGCGCGCCAACGGCGAGGTCTGGTGCTGGGGCGCCGACGTCTTCGTCAACGCGCGCACCGCGCCCGAGCGGGTGCGAAAGCTCGACCTCGATGGCGTGGAAAGCGACTTCCTGGCGCGCGGCGGTCTCGTGGCCGGGGGGCAGCACGCCTGCGTGTTCGAGGTCGGCAACGACCAACCCATGTGCTGGGGCTTCAATCCCGCAGGCCAGCTCGGTGACAACACCACGAATGGGCGCAACCAGGCCCGGCCGGCGTCGATCTACGGCAGCTTGCGCCTCTTTGCGGGCGTCCACCACACCTGCGCCGTGCGGGCGACCGACATGCTGTGCTGGGGCACGGGCTACATGGGCAACCACGCCGCGCAGGAGCAGCTGCTCTACCCCCAGACAGCCGGCCGACCGAACAGCCTGCGCGAGGTGGCCGACCCAGTGATCGCCGGCGGCGCCGGCGCTGGCCATACCTGCGTGTTGCGGGCCAACGGCAATGTGATGTGCTGGGGTGCCAATGACGTGGGCCAGGTGGGTACGGGCGCGGCCCAGGTGAGCGCCGGTGCGGTGGTCGCCACGCCGACGTCGACGACGCTGGGTGCGGCGTTCTGGAAGCCGTGATGTGCGCCGCGCCGATACTTGTGCCATGCCAGCGGGCCTGCATCTGCAACTGTCGGTGACCCCTTGCGTGCTGCGCGCTGGCGTGCCCGCCATGGCGCTGGCGGCGCGCGACGCCGCGCTGCTGGCCTGGCTGGTGCTGGAGGGCCCCACGCCGCGCGCCCAGCTGGCCGGCCTGCTGTGGCCCGAGAGCCCGCCCGAGGCCGCCCGCAGCTCGCTGCGCCAGCGCCTGTTCCAGCTGCGCAAGCAACTCGGCGCAGACCTCGTGGGCGGCCAGCACACGCTGCGTCTCGCGCCTGGCGTCAGTCACGATCTGGACCACACGCATGAACTGCTGGCCGACCTGGCGCCGGACCTTCCCCGCGACTTTGCCGACTGGTTGCTGCGCCGGCGCGAGCAGCGCCACGCCGCCCACCTGCGGACCCTGGAGGCCGAGGCGGAGCGTTGCGAGCAGGCCGGTCGGGTCGAGTTGGCCCTGCCGCTGGCCCAGACCCTGCTGCGCCAGGCGCCGCTGTCGGAGGCCGCGCACCGCCGCGTGATGCGGCTGCACTACCTGTCGGGCGACCGCACCGCCGCGCTGCTGGCCTTCGACGCCTGCGAGCGGGTGCTGAAGAACGAGGTAGGCACCCGGCCCTCGGCCGAGACCCTGAGCCTGCTGCAGGCCATCGAAGCCGCCCAGGGCCAGGGCCTGGGCCTGCCGAAGTCGCTGCCGGTTTCCCTGCGGCGCCCGCCGCAGCTGCTGGGCCGCGACCCCTTGCTGGCCCGGTTGCAGCAGGCGTGGCAGAACCAGCAGCACTTTGCGCTGCTGGGCGAGCCCGGCCAAGGCAAGACGCGGGTGCTGGAACAGCTGGCCTCCCAATGGCCCGGCGCGCAGCTGGTGCGCGCCCGTCCGGGCGACGAGGCCGTGCCGCTGGCCCTGGTGGCCCGGCTGGTGGACCAGGTGGACAGCGCCCACCCCTCGCTGCGAGACACGCCTGCAGGCCAGGCCCTGCGGCAGCTCCTGCCCCTGTTGCTCAGCGGCAGCCAGGTCCCCCAGCGCCAGCCCGCCCGCTCGCTGGCACCGCCCCTGCAGGCCTGGCTGACGGCGGCTGGCGCGTTCGGCGTGGCCCTGCTGCTGGACGACTGGCAGTTTGCCGACGACGCCAGCGTCGCCCTGCTCAGCCCCTGGCTGGCCGATGCCAGTGCCTGCCCCTTGCGGATCGGCCTGGCCTCGCGCCTGCACGCCGGGCCGCAGGCAGCGCAGAGGCTGCAGACCCTGAAGCAGATGGGCGGCGTGCAGTCGGTGAGCTTGCCGCCGCTGGATGAAGAGGCCATCGACAGCCTGCTCGGCCCCTTGCTGGCCGACCTGGCGACGCAGGGCCACGCCGCCGGAGCGGCCGACAGCGCGAGCCTGGCCCGGGCCCTCTTGCGGCGCGTCGGTGGCAACCCACTGCACTTGCTGGAATCCCTGCGGCACATGGTGCACAACCAGCTGCCCCTGGAGCCCGGGCACCTGGCCATCCCGCGCCAGGTGCGCGACCTCGTCGCCGAGCGCCTGGCCCAGCTGCCCGCCGACGCGCGCCATCTGCTGCAGGTGGCTGCCGTGGCGGGCAAGGATTTCAGCGTCGAGCTGGCCGAGGTGGTCACCGGTCGCCATGCCCTGGCGCTGGCCGAGGCCTGGGCCCAGCTGGAACAGCGCGGCATGTTCGGCCCCCAGGGCACCAGCCACGACCTGTTCGCCGAAGTGGCGCTGGCGCAATTGCCCACCGCCATCGCCAAGGTGCTGCACGAGCGCGTGGCCGCCTGGCTGGCGCCGCGCCCGCACGAGCCCGGCCGCATTGCCGCGCATTGGCGCGCCGCCGGGCGCGATGCCGCGGCCGTGCCGCATCTGCTGAACGCCGCCATGCTGGCCTGGCGCGCCGCCCGTGCCGACGAGACCTTCGACTTCCACGCCCAGGCCGCCGGAATCACCCTGGCCCAGGGCCAGCCCGAGCAGGCCTTCGAGCATTGGTTCGACAACGCGGAAGCCATGAGCGAGATCGGCACCGCCGCGCAGGCCGCCCACTGCCTGCGCGAGTTGGAACCCTTGGCGCGCACCGAGGGACAGGCCTTGCGCGTGCGCTTCGTGCGCGCCGTGTTGCGCGCAGCCCAAGGCGATGTGGATTCGGGTCTGAGTGACGTGGGCAACATGCTCGCCGATGCCATCGCGCTGGGCGACATGCGCCTGGAGGCGGAATGCCGCTTTGCCTGCGCCAGCCGGGCCTCGGCCGATGGCGACTTCGACAGTGCCCTGCAGCACCTTGCCGTCGGCGAGAGGTTGCAGCGCGACATGGGCAACGAGCGCCTGGCCGCCGCACTGGCTGCGACCAAAGCCATGGTGCTGGGCCTGCGCGGTCAGCCTCGCCTGGCACAACGGGAGGCGGAGCGGGTCCTGCCGCTGCTGGCGGCGCACCAGGACCGCGCCACCTGGATCGTGCTGAGTTCCGCGCAGGCGCTGCTGTGGGTGCGCCAGGGGCTGGTGGACCAGGCGCTGGCCGAGGCGCGCCGCGCGCGACAGGCGGCGGCCTCGGCCTCCATCGCCCCGATGGACCTCCTGATCATTCTGCGCAACCTGGTCGACACCTTGCGCTGGGCCGGGCAGTTCGAGGAGGCCCTGGCCGTGGGGCAGGAGCTCGAGCTGCGCCTGGCGACGCAGGGCCAGTTCCAGAGCGCCCAACGCACGCTGGCGGGCCTGTACCTGAGCCTGGGTCGCGCCGACCTGGCGCGGCAGTTGATCGGCCAGCGCGAGCCTGCCATGGCCGCGCGGCTGCGACATCGGGAGCGCCTGCAGCTGGACCTGCTGCACCTTCAGATTGCACTGACCACGGGCCAACCCGCCGCGATGGAGTGGCCGCACGAGGCCATCACCTGCGGCGACGTCGCGCTGGCCTGCGAGTGGGCCTTGTGGTCGAGTCTGGTCGAGAGTTGCCCCTGGTCCGGCACCGATCTTGCCGACCTGGAGGCACGGGCCGGCCAGGGCGGCCTGCTGCTGATGACGGAACCCCTGCGGGCCCTGCTGGCCTGCCGTGGCGTGGGCTCACATCCCTGGCCCGAACCGGGCCCCGAGCGGACCACGGCCACCGGGCCCTGGACGGCCTGGCTCATGGCGCGCCACCAACTGCAGCAGGGCCAGACGCAGGCCGCGCGGTCCACCGCCGCGGTGGGCGTCCAGGGTCTGCAGCGGATGGTTCAGCAGTGGGTGCCCGCGGCCTTCAAGGACAGCTTCCTGCAGCGCCATCCTGCCCACCGGGCGTTGCAGCTGCTGGCAACGCGCCTGGGGTCGGACACGCTGCTGCCCTCGTCGCCTCAGCCCGGTTCCCGGTGACCGGCGTGCGGCCGACAGGTGGCGATGTGGAGACGGGTTCAGAGGGCCGACTGACAGCTTGCCGGCACGGTCTGCTGCTCACGCTGCCGGTCATTGGCAGTCGTTCGTTCTGTGGCGGTCGCGCGCGCTTGGGGTGGTCTGTTGCTCGCTGAGATTGAGGCTCGCGAACAACGGAGACGGGTCGTGCGTACTCGCTCGCTCCGAAAGGGCGCTTCGCGCCACTTGACGCCTCACTTCACAAAGAAGAGCGGCTTCGACACCCTGCAGCTGGTGCGACCGGCAGGAATCGAACCTGCGACGCAGCCTTCGGAGGGCCGCATGATATCCACTTCACCACGGTCGCCGCGGAGAGCCTGCCATTCTAGCGGCCCGGCCCGCAGCGCCATCAGGGTGACCCGGCCGGCAGGGGGCGGCCCTCTATAATCGTCGGGTTTTTGCCTGCGCGGGCAAGGGTTCTGCGCAGGCTCACGTCACACCGCAAAGGCCGCACTGAGGATTCCATGAGTCAGCCGAACGATCACGCCGAGGCCCACGAGCCGAACCACGAGGGTCCGATCAAGACCCCCAAGCAGCTCATCGCCTCGGTCGTCGCATCGTTCCTGATTCCGATCTTCGGCATCGTGCTGCTCGTCAACTACGTCGACTTCGGCGCCAAGCCCGCGGCCGGCAGCGACGGCCTGGGCCCGGAAGCCGTGGCCAAGCGGCTGCAGCCGGTGGGCCGCGTGGAGGTGCGCGACGCCTCCAACCCCGGCGCGCTGAAGACCGGCGAGCAGGTCTACACCGCCGTCTGCTCGGCCTGCCATGCCGCCGGTGCCGCCGGTGCGCCCAAGCTCGGCGAAGAAGCCGCCTGGGCACCGCGCATCAAGACCGGCTACGAGATGCTGCTGACCTCTGCCCTCAAGGGCAAGGGCGCCATGGGCGCGCAGGGCGGCGGCGACTTCAGCGACGTCGAGATCGGTCGCGCCGTCGTCTTCATGACGAACAAGGCCGGCGCGAAGTTCGACGAGCCCAAGGCCCCGGCCGCCGCGGCCAGCGCCGCCAGCGCACCGAACTGAGTCTTCTCGCTCCCGCCGCAGGCCGCCTCCGGGCGGCCTTCTTCATGGCGCGTCGGGGCGCACCCAGCGCTGCCGCGCGCCCAGGCCGCGGCGGTTGTCCACCAGCACGGCGCTGTCCAGGCGCAGCCGGTACCAGCGCGAACGCTGCAGCGCAGCGGCCAGCGTGGCGTCGCCGCCGGCCACGAAAGGGAAGCGGCGCTCGTAGTGGGCGCGCGCCGCGGCGGCTTCTTCGTCGCCCAGTTCGCGCACGTGGCCGGCCAGCTGCACGCCGGCGATGGCCTGCCAGTCGGTGGCCGGCGCGTGCACGGCACCGGCGCAGCGCGGCGATGCGGCCAACGCCAGGCTGTGGCGCGTGCGCGGCGAGGACACGAAGACCAGCTCCTCGCCGTCCAGCGCGTAGAACACCGGCGCGGCCCAGGGGCCGTCGGCGTCGTGGCAGGCCAGCGTCAGCACATGCTCCTGCGCCAGCAGCGCCAGCACGGCGGCCAGCACGTCGTCGGTGGCCGCCACCTCAGTCTTCGGCATGGGTGCCGCGCGCCGCCGCCACGGTGGCGCCCACGCCCTGCCAGCGCTTGACCAGGCCGCTGTCGATGTCGAAGAGGTCCAGCACGCGGCCCACGCTGTGGTCCACGATGTCCTGCAGCGTCTGCGGCTGCGCGTAGAAGGCCGGCATCGGCGGCACGATGAGCGCGCCCAGCTCGGCCGCCTGCACCAGCAGCTTGCAGTGGCCCAGGTGCAGCGGGCTCTCGCGCGGCATCAGCACCAGGCGGCGCTGTTCCTTCAGCACTACGTCGGCAGCGCGCGTGAGCAGGTTGTCCGACAGGGAATGCACGATGGCCGACAGCGTGCGCATGGAGCACGGCGCCACCACCATGCCCGCCGTGCGGAAGGAGCCGCTGGCGATGGAAGCGCCGATGTCGCGCTCGTCGTGCACCTGGTGTGCCAGGGCCAGCACCTCGGCCACCTTGCGCCCGGTCTCCAGCGCCAAGGTCAGCTTGCCGGCGGACGAGAGCACGAGGTGCGTCTCCACACCGGGCACGTCGCGCAGCAGTTCCAGCAGCCGGATGCCGTAGATCGAACCGCTGGCGCCGGAGATGCCGATGATGATGCGGCGCGGCGCGGCGCTCGCCTGCAGGGGGGCAGTGGCCATGGGGGCTTTCTGGGGTGTCGGGTCAGCATAACAAGCCCGGCCCGCCCGCTGCCGCCGCAGGTCCGATGGCCAGGGGTTGTCCGAGATGTGGACATCGCACCCCACCCGCCGCACCCGGCTGCAGCTCGCTCCCGACAATGCCGCGGTCACCGACACTGGAAGCACGATGAAAGCCTACGAAATGGGCGAGCAGCAGGGCCTGGCCTCGCTGCGCCTGCGCGAGCGTCCCGACCCCGTGGCCGGCCCCGGCCAGGTGCTGCTGCGCGTGCGCATGGTGGCGCTGAACCACCGCGACCTGCTGGCCCTGTCGGGCCGCTACGGCCCGCGCCGCCCCGAGACCCGCGTGCCGCTGTCCGACGGCGTGGGCGAGGTCCTGGCGATGGGTGACGGCGTGGCCGGCTTCCAGCCCGGCGACCGCGTCGTCTGCCCGCACTTCGCCGGCTGGCTGGACGGCGCCTGGAGCCCCGCCCACCTGGGCAACGACCTCGGCATCAGCCAGGACGGCTGGCTGGCCGAGAAGATCGTCGTGCCGGCCGCGGCGCTGGTGCCGGTGCCGGCCACGCTCTCCGACGAACAGGCCGTGGTGCTGCCGGCCGCCGGCACCACTGCCTGGCAGGTGCTGGTGCGCCTGGGCCGCGTGAAAGCCGGCGACCTGGTGCTCACACTGGGCACGGGCGGCGCCTCGCTGCTGATGCTGCAGCTGGCGCGCCTGCACGGCGCGCGCGTGGCCATCACGTCTTCCAGCGACGACAAGCTGGCGCAGATGCGCGAGCTGGGCGCCGACATCACCGTCAACTACCGCAGCCACCCGAACTGGGGCGCCGAGGTGATGAAGGCCAGCGGCGGCAGCGGCGCCGACATCGTGCTGGAAACGGGCGGCCTGGACACGCTGGACCAGTCCATCGACGCCGCCGCCGTGAACGGCCGCATCGGTCTCATCGGCGGCCTGTCCGCGCCCGGCAGCGGCAAGCCGGCCACCACCAACGCGCTGGGCTGGGTGGTGAAGAACCTGCAGATCGCCGGCATCACCTCGGGCAACCGCGCGATGCTGGCCGAGCTGGTGCGCGCCGTGGCCGTGCGCGGCTTCGACCCCGTCATCCACCGCTGCTTCGCCTTCGACCAAGCCCCCGCCGCCTACGCCTGCCTGCATTCGGGCGAGCACATCGGCAAAGTCGCCATCCGCGTCGCCTGAGCCAGAGCCCCGCCATGAAAAAAGCCTACGCCGAGCTGCCCGACGGCACCCAGATCCACTACGTCACCGAAGGCCAGGGCGAGCCGCTGCTGCTGTTCCACCAGGCGCCGCTGAGCTGGGAGGAATGGGCCGGCGTGATCCCGCTGCTGAGCCCGCACTTCCGTGTCATCGCGCCGGACATGATCGGCCATGGCAACTCGGACGACCCGCCGCAGGAATGCGCGATGGCCGACTTCACGCGCACCACGCTGCAGTTCATGGACGCGCTGGGCGTGAAGCAGGCCATCCTGTGCGGCAACCACTCGGGCGCGGCGCTGGCCATGTCCATCGCCGTGAACCACCCCGAGCGCGTGAAGCGGGTGGTGCTGTCGGTGGAGATGCTGGTGAACCGGCAGATGATCGAAGGCTTCCTGGAGAAGCTCAAGGGCAAGCCGCTGTCGCGCGAGCTGCCGATGACGGCCAACGGCAGCTTCCTGGCCGAGGCCTGGGAACGCTACCGCGCGCTCACGCCCACGGGGCCGCTGCCGGTGCGCTTCCGCGCCTTCGTCATCGGCCAGGCGGCGCGCCAGCGGCCCTACGACGCCCACCATGCCGTGCTGCACTGGATGTGCCAGGACGACCACTTCGCCAAGCTGCGCTGCCCGACCCTGGTGTTCGGCGCCGAGAACGACCTGTTCTTCAAGCAGGAACTGCTGGACGCCGCGCCGCAGCGCCTGCCGGGCTGCCAGACGGTGGTGATCCGCGACGCCGGTGCGCTGAGCGCCTTCGAGCAGCCGCAGGCGCTGGGCGCGGCCATCCTGCAGTTCGTGCTGGGCGGCTGAGCGCCACGGGGCCGCGGTGACGCGCCCCGCCCGTGGAACAATGCCGGCCGGGCTGCAGGCCCCCTGCCGGAGACCACGTTGTCGATCCAGAGCCTGAAGCGCAGGCCGCGCCTGTGCATCTTCTCGTACGGGCCGCTGAACCGGCTCGTCAACGCGGTGCTGCCGGAATTCACCGGTCGCGCCGACATCCACGTGCAGAGCGTGGTGCTCGACGACGCGCTGCGCGTGGGCCGCGAGATCGAGAAGAGCCGCGCGCACGACGTCATCATCTCCGCCGGCGCCAACGCCGCGCTGCTGCGCTCGGCGCTCACGCTGCCGGTGGTGGGCATCAAGGTCAGCGGCTACGACCTGCTGATGGCGCTGAAGAAGGCGCGCCAGTTCTCCGACCGCGTGGGTGTGGGCATCTACCACGAGAAGATCCCCGAGCTGGAGGACGTGAAGGAGCTGCTGCAGGTGGAGGTCTCGCAAGAGCCCTACGAGACCATCGACGACATCCACAACAGCTTCCACCGTCTGCGCGACCAGGGTTACGAGGTCATCGTCGGCTCCAGCCTGGTCGTGGAACTGGCCGAGCAGAGCGGCATGCACGGCATCCTGGTCTACAGCCTCGATTCCGTGCGGCAGGCTCTCGAGGGCGCGGTGCAGATCGCCGAGCAGTCGGTGCTGCAGGCCATGCGCTACGACCGCCTGAACGCCGTGCTGCAGCACCTGCACGAGGCCGTGCTGGCGGTGGACGTGCAGCAGCGCATCACGGCCGCCAACCCGCTGATGGATCGCCTGCTCGGTGCCCCGCCCGAAGGCCTGCTGGGGCGTGACCTGCGCGAGATCGCGCCTTCGCTGTCGCTGGGGGACGTGCTGGCCGAACGCGACGAGGCGGTGGACTCGGTCGTGCAGCTGGCCGGCCGCAGCTACCTCATGACGCGCGTGGCGCTGCGCGAAGCCGGGCGCATCGGCGGCGCCTTGCTGACGCTGTACGACGCGCAGTCCATCCAGCGCGCCGACAAGGTGGTGCGCTCGCAGCGCCGCAGCCGCGGGCTGTCCGCCCGCTACCACTTCGACCAGATCCAGGGCACGAGCCCGGCCATGCGCCAGGCCCGCGCCGTGGCGCAGCGCTGCGCGCGCACGCTGTCCACCGTGCTCATCACCGGCGAGAGCGGCACCGGCAAGGAGCTCTTCGCGCAGGCCATCCACAACGGCAGCGAGCGCGGCGACGGCCCCTTCGTGGCGCTGAACTGCGCCAGCTTCCCCGAGTCGCTGCTGGAGAGCGAACTCTTCGGCTACGAGGACGGTGCCTTCACCGGCGCGCGCAAGGGCGGCAAGCCGGGGCTGTTCGAATCGGCGCACACGGGCACGCTGTTCCTGGACGAGATCGGCGACATGCCCATCACGCTGCAGACGCGCCTGCTGCGCGTGCTGCAGGAGCGCGAGGTGGTGCGCCTGGGCGGGCAGACGCCGCTGCCGGTGGACGTGCGCATCGTCGCCGCCACGCACTGCGAGCTGCCCGAGCGCATCCGCGAAGGCAAGTTCCGCGCTGACCTCTACTACCGGCTCAACATCCTGCGCGTGGCGCTGCCGCCGTTGCGCGAGCGCGTGCAGGACATCCCGGGCCTGGCGCTGCAGCTGCTGTTCAGCGCGCTGCGCCGCCAGGGCTGCAGCCTGCCGGCCGACCAGGCGCTGGCGCCGCTGATGCCGGCGCTGCTGCACTACCCCTGGCCCGGCAACGTGCGCGAGCTGGAGAACATCATGGAGCGGCTGGCCGCCTTCCTGGGCTCCTTCAGCACCGTGGCCCACATCGACTACCAGCAGTTCCTGGTGGAAGCGCCCGAGCTGGCCAGCCCGGCCATGGCCGCCGCGCCGGCGCCCGCGCCGGTGGAGCCGGCACCGCTGCCGCTGGCGCCCCCGGGGCGGCTGGACACCTCGGCCATCGTCGGCGCCCTCTCGCGCGCCGGCGGCAACCGCCAGATGGCCGCGGCCCTGCTGGGCGTGAGCCGCACCACGCTGTGGCGGCGGCTGCGCGAAGAGCAGCTGGACTGAGCGCTCGCGCCGTCCGAATTGCGGACGTGCGCCCGCACCCGGTGCGGCCGGCAGCGTGCCACAGGTAGGCTTGCCGCTCCTGACCCACCCGTACCGAGGAAGACCGCCCATGCGTTCCCGCCCCGTCCAGGCCGCCGCGCTGCTGGCCTTGCTGCTGCAGCTGCCCGCCCAAGCGCAGACCGCCCCCGCCGCCGACCCGCAGGTGGCGCGTGGCCAGCGCCTCTTCCTGCGCTGCGTGGCCTGCCACGACGTCGCCGACTCCAAGGTCGTGAAGATCGGCCCGAACCTCAAGGGCGTGGTCGGCCGCCAGGTGGCCGCCCAGGCCGGCTTCAACTACTCGGCCGCGCTGAAGAAGCAGGACTTCAAGTGGGACGAGGCCAAGCTGCACGCGTGGCTGCAGCGCCCCGGCGCCGTGGCGCCCGGCACCAGCATGGCCTTCGAAGGCATGCCGGTGGAGGCCGACCGCAAGGCGCTCATCGCCTACCTGACCGCGCAGCGCTGAGCATGGCTGCCGTGCCGCCTGTTCCGCGGATCGGTCCGCCGCGGGCCGGCACCGTGGTCACGGCCGACGCCGACGCCAGCGTCGCCGCCTACCGCGACCACCTGGACCTGCAGGTCATCAGCGACGCGCCGCTGAGCGCTGCGCAGGCCGCGGCCTGGGGCAAGCCGGCGCTGGCCGGCCGCCGCTTCGTCGTGATGGGGGCCGACCCGGCCGACCCGTCCACGCACTGGCTGCGCATCCTGGAAGTGCCTGGCGCCGTGGCGCCCGCGCCGATGCGCCAGCGCGGCTGGCTGGCGCTGGAAGTGCTGGTGCGCGACGTGCAGGCGCTGGGCCGGCGGCTGGAAGGCGGGCCCTTCCGCATCCTGGGCGTGCCGCGGCCGCTGTCCGTCAGCGACGACATCTGGGCCATGCAGGTGGCCGGGCCGGCCGGCGAGACGCTCTACCTCACCGAAGTGCGTGCCCAGGTGCCGCCTTTCGACCTGCCGATGAACGCGCGCTGCACGGCCGAGCGCTTCTTCATCCCCGTGCTCAGCGCGCCCGACCGCGAGGCCGCACTGGCCTGGTATGCCGAACGTGCCGGCGGCAGCGGCTTCCGTTTCGAGAGCCGCGTCTCCGCGCTCAGCCGCGCGCTGGGCCTGGACCCTGAGCATCGCCGCGCCGTGGCCACGCTGGGGCTGGCCGGGCGTTCGATCATCGAGATCGACGAGGTGCCCGAGCACCCCGCGCCCGCCGCCGTGGCCGAAGGCCTGCCCGCGGGCCTGGCGATGGTGAGCCTGCACGCCGCCGTACCGCCGGCCGGGCCGACGCTGGAAGCCGGGCCGGCGGGCGAATGGATCGAATGGCTGCCGCCCCTGGCGGCGGCCTGAACCGGAGTTCCTTCCCATGAAGCTGCGTTCCCTGCTCGCCATGCCGTTGGTGCTGGCCCTGGCCACGGTGTTCACCCTGGCCGCCACGGCCGCGCTGGCCGCCGAGCCGCCCTTCACCACGCGCACGCTGCCGCGCGCCGACGTCATCGCGCGCCACGCCGACGCGGCCTCGAAGTTCGTCGACCTGGACGGCGTGAAGGTGCACTACAAGGACGAGGGTCAGGGCCCCGTGGTGCTGCTGGTGCACGGCACCTTCGGCGACCTTGCCGACTGGGACGGCTGGGTCAAGGTGCTGTCGCCGCACTACCGCGTGGTGCGCCTGGACCTGCCGGCCTTCGGCATGACCGGCCCCATCGCCAGCGGCAACTACTCGGTGGAGCGCAAGCACCTGGTCATCGACGCGCTGATGGACCATCTGGGCGCCGAGCGCTTCGCCATCGCCGGCGTCAGCTACGGCGGCCTGGTGGCCTTCCGCTACGCCGCCACGCGCACCGAGCGCATCACGGCGCTGATCCTGGCCAACTCGGCCGGCATCCAGTTCGGCCAGCGCCCGGCGGCGGCATCGGCGGCCGCCGCGGCCCAGGCCGCGTCCACCCCGCCGGCCCCGGTCTACAACATCACCACCGACCCCGTGGTGCGCGCCAGCGACGCCGAGAGCTTCCTGCGCTTCCTGCTCAACAACTCGCCCCTCATCACGCCGGCGCTCATCCAGCGCAAGCTGGACTTCACCAACACCGCGGGGCGGCTGGAGGAGTCCGTCACGGCCGGCCGCATGTACGAGCGCGGCACGCCCGAGCGCGTGCTGGCGCACGTGCGCGCGCCTTCGCTGGTGATGTGGGGCGGGGCCGGGCAGGCGCTGTCCACGCGCACGGCCGACGCCTTCTACAACGCGCTGAAGAACGCGCAGGCCCGGGACAAGATCCTCTACCCCGAGGGCGGGCACATCATCAACCTGCAGCGCCCGGAAGAGACCGCGCGCGATGCCAAGGCCTTCCTGGACCGCTACGTCAAGCCTTGATCCGGGCCAGTTCCTGAAGGGCACGCTCCAGCGTCACGACCTCGGCGTACTTGGCCTGCAGGTCGAACAGGTTGGCCTCGTGCGGGCGCGCGTCGCGGTCGCCGCAGGCCTCGCGCACGACGAAGGGCGCGAAGCCGTGCTGCAGCGCGTCCAGCGCCGTGGCGCGCACGCAGCCCGAGGTGGAAAAACCGGTGATCAGCACCGTGTCCACGCGGCAGGCGGTCAGCGTGCTGGCCAGTGAGCTGCCGAAGAAGGCCGAGGCGTACTGCTTGGTCACCACCGTCTCGCCGGGCAGCGGCTCCACGCCTTCCACGAACGCGCCCAGCGGCGAGCCCGGCAGGAAGCTCCGCAATGCGGGCACCTTGCGGAAGAACAGGCCGCCGTTGCGGCCTGCGGCGTCGAAGGCCACGTTGGTGAAGACCACCGGCACGCCGGCGGCACGCGCCGCTGCGATGAGTGTCCGGTTGGCGGGCACGGCGTCGACGAAGCCCTGCGCATAGAGGCCGCTGTCGGGCTGCGTGTAGGCCTGCACCACGTCCACCACCACCACGGCCGGGCGCGGGCCGAAGGGCAACGTGGCGCCGAAGCCGGCGCCCTGGTAGTCGGCGTGCAGGTCGGGGCGGGTGGGGTCGGTCACGGGCGGGCTCGCGGGCAGGGCAGGCGGAGGCAGGGAGGATGCCACTGTCTGGCGCGCCCCGGCCCCGGCACAAGGCGCGGCGAAGGGCCATCCGCATGCCGGACAAGGCTCGGCGCAGGCGGGCGCCGGCGCTTGCGGCGAACCATCATGGACGCCTGTCCCTGGGGCCACCGGGCCCGCATCGAAGGAAGCACCATGTCCAGCACCAGCACCGTCAGCTACCGGCTCGGCGTCGATGTCGGCGGCACGTTCACCGACCTGCTGCTGATCAACGAATCCAGTGGCGAAACCTATTCGGCCAAGGTGCCGTCCACGCCGGCCGATTCGTCCATCGGCGTGCTCAACGGCATCAACAAGCTCTGCGAGCAGAACCGCATCGACCCGGCGCGCATCACCCACGTGATGCACGGCACCACGGTGGCCACCAACACGGTGCTGGAAGGCAAGGGCGCGCGCGTCGGCCTCGTCACCACCAAGGGCTACCGCCAGGTGCTGCAGATCGCGCGCTCCTACGTTCCGGGCGGCCTGGGCGGCTGGGTCATCTACAACAAGAAGCCGCTGATGGCGCCGCTGGAGCTGACGGTGGAAGCCGACGAGCGCATCGACGCCCGCGGCCAGGTCATCAAGGCGCTGGACGAGGACGCGCTGCGCACCTCGCTGGCCACGCTGCGTGGCCAGGGCATCGAGGCCATGACGGTGTCGCTGGTCCACGCCTACGCCAACGGCGCGCACGAGCGCCGCGTGCGCGAGATCTGCGAGGAGATCCTGCCCGGCCTGCCGGTGTCGATCTCCAGCGAAGTGATTCCCGAGATGTACGAGTACGAGCGCACCGAGACCACGGTGGTGAACTCCTACGTGCGCCCCATCGTTGGCCGCTACATCAAGAACCTGCACGCCGAGGTGGACCGCAAGATGCCCGGCGTGAAGCTGCACGTGCTGCGCAGCGACGGCGGCCTGGCGGCGGTGGAAGCGGCGCAGAACAACCCCGTGGCGCTGCTGATGAGCGGCCCCGCCGGCGGCGTGACCGGCGCGCAGTGGATCGCGCGCCAGAGCGGCTTCGGCAACCTGCTGACCTTCGACATGGGCGGCACCTCCACCGACGTGGCGCTGATCGAGAAGGGCATCGCGCAGACGCGCCGCGAAACCCGCGTGTCGGACGTGACCGTGCGCGCGCCGTCCATCGACGTGCGCACCGTGGGTGCCGGCGGCGGCTCCATCGCCTACGTGCCCGACCTCACCAAGGCGCTGCGCGTGGGCCCGCAGAGCGCGGGCGCCGTGCCCGGCCCGGCCGCCTACTGCAAGGGCGGCGAGAAGCCCACGGTGACCGACGCCAACGTGGTGCTGGGCTACCTGCCCGCCAACTCGCGCCTGGGCGGCGACATGAAGATCGACCGCGCGCTGGCCGAGAAGGCCGTCAAGAGCGTGGCCGACGCGCTGGGCAAGACGGTGAAGGAAGCCGCCGAAGGCATCATCAACATCGTCAACGAGAACATGTTCGGCGCGCTGCGGCTCGTGTCCATCGAGCAGGGCCACGACCCGCGCGACTTCGCGCTGGTGGGCTTCGGCGGCGCCGGCCCGCTGCACGCCAACGCGCTGGGGCGGCTCACGGGCTCGTGGCCGGTGATCATCCCGCCGGGCCCGGGGGTGCTGTGCGCCTATGGCGACGCCACCACGCGGCTGCGCGACGAAGCCTCGCGCACCTTCGTGCGCAGGTTCCACGAGACCAGCGACGCGGAAGTGCTGGGCATCCTGGACGAGCTCACCGCCGTGGCCAAGCGCAGCCTCATCGCCGAAGGCGTGGCCGATGCCGAGCAGACGGTGATCTACCAGGTCGACGTGCGCTACCACGGCCAGGGCATGCGCCTGAGCGTGGACGTGACGCACGAGCAGTTCGCCCGCGACGGCCTGGCGGCGGTGGCCAAGCGCTTCGACGAGATGCACACGCAGCTCTACACCTTCGCGCTGGACGCCGAGCAGGAACTGGTGAGCCTGCGCGCCATCGTGCAAGGCCCGGAGACGGTGGTGAAGGCCGAGACGCTGGCCCAGGCCGGCCCGGATGCGGCCGCCGCGGTCATCGACGAGACCTCCATCTACTTCGAGGGCGCCGATCACAAGGCCCACATCTACGACCGCACGAAGCTGCAGGCCGGCCACCGCGTGCCCGGCCCGGCCGTGGTGTGCCAGATGGACACCACCACGCTCATCCTGCCGGGCCACACCGGCGAGGTGGACGCGGTCGGGAACATCCTGATCCGCCCCAACGCCTGACCGCCAGAACGCCCGCCGCGAGGAACACCCCATGCCCGCCAAGATCATCCAGACCAACCCCGCGCCCTTCAAGCCGGTGGCGCTGAACTCGATCACGCTCGACATCATCGAGAACGCGCTGCGCAACGCCCGCGCCGAGATGGACGCGGTGCTGTTCCGCACCGCCATGTCGCCCGGCATTCGCGAGCAGCACGATGCCTTCCCGATGATCGCCAACCACGAAGGCAAGATGGTGGTCGGCCAGTTCGGTTCCTTCATCTACGGCTTCATCGCCGGCTACGAAGGCACCATCGAGGAAGGCGACGTCTTCCTCACCAACGACCCGTACTCGGTGAACGGCGCCGTCAGCCACTTGAACGACTGGCTGACCATGATGCCGATCTTCGAGGACGGCCGCATCGTCAGCTGGGCCGCCATGTTCGGCCACATGACGGACAACGGCGGCAAGGTGCCGGGCAGCCTGCCCACCGACGCGGCGCAGATCTTCGAGGAAGGCCTGCAGATCCCGCCGGTGAAGATCTTCAGGAAGGGCGAGCTCAACACCGAGCTGTTCTCGCTGCTGGTGCGCAACGTGCGCATGCCGCACTGGAACCGCGCCGACTTCGACGCCATCATCGCCGCGCTGCGCCTGGCCGAGCGCCGCGTGCACGAGATGACGCGCCGCTTCGGCGTCGACGAGTACATCGCCGCCATGCAGGAGATGCTGGCGCGCAACCACAGCGCCATGAGCACCATCATCAAGATGGTGATCCCCGAGAAGCCGCAGTCCTTCGAGGACTACATCGACGACGACGGCGTGGGCATGGGCCCGTACAAGATCGCCTGCAGGATGTGGCGCGAGGGTGACAAGGCCATCTTCGACTTCGCGGGCACCGACCCGCAGTCCATCAGCTCGGTGAACTTCCTCCTCAACGAGGAGATGTTCAAGATGTTCCTGGGCGCCTTCTTCATCAACCTGTTCGACCCGCAGATCCTCTTCAACGACGGCTTCTACGACCTGGTGGACGTGCGCATCCCCGAGGCCACGATCCTGAAGCCGCTGCGCCCCGCGGCGCTGTCGTGCCGCACGCACCTGCTGGGCCGCATCTTCGACATCATGGGCGGCGTGCTGGGCCAGGGCGCGCCCGAGGCGCTGAACGCCGCGGGCTTCTCCGACAGCCCGCACCTCATGTACTCGGGCTACGACAAGAACGGCGAGTGGTACCAGCTGTTCCAGATCGGCTTCGGCGGCGTGCCGGGCCGGCCGGTGGGCGACGGGCCCGACGGCCACTCGCTGTGGCCGGCCTTCACCAACGTGCCCAACGAGTACCTGGAAGCCTACTTCCCGATGCGCATCGTGGAGTACACCTCCATCCCGGATTCGGGCGGCGCCGGCAAGCACCGCGGTGGCAACGGCGTGTGCACGGCCTACGAGTTCCTGGCCGACGGCCAGATCTCCATCCACGACGACCGCTGGCTCACCTACCCCTGGGGCGTGAACGGCGGTCACCCGGGCGCCCGTAGCAACAAGCTCCTGAAGCGCAAGGACGGCACGCAGGAATGGCTGCCGAGCAAATGCGACCGCGTGAAGGTGGCGGACGGCGACATCCTCTACTTCAACACCTGGGGCGGTGGCGGCTGGGGCGACCCGCTGCAGCGCGACGCCGCGCTGGTGGCGCTGGACGTGCGGCGCGGCCTGGTGACGCGCGAAGGCGCGCGCCGCTACGGCGTGGTGATCAAGGACGACGGCAGCCTGGACGAAAAGGGGACGCTGGCCCTGCGTGCCCGCATCGCCGCCGAGCGGCCTGAGCTGCAGCTCTTCGAGCGCGGCGGCACCATCGAGGAACTGCGCGCGCGCTGCAAGGAAGAGACCCACCTGGAGCCGCCCAAGGCCCCGGTGTTCGCCAAGCGCTACCAGCGCAAGGCCACGGCCTGAGCAGGGGCCCGAGCGAAAGCATGATGGGCGGCAGCGGCATCTTCGGCGGCCTGCGCGGCGTGGGCGACATGCTCACGCGCAACGCGCGTGTGCACGGCCACAAGCTGGGGCTGGTGTTCGAGGACACGCGGCTGAGCTGGCTGCAGGTCAACGAACGCTGCTGCCGCATCGCCAACGCCCTTCGCGCGCAGGGTGTGAAGCGCGGTGACCGCGTCGGCCTCTACGCCCGCAACAGCCACCAGTGGGTGGAAGCCTCCTTCGCGCTCAGCAAGCTGGGTGCGGTGGTGGTGACGGTGAACAACCGGCTGGCGCCTTCCGAGGTGGCCTACATCCTCAACAACGCCGGCGCCACGGGCCTCATCGTCGCGAAGCCCGAGCTGGCCGCGGCGCGCCGCGCGCTGGCGGAAGCGCCGGGCTGCACGCTGCTGGTGGGCATCGAGTGCGATGACGCCTCGGTGCTGGACTACGAGACGCTGTTGGCGGGCGGCGAGCCCACCGAGCCGGTGCTCGACAGCCCGCTGCGCTACGACGAACCGTCGATGCTGCTCTACACCAGCGGCACCACCGGCTTCCCCAAGGGCGCCACCTACACGCACGGCAGCACGCTGGTGGGCATGTTCGTGCACGTGCACGCCATCGGCAGCCGCAGCACGCACCGCGTGATGCTGCCTTCGCCGCTGTACTCCGCCGCCGGCACGGCGGGCATCTACTGCGCGCTGTACGTGGGCAGCACCAGCGTCATCGTCAACTTCGACGCCGAGAAGGTGCTCTCCGTGCTGGAGCGCGAACGCATCACCTTCACGAACCTGGTGCCGACCACGATCCAGCGCCTGCTGGCCCGCGAGGACTTCGGCAACTTCGACCTGAGCGCGCTGGACACCATCCTCTACGGCGGTTCGCCCATCCCCGTGCCCGTGCTGCAGGAGGCCAAGCGCCGGCTGCCGGCCGTGCGCTTCCGCCAGACCTTCGCGTCCACCGAGACCGGCACCGCCGGAACCGTGCTGGAGCCGGCCGACCACGAACTGGCGCTCAGCGACCCGGCCTTCGCGCACCGCCTGCTGTCCTGCGGCAAGCCGCAGGTGGCGGTGGAGGTGGCGGTGTTCGACGCCGAGTTCCAGCCCTTGCCGCCCGGCACCGTGGGCGAGATCGGCGTGCGCACCGAAGCCAACATCGCCGGCTTCTGGAACAACCCCGAAGCCACGGCCGAGAACATCCGCGACGGCTGGGTTTTCACCGGCGACATGGCACGCATCGACGAGGACGGCTACGTCTACCTCGTCGACCGCAAGAAGGACCTCATCGTCACCGGCGCCTTCAACGTCTACCCCTCCGAGGTGGAGCGCGTGGTGCAGGAGCACCCCGCCGTGTTCGAGGTGGCCGTCATCGGCGTGCCCTCGGCCGAATGGGGCGAGGCGGTGAAGGCCGTGGTGGTGCTCAAGCCCGGCGCCGCGCTGGCGGCCGATGAACTCATCCGCTGGTGCGACGGCCGCATCGCGGGCTACAAGAAACCGAAGTCCGTGGACTTCGTCACCGCGCTGCCGCGCAACGCCACCGGCAAGGTGCTGCACCGCCAGCTGCGTGAACCGTACTGGGCCGACCAGGCCCGAAAGATCTGAACTTCCGGGCCGGCCGCTGGCCGCCCGCCCACCCAGGAGACGACCATGACCTTCATGAACCTGTTCATCCCCCACGAGCGCACCGAGGAAGAGAAGCAGTGGCTCGCCGAGGAGCTGGCCGACCAGGAGAAGCGCTACGCCGGCATCGTCAAGGCGATGGAGGACATCACGCCGCAGCGCGACATCTGGTACGCGGAGTTCCTGCAGCGCATCCAGGAGCGCGGCTTCAACGTCAACGGCGACCAGAAGGCCAAGATCCCGCTGGCCGACATCCCGGTCAAGCCGAACCGGCCGCACAAGGTCGTGTACTGAACGCCGCGCCCGCAACCACGAACCGAGAGACACGACACCATGGCACGCCCCCACATCGAACCGTTCTGCGACCGTGACGTTCCCTTCAAGAAGATGAACAAGAAGGGCTTCGGCCCCGGCATGCACTTCAAGATGCTGAGCATGGACACCGACACCGGTGCCTGCTCGATGACCGTGCAGTTCGACGCCGGCTACAAGCAGAAGCCCGGCTTCAGCTGGAGCGAGCTCGAGGTCCTGGTGATGGAAGGCGAACTGCAGCTCGGCGACAAGAAGGTGGGCAAGGGCTACTACGCCTTCTTCCCCGCCGGCTACGCGCAGCCTGCGATGCACACCGAGAAGGGTGCGCAGTGCCTGTTCATGTACAACACGGGCGAGCCCAGCCTGGTGGAGAGCGACACGCACCACCCGCTGTGCCGCACCGACCGCTTCCACCAGACGAATGCCTACAACGACATCCCCTGGGCCCTGGGCAACATCGCGAACCCGGCCACGGCCTGCGGCTGCATGATCAAGCTGCTGAACCACAACGACCGCACGCACGCGCTGACCTTCCTGTACTGCATGACGGCCAACTTCACGCAGGACAACATCTCCTACCACGACTGTGCGGAAGAGAGCTACCACATCTGGGGTTCGAGCTGGATCATGCAGTTCGGCGAAGTGCCCACCGGCGGCTACTTCTGGCGCCCGCCCTACATCAACCACGGCGCCTTCGCCAGCGAGCTGGGCTGCATCGCGCTGGGCCGCGTGGACAGCAAGCTCTTCAACCACTTCCACTACAACCCGTGGAGCACGCTGGAAGAGAACCAGCTGCGCGCCGTCGCCCGCGTGCAGCAGCGTGACCCGCACATCTACAAGTGGATGGTCAGCAACGCCCACAACCACCCGCACGGCCCGGAAGACTTCGAGCTGACGATGCCGCGGCACGGCGGTTCGCTGCTCTCGCGCGAACCCAACAAGAACGAAGCCTTCTCGCACAGCCACGGCGACGACGGCCACCACCACCACGGCGAAGGCCACTCGCACGGCCACGACCACTGAGGCATCCCCCTCACACGACCTCAAGGACAACGAGAGAACCCGATGGAAATCCAGGAACTGCACGTGCTGCGATGGCTGCACATCGTCTGCATGGTGTACTGGCTGGGCGGCGAGTGGGGCGTGTTCAACACTGCCACGCACGTGTGCAACCGCAAGCTGTCGTTCGAGGAGCGCCGGCGCCACATGAGCACGGCCTACAACATCGACATCCTGGCGCGCAGCGGCATCATCCTGCTGCTGCCGCTGGGCCTGCACATGGGCTTCCTGTGGGGGGTGCAGCCGCTGGGCGGCGCCTGGCTCACGGGCATGTGGGTGCTGGCAGCTGCGTGGTGGGGGCTGTGCCTGGCCGCCTATTTCACGCACACCAGCGAAACGGGCATCCAGCTCACCAAGCTGGACGAAAAGATCCGTTTCGTCGTCGTGCCGCTGCTGTTCATCACCTCCATCAGCTCGTTGCTGGGCCACGGCCCCTTCGGCGGCGCCGAGGGCCAGCTGTGGTATTCGGCCAAGATCTTCATCTACGCCATCGCGCTGTGCATCGGCCTGTACCTGCGCTTCGTGATGCGCGCCTGGCAGGAGCTGTTCCGCATCCTCGCCCAGGGCCCCAACGCCGAGGTGGAGGCGCGGCTGGAGCGGGAGATGGTGCAGAGCAAGCGCGTGGCCTATTTCTACTGGGTGGTGATCCTGAGTGTCGCCTTCCTGGGCGCCACCAAGCCCTTCTGATCGGCACGCGATGAAGCACAAGACCACGCGCGGCGCCATCCGCTACACCAGCAACAAGCCCGAACGCCTGGGCCAGGAGCGCGGCCGCGAATACTTCAGCATCACGCGCCAGGCCGACGGCGCGCGCGTGCTGCACGCGCACTGCGAGATCGACGACGCGCCCAACGTCATCCGCGACGTGGTGCTGGCGCTGGACAGCGCCTGGCAGCCCACCGACTGCAGCGTGCGCCTGACCGTGGGCGACCGCTATGAAGGCACGGGCCTGATGCGCTTCGCCGACGGCCACGCCGAGTGCGAGACCATCAACCGCCGAGACGGCCGCATCACGCAGCGCATCGAGACGCCGGGCCGCGTGCGCTGGCTGGGCGCCCACCCCATCATCGGCGACGCCCTGGGTCTGGTGCTCTACGACCTGTCGGCCGGCCCGGGCAGGAAGTTCTTCCCGAACCTGATGCTCACCTCGCCCGACCACCGCGGCGCCACCGGCCCCATGCTGTTCCAGCTGGGCTGGGGCCTGGAGTTCGTGGGCCGTGAGACGGTGACCGTGGGCGCCGGCACTTTCGCCGCGCTGCACTTCCGCTACGTGGACACCGCCGGCCAGCTGCCCGAGGAGCACCCGCTCTACGACGTGTGGTGCACCGACGACGGCGAGTACATCTTCCTGAAGGGGGCTGTCGGCGGCTACATGCAGACCTACTACGAGCTGGTCGAGCTGACGCACAACAGCTGAAGGAGCGCGCACGCCATGGAAATGTCGAACAAGACGGCCCGCGAACTGTGGGCCGAGGTCAAGGCCAACCCGAACCGCGCGCGCTTCGGCTACGGCAGGAAGGCCGTGCTGGTGAACATCGACTTCCAGTGCGCCTACACGCGGGTGGACGAGTTCAAGACGGCCTACGAGACCGACCCGCGGCAGATCGAGTACGTCAACGAACTCGCCAAGCGCTTCCGCGCACTGGGCTGGCCCGTGGTGTGGACGCACGTGGCCTATGCCGATTCGGCCGAGGACGCGGGTGTGTGGGGCACGCGCACCAACACGCCCGACTCGCTGCAGAACATCAAGCACGGCTCGCGCCGCGCCGAGTTCGACCCGCGCGCCGACGTGCAGCGCGGGCGTGACCTCGTGTACTGCAAGCGCATGCCCAGCCCCTTCTTCGAGACGCCGCTGCAGAGCCTCTTGGTGTGGCACCAGGTGGACACGGTGGTCATCACCGGCGGCAGTACGTCGGGCTGCGTGCGCGCCGGGGCCGTGGATTCGCTGTCGCGCGGCTACCGCACCATCGTCCCCGAGCAGTGCGTGGCCGACAAGCACGAGAGCTACCACTTCGCGAACCTCACGGACCTGATGCTGAAGTACGCCGACGTGGTGGACGTGAACGAGACCATCACCTGGCTGGACGCGCAGGTCGCCGCAGCCAAGTGACGGGGAGCGCCGCGATGCGGGAAGACACCGGCTACTACGACTTCTGGCCCTACCGGGCGCGGCCGAAGATCACCTGGCCCAACGGGGCGCGCGTCGCCTTCTGGGTGGCGCCCAACATCGAGTTCTACGAGCTCGACCCGCCGAAGAACCCCTCGCGCACGCCCTGGCCGCACCCCTTCCCGCCGGTGCCGGGCTATTCCATCCGCGACTTCGGCAACCGCGTGGGCCACATGCGGCAGATGAAACTGCTGGAGAAGTACGGCATCCGCGGCTCCATCTCGCTGAGCACGGCGCTCACCACGCACCACCCCGAGATCATCGAGCTCTGCAAGGAGCGCGACTGGGAGTTCTTCACCCACGGCATCTACAACACGCGCTACACCTACGGCATGAGCGAGGCCCAGGAGCGCGGGATGATCCTGGAGTCGATGGAGGCCATCGAGAAGGCCGTGGGCAAGAAGCCCGCCGGCTACCTGGCGCCGGCGCTGTCGCACAGCGAAGTCACGGTGGACCTCTTCGCCGAACTGGGCGGCCTGTACACCTGCGACCTGTTCCACGACGACCAGCCCACGCCGGTGCGCGTGCGTGGCGGGCAGCGCTTCGTCTCGGTGCCGTACTCGCTGGAGCTCAACGACACCATCGTCTACGTCGTCAACAAGATCGAGCCGCGGCGCTACGGGCAGATGATCAAGGACAGCTTCGACCGCCTGTACGCCGAAGGCGCGAACTCGGGCACCGTGATGTGCATCCCCACGCACAACTACCAGGTGAGCTGCCCGCACCGCATGAAGGCTTTCGAGGAAGCGCTTGAGTACATCACCGGCCACCGCGACGTGTGGGTGACCACCGGCCGCGAGATCGCCGAGCACTACCTCGCGAACAGCTATGACACCTGCGCGGCCGACATCGCCGCGCGCCAGCCCCGGAGTTGAGAGCATGGCGCTGGACGAAGCGAACCTGCAGTACCCCATGCGCCGCTACGGCATGGACCACGACCGCTATGCCTGGAGCATGCTGACGGACCGTCCGCCGGTGCAGTGGCCGGAAGGCAAGAAGCTGGCGCTGTGGGTCAACGTGAGCCTGCAGCATTTCCCCATGAACCCGGCGGGCAAGCCCATGAAGCTGCCGGGCTCGATGACCATGCCTTACCCGGACCTGCGGCACTACACGCTGCGCGACTACGGCAACCGCGTGGGCATCTACCGCTTCCTGGAAGCCTTCGCCCAGCACGGCGTGAAGCCCAGCTTCGCCGTCAACGCGCTGCTGGCAGAACGCTACCCGGCGCTGCTGCAGGACCTGCTGGACTTCGGCGGCGAGATCCTCGGCCACTCCTGGAACATGGACACGCCGCACGCCGGTGGCCTGGCCGAAGCCGACGAGGCCGGCCTCATCCAGCGCTCGCTGGCGCTGCTGCGCGAACGCAGCGGCCAGCCCGTGCGCGGCTGGCTGAGCCCGGGCCGGCTGCAGAGCCCGAACACGCCGGAGCTCTTGAAGGCCCACGGCATCGACTACTTCTGCGACTGGGTCAACGACGAGCTGCCCTACCGCTTCCACACCAAGCAGGGCGACCTGTGGTCGCTGCCGCTGACGAACGAAACCGACGACCGTTTCGTGATCATGGACAACCAGCACAGCGAAGCCTCGTGGGCGCAGCAGGTGCTGGACGCGGCGGAGTTCCTGCTGGACGAAGCGCAAGGCCAGGGCGGCCGGCTGCTGGCCATTTCCGTGCACCCCTGGGTGCTGGGCCAGCCGCACCGCATCAAGCACCTGGAGACGGTGCTGGCGCAGCTGGGCCGCCACGCCGGCATCTGGAACGCGGGGCCGGGCGAGATCCTGGACGCCTTCGCCGCGCAGCAACCGGCGGCATGAGCGTGGGCGGCGACATCGACATCCTCGTCAGCGAGGTGGGCCCGCGCGACGGGCTGCAGAGCATCAGCCGCGTGATGCCCACCGAGGCCAAGAAGGCCTGGATCGCGGCCGAGGCCGCCGCCGGCGTGCGCGAGATCGAGGTCGGCTCCTTCGTGCCCGCCAAGCTGCTGCCGCAACTGGCCGACACGGCCGAGATCGTGGCCTTCGCGCGCACCATCCCCGGCCTGCACGTGGCCGCCCTCGTGCCCAACTTCAAGGGCGCGCAGGCCGCGGTGGAAGCCGGGGCGCACAAGATCACGCTGCCGCTGTCGGCCAGCGAAAGCCACAGCCTGAAGAACCTGCGCCGCACACACGCGCAGGTGCTGGACGAGGCATGCCAGATCGGCGAGATGCTGAATGCGCTGCCGCCGGAGCGCCGGCCGCAGTTCGAAGGCGCGCTGTCCACGGCCTTCGGCTGCACGATCGAAGGCGAGGTGCCCGAGGCCAAGGTGGTGGAACTGGCCGTCGCGCTGATGGCCGCGGGCTGCGATGAAGTGGGCCTGTCCGACACCACCGGCTACGCCAACCCCGCGCAGGTGAAGCGCCTCACGCGCGCCGTGTGGGCCGCCGTGGGCCGCGACAAGCTGACGGGCCTGCACCTGCACAACACGCGCGGCCAGGGCCTGGCCAACGTGGTGGCGGCGCTGGACATCGGCCTCACGACGCTGGACGCTTCACTGGGCGGCATCGGCGGCTGCCCCTTCGCGCCCGGCGCCAGCGGCAACATCGTCACCGAGGACCTGGTCTTCCTGCTGGAAGCGATGGGCCTGCGCACCGGCATCGACATTCCGAAGCTGCTGGCGGTGCGGCGGCTGGTGGAAGAAGCGCTGCCGGGCGAGCAGCTCTACGGCTTCGTGCCGGACGCCGGCGTGCCCAAGGGCTTCCGTCCGGCGAGTTGATGTCGGCTCATCGTGTGCCGCCGGTGCTTTCACCGGGCCACAGCCGGGCGAAGTCAAACGAGAGCTGGCGGTGGTGCCGAATGGACAGCAGGACCACCTTCGCGTGGGCATCCAACGCCGCGTACAGCATGAGGTAGTCGCCGTGCAGGTACTCTCGCAGGGCGCCGGCGGCGCCGGCCGGCAGCATGGCCAGCTGTGCCAGGGCCTCGGCCGACTGCGGCGGGTTGTCCAGGTAGCGCCGGCCGATGCGGGGGAACCGGGCCAGATTGGGGATCACCGTGGCGCGCAGTTCGGCCAGCAGGTCGTCGAAGGCAAAGCCGGCGTCGGCCTCGGTCAGGAACGCTTCGATGGCGTCCAGCCGCTCCAGGAAACTCGCGCTCAGCTCGACCCGGTAGACACCCTCAGCCACGCTTCTTGCCGGCCTTGCCGGTAGCGGTGGCGCCGCGCCGCTTCTGGAGCCGGGCGATGGCGGCATCTGCGCCTTGGGTGCGGCCGGCCTCGATATCGGCCAGGCCGCGCCGGGCATCGTCGATCAGCAGCAGGTGGATGCGCTCCCGCTCCAGGCGGTGGTAGTAGTCCAGCCGGGCGGCATCGATCAGCGCGACGTAGCTTTCACCGTTCTTGGTGATGATCTTCTCGGCGCCGGCCTTGGCCTGGTCAGCCAGTTCGGACAGGTTGGCGCGTGCCTGGGTGAAGGGCACCACATCGCTGGCTGAAAAGCCCATGGCCGGCTCCCGAACAGGGGTTGCAGAATCCTGTGCAGTCTACGCCATGGGAGGGACCGCGCTCAGCCGCGCCTCAAGTCCATGTGGGCCAGCAGCGGCCCGAAGCCTTCCACCGCATCGTGAATGCCGCAGGTGCGCAGCGCGTGCCAGTAGGTGGCGGTGTTGATGGCGATCACCGGCTTGCCCAGGAAGACCTCGGCCCAGGGCGCCATGCGCGCCATCGAGAGGTTCGTGCCCACCTGGACGATGGCGTCGATGTCGTCGCCGTCCAGCTGGCGCAGCGCCTGCGCGATCTGCGGCTCGGTCACGCGCGAGATGTCGGTCCAGCTCTTGCACCGCAGCGGCAGGTCGCGCACGGTCTCGTAGCCGTGGTCGGCGAAGAAGTGCGCCACGTGCTGGTTGGCCACCGGGTAGTAGGGCGACAGCACGGCGATGCGCCGGATGCCGCCGTAGGCCTTCAGCGCCTCCACGCAGCTCTGCGGCCCCACGCTCACGCCCTTGCCGGTGAATGCCTCGACGTGGCGGATGGTGCGCTCGCAGGCCGCCGCGCCGCCGATGAAGGCGATGGCCGACACGCCCATCACGTAGTAGTCGGGCTCGCAGGTCATGGCCGTGCGCAGCGCATCGTCCACCGCGGCCTGGATGACTTCGGCGCCGGCCATGAAGGCAGCGTCGGACAGTGCCTTGGCGTTCTCGATGTAGATGTCGCGGTACTGGTTGGTCACGCCGGCCGGGCGCATGGCGGCGAACTCGGGCTCGACGACGGTGTTCGTCGAGGGCCCGAAGACGCCGAAGACCTTGCGCCAGCCGAGCGTGTCGCGGCCGGTGGGGAAGCTGCGCTGCGGGGTGTTCATTGGTAGCCGGGGTCCTTCATCGGGCCCACCGAGCGCGAGCGCGCGGGCTGCAGCAGCACGGGCGGCTCGCTGCCCGGGAAATCGGGGCCCCAGTTCACGGGCTTGCCCTTCATCTCCACGCGCGCTTCGTCGGTGTACCAGTCCACCAGGCGGCCGTCGCAGCGCAGGATCCAGGTCGTGCCTTCGGGGCCGGAGACGAAGTCGCCATGGCGCACGCCGGCCGGCCGGAAGAAGTAGGTGCCCTGGTACATGCGGCCGTAGTTGTATTCGAAGTCGCCTTCCAGGCAGTAGGCTTCCTCGTACACCGGGTGGTGGGCCAGCGGGTGTTCCACCCAGTGCGGCTTGGCGCGGATGAGGCGCGTGTAGAAACCGGTCACCGGGTCATGGTGCAGCAGCTTGATGAACAGGCCCGGCACCGGCGTGCCGCCGCGCGAGAAGTCCATCGGGCTGCCGTGCACGGGGTGCGTCACCTCGTACCAGTCCATCTGGCTGGCGTGCTTCACACCCAGCTGGTGCTCGGGGTTGCGGTTCGGGCCGTGGGCCGACGCCGGCGTGAAGCCCCAGTCGCCGTACTCGCGCCACAGCAGCACGCGTGTGCCGGCGCGCACCTGCAGCGCCGGCGTCAGCACGCCCAGCGGGGCGATGAAGTAGTCGTCCTTGACCAGCGTCTCGTCGCCGATGCGGACTTCGCCTTCCAGCACGTACCACTCGGTCTGGGCGGCGTGCAGGCCGGCGGGGCGCTGCCAGTCGCTGGTGAACTCCACCAGCAGCGAGGCTTCGCCGGTCTCTTCGCAGTAGTTCAGGTTGCGCTGGCGCGCGGCGCCGCTGCCGTGGGGCATCTCGGCGGGGTGCCAGATCAGGTCTTTCTCGTCGATCAGTTCAACGTGGGGTCGCATGGCGCTGG
>CAZBUU010000019.1:0-31912 GCA_964495125.1 uncultured Rubrivivax sp.
AACAGCTCGATCCGCACCGCGCTGGACGCCATGAAGAGCCATCACCAGGCCTGACGCCGCGGCGCACTGAAAGGACAGCCCCATGAGCATGCTCCGCATCTTCGACGTCGCCGGCAGCGCGGTCAGCGCGCAGAGCCAGCGCCTGAACGTCGTGGCCTCCAACCTGGCCAACGCCGACACCGTGGCCGGCCCCGACGGCGCGGCCTACAAGGCGCGCCAGGTGGTGTTCCAGACGCGCCTGATGGGCGTGGCCGCCGAGCGCGACATCAACGCCGGCGTCACCGTCAGCACCATCACCGAGGACCAGAGCCCCGGCCGCCGCGTGCACGACCCCAAGCACCCGAGCGCCGACGCCGAGGGCTACGTCACCTACAGCAACGTGAACCCGGTGGAGGAGATGGTCAACATGATCTCCGCCTCGCGTTCGTACCAGAACAACGTCGAGGTGATGAACACCGCCAAGAACCTGCTGCTGAAGACGCTGCAGATCGGCGCGTGAACGCCGCCATGTCCGGGGTCTCCGCATGAGCACCGTCACTTCCGCCAGCAGCGCCGACATCTACACGGCGCTCAACGGCACCAGCGCCACGAAGGCCGCGTCCGACGAGGCCGGCAGCGCCGACCGGTTCCTCAAGCTGCTGGTCACGCAGCTGCAGAACCAGGATCCGCTGAACCCGATGGACAACGCGCAGATCACGAGCCAGATGGCGCAGATCAACACCGTCAACGGCATCGAGAAGCTGAACACCACGGTGGGCACGCTGAACACGCAGTTCGTGCAGATGCAGGCGCTGCAGGGCGCCAGCCTGATCGGCCGCGAGGTCACGCTGCAGGGCAACCGGCTGGACGTGCAGGACGGCGTGGCCGAGGGCGGCTACGAACTCACGGGCCGGGCCGACACCGTGAAGCTGGAGGTGCTGGGCGCCGACGGTCGCGTCATCGACACCCAGCAGCTCGGCGCGCAGACCGCCGGCCGCCACGACCTGAGCTGGAACGCCCCCGCCTACGCGGACGGCGCCGAGCTGCGCTTCCGCATCACCGCCAGCCAGGGCGCCAACACCGTGAGCTCGACGCTGCTGATGCGCGACCACGTCGAGTCCGTCACCACCCGCAACGGCAGCCTCGTGCTGCAGACCCGCTACACCGGCGACGTCTCGTACAGCGACGTCAAGGCCTTCAACTGAACCCAGGAGCCGCTCCATGAGCTTCCAGCAAGGCCTGTCCGGCCTCAATGCCAGCAGCAAGAACCTCGAGATCATCGGCAACAACATCGCCAACGCGAACACCTACGGCACCAAGGTGTCGCGGGCGGAGTTCTCCGATGTCTACGCCGCGGCGCTGAACGGCGCCGGCACCAACGCCGTGGGCATCGGCACCAACCTGTCGACGGTGGCGCAGCAGTTCACGCAGGGCAGCATCACCAGCACCGACAACCCGATGGACCTGGCCATCAGTGGCCCAGGCTTCTTCCAGATGACGGACGGCAGGAACCCCATCACCTACACGCGCAATGGCCAGTTCAAGGTGGACCGCGAGGGCTACATCGTGAACAACGCGCAGTTGCAGCTGATGGGCTACGCCGTGGACGAGCGCGGTGTCGTGCAGCCGGGCCAGGCCGTGCCGCTGCAGCTGCCGACGGCGGGCGTGGCGCCGGCCGCGACGGCCGAGATCGCGCTGGAGATGAACCTCAACTCCCAGCTGCCGGTCACGCTGCCGGCCGCCGGCGGCATCAACTTCAGCGACGCCGACACCTACAACAACGCCACCTCGCTGACGGCCTACGACTTGCAGGGCCGCACCGTGGCGCTGACTTACTACTTCCAGAAGACCAGCGAAGACAGCGCCTCCGGCGTGGCCACCTGGGACGTCTACGCCACGGCCAACGGCACGGCCATCCCCGACCCGGCGGCGCCGGCGCCCATCACCACGCTCACCTTCCCGTCCGACGGCAGCGCGCCCACGGCCCCCGTCGGGGCGGTGAGCTTCGACATTCCCGGCACCACCACCAGCACCGGCGGCCTGACCCTGCCCATCACCGGCGTGCAGCTCGACCTGTCCATGGTGACGCAGTTCGGCCGTCCCTTCGGCGTCACCAACATGACGCAGGACGGTTATGCCGCCGGCATGCTGACGGCCATCGCGGTGGAAGGCAACGGCGTCATCACCGCGCGCTACTCGAACGGCCAGAGCCGGCCGGCGGGGCAGATCGAGGTGGCGAACTTCCGCAACCCGCAGGGCCTGCAGCCCATCGGCGACAACGGCTGGGCACGCACCTTCGCCAGCGGCGACCCCGTGGCCGGCGTGCCTGGCGATGGCAACCTCGGCGTGCTGGAAAGCGGCAAGCTGGAGGAGAGCAACATCGACCTCACGGGCGAACTGGTCAGCATGATCACCGCGCAGCGCATCTACCAGGCCAACGCGCAGACCATCAAGACGCAGGACCAGGTATTGCAAACCCTGGTCAATCTCCGCTGAGGCCCTGAATGGACCGCCTCATCTACCTCGCGATGTCGGGGGCGAAGGCGACCCTGCAGCGCCAGGACACGCTGGCCAACAACCTGGCCAACGCGTCGACCACCGGCTTCCGCGCCGAGATGCAGGCCTTCCGCGCCGTGCCCGTGCGCGGCGATGGCGCGACGACGCGCGTCTACACGCTGGAATCGACGATCGGCCACGACGACCGCGCCGGCCCGGTGGCCAGCACCGGCCGCGCGCTGGACGTGGCGGTGGAAGGCAAGAGCTGGCTGGCCGTGCAGGCGCTGGACGGCACCGAGGCCTACACACGCGCCGGCCACCTGCAGACGAATGCCGAGGGCCAGCTCGTCACGCCCGACGGCCTGCCCGTGCTGGGCGACGGCGGCCCGATCACGCTGCCACTGAACGCCACGGTGGAGGTGTCCGCCACCGGCAACATCAGCACCACCGTGGGCAATGGCCGTCCGCAGTCGGCCGGGCGCCTGAAGCTGGTGACGCCCGAGGCGCCGCTGACGCGCGGCACCGACGGCCTGTTCCGCCCGCGCGACGGCGGCGACCTGCCCGCCGACCCCGCCGCACGCGTGCAGAGCGGCGCCCTGGAAGGCAGCAACGTGAGCGCCGTGGAGACCATGGTGGCCATGATCGCCGCCGCGCGCCAGTTCGAGCAGCAGATGAAGATGCTCAGCGGCGCCGAGCAGCGCGAGCAGGGCGCGGCCAAGCTGCTGTCCTCGCAGTAGAGATTGGCGCGCAAAGGCGGCGCTTATCGGCCCGCCGGGGAACTCAAGCCGCGACGAAGATGGGCGTCAAGGCAGAAGAGGACCCGAACACCATGCTCCGCTCGCTGTGGATCGCCAAGACCGGCATGGAAGGCCAGCAGACCAAGCTGGACGCCATCTCCAACAACCTGGCCAACGTCGGCACCAACGGCTTCAAGCGCGCCGGGGTGGCCTTCGAGGACCTGATGTACCAGAACCTGCGTCCGGCTGGCTCGGCCAGCTCGGAGCAGACGGCGCTGCCCACCGGGCTGCAAGTGGGCCTGGGCGTGCGCGCCGCGGCCACCACGCGCAACTTCAGCCAGGGCGCGCTCACCAACACCGGGGGCAGCTTCGACGTCGCGATCCAGGGCAACGGCTTCTTCCAGATCACGCTGCCCGACGGCACCACCGGCTACACGCGCGACGGCGGCTTCCAGGTCGACGCCGGCGGGCAGATCGTCACCAACGCCGGCTACGTGGTGCAGCCGGGCATCACGGTGCCCGCGGGCTCGTCGTCGTTCAAGGTCTCGCCCGAAGGCGTCGTGTCCGTCGTGCCCGCCGGCCAGACCACGCCGCAGACGCTGGGCACGATCCAGCTCGCCACCTTCATCAACCCGGCCGGCCTGGAGTCGCGCGGGGGCAATCTGTATGCCGAGACCGCCGCTTCGGGCACGCCGAATGCGGCCGCGCCAGGCAGCAACGGCCACGGCTCGCTGATGCACGGCTACGTCGAAGGCAGCAACGTCAACGTCGTCGAGGAGCTCGTGACCATGATCGCCACGCAGCGCGCCTACGAGCTGAACTCCAAGGCCATCCAGACGAGCGACCAGATGCTGCAGAAGCTGGGACAACTGTGATGCGCACGCACCTCACCACCCTCACCACCGCCGTGCTGCTGTGCGGCTGTGGCTACCTGGCCCCGCGCGTGGACGTGGCCGACACGCGCCCGCCCACGCCGGCCGCCATCCCCAAGCCCGTGGCCGCCAACGGCAGCATCTTCCAGTCCGGCGTCTACCGCCCGCTGTTCGAGGACCACCGCGCACGCCTGGTCGGCGACACGCTCACCATCAACATCGTCGAGAAGGTCTCGGCCACGGCCAAGAGCACCAGCTCGGTGGACAAGAGCGGCACCGTCACCGGCAGCATCACGGCCTTCCCGGGCATCAACCCGAACGCCTTCCGCCGCGGCACGGCCGATGGCAGCAGTGCCAACAGCTTCGCCGGCAAGGGCGCCACCGAGAACACCAACCAGTTCAGCGGCACCATCACGGTGGTGGTGCGCGACGTGCTGCCCAACGGCCACCTGCTGATCACCGGCGAGAAGCAGATCGGCGTCAACGAGAACGTGGACGTGCTGCGCTTCAGCGGCCAGGTGGACCCGCGCGCCATCCAGCCCGGCAATGCCGTGGCCAGCTCGGCCATCGCCAACGTGCGGCTGGAGCAGCGCGGCCGCGGCCAGCAGAGCGAGGCGCAGGCCATGGGTTGGCTGGCGCGTTTCTTCCTCAACCTCGCGCCCATGTGAGGCCGGCCGTGACGAAGCTTCTCGTTCGAATCCTGGCCGCGCTGCTGGCGCTGGCCCTGCTGCCCGCGCAGGCCGTGCGCATCAAGGAAGTGGCGGCGGTGCAGGGCGTGCGCAGCAACCCGTTGATGGGCTACGGCCTCGTCGTGGGCCTGGACGGCACCGGCGACCAGACCACGCAGACCCCCTTCACGACGCAGAGCCTGAACGCCATGCTGCAGCAGCTGGGCGTCACCGTGCCCGCGGGCACCAGCATGCAGCTGCGCAACGTGGCCGCGGTGCTGGTGACGGCGCAGCTGCCGCCCTTTGCCAAGGTCGGCCAGACCATCGACATCAACGTGTCCTCGGCCGGCAACGCCAAGAGCCTGCGCGGCGGCACCCTCATCGCCACGCCGCTGAAGGGCACGGACGGCCAGATCTACGCCATCGCCCAGGGCAACCTCATCGTCGGCGGCGCGGGGGCCTCGGCCAACGGTTCCAAGGTGCAGATCAACCACCTGTCGGCCGGTCGCATTCCCGAAGGCGCCAGCGTCGAACGCACCGTGCCCACGCCGCTGGCCGAAGGCTCGACGCTGGAGCTCGGCCTGTCGGCCAGCGACTACGCCACGGCGCGTGCGGTGGCCGGCGCCATCAACAAGGCCAAGGGCGCCGGCACGGCCAGCGCCGTGGACGGCCGCACAGTGCGCCTGCGCATGCCCGAAAGCGATGACCGCGTGGGCTTCCTGGCCGACGTGGAAAACCTGTCGCTGGAACTGGAGAAGCCCGCCGCGCGCGTGGTGCTCAACGCACGGACCGGCTCGGTGGTCATCAACGACGCCGTGACGCTGGGGCCCTGCGCCGTGTCGCACGGCGCGCTCACCGTGACCATCACCACGACGCCGCAGGTCAGCCAGCCGAACGCCTTCGGCCAGGGCCAGACCACGCGGGCGGACAAGAGCGAGATTTCCGTCAACCAGCAGGGCAGTGCGCTGATGCACCTGCAGGCCGGCGCCAAGCTGACCGACGTGGTGAAGGCGCTCAACACCCTGGGCGCCACGCCGCTGGACCTGCTGGCCATCCTGCAGGCCATGAAGAGCGCGGGCGCCCTGCAAGCCGAACTCGAGGTCATCTGAGCATGGGCGCCATCCCGAACCGCAGCGATGCCGTCCAGGGCCTGGCCGGCGACACCGCCAGCCTGCAGGCCCTGCGCTCGCGCGCCGCCAGCGACCCCAAGGGCGCGGTGCGCGAGGCCGCGAAGCAGTTCGAGACGCTGTTCATGAACGAACTCGTCAAGAGCATGCGCGCCACCACGCTCAAGGGCGAGGACGAAGGCGCGGGCATGGCGCTGTCCACCGACATGCTGGACCAGCAGTTCGCCAGCAAGCTCTCGGGCCTGCAGGGCGGGCTGTCCGAAGCCATCATGAAGCAGCTGGAGCGCCAGATGGGCATGGCGCCCGGGCCCATCCCCTACGCAGGCTCCGCCAACAACACGGCCGCACCACTGGCCGGCACGCCGCTGGCCACGCGGCTGCCGCAAAAGGGCGCGGCCGGCTTCGTGCAGCAGCACACGGCCGCCGCGCAGGCCGCCGAGGCCAGCACCGGGATCCCGGCCAACTTCATGATCTCCCAGGCCGCGCTGGAAACCGGCTGGGGCCGCCACGAGATCCGCCACACCGACGGCACCACCTCCTTCAACCTCTTCGGCATCAAGGCCGGCAAGAACTGGAAGGGCCCGGTGGCCGAGGTCATGACCACCGAGTACATCGACGGCCAGCCGCGCAAGGTGGTGCAGAAGTTCCGCGCCTACGGCAGCTATGCCGAGTCCTTCGCCGACTACGCGAAGCTGATGAAGGACAGCCCGCGCTACCAGGGTGTGGTGGCCAGCGCGTCCAGCAAGACCGGCAACGCCGCCGTCGGCTTCGCGCAGGGCCTGCAGAAGGCGGGCTACGCCACGGCGCCGGACTACGCCGAGAAGCTCACGCGCGTCATCAACACCACGCTGCGCCTGCAGCGTTCGCTGGCCTGAAGGAGGCTGAATGGGTGCCTCACCCCTGATGTCGCTGGGCATCCGCGCGATGGCGGCGAACTTCGCCGCGCTGCAGGCCACCGGCCACAACATCGCCAACGCCAACGTCGACGGCTATTCGCGCCAGAGCGCGGTGCTCAGCACGGCGCAGGGCCAGTTCACCGGCGCTGGCTTCTTCGGCCGCGGCGTCGACGTGAGCAGCGTCGTGCGCGCGCACGACGAGTTCCTCACCCGCGAGGCCGCCGCCGCGCGCTCGCTGGCCGCCATGGACGGCGCGCGTCTGGACCAGCTGCAGCAGCTGGAGAGCGTGTTCCGCACCGGCGAGTCGGGCCTGGGCTATGCGGCCAGCCAGCTCTTCAACGCCATGGGCGACCTCGCCAGCCACCCGTCGGACCTCTCGGCCCGCCAGGTGGTGCTGGCGCGCGCCGGGGACCTGGTCGATCGCTTCAACGAGGCGGGCCAGACGCTCGACAACCTGCAGCATGGTGTCACCACCTCGCTGAAGTCGCAGGTGGCCGAGATCAACGACCTGGCGAAGTCCATCGCCGCCGCCAATTCCAAGATCGCGGCGCTGCTGGGCACCGGGCAACCGGCCAACGACCTGCTGGACGAGCGCGACCGCCTGGTGGCGCGGCTGTCCGACCGCGTGCAGGTGACGCGCATCGACGCCAGCGACGGCTCCATCGGCCTGTTCGTCGGCGGCGGTCAGCGGCTCGTGCTGGGCGCCGAGGCGGCCACGCTGAAGGTGGTGGCCGATCCCTCGGACCCATCGCGCAGCGCGCTGGCGCTTCAGGAAGGCGGCGGCAGCGTCGGCATCGACGCCGACGCGCTGGGTGGCGGCAGCGTGGCCGGCCTGCTGCGCTTCCAGAACGACGATCTCGTGGCCGGGCGCAACCTCGTGGGCCAGCTCGCCACGGCCGTGGCCTCCGCCGTCAACCGCCAGCAGCTGGCGGGTCTGAACCTGCAGCCGCCGGCGGGCAGCATCGCCTCCCAGCCGCTGTTCGGCCTGGGCGCGGCGCAGGCCATCCCGCAGTCGTCCAACCAGCGGGACGCCGCCACCGGCCTGCCGCTGGGCAGCGTGACGCTGACCCTCACCGACCCCGGCGCGCTGAAGGCCAGCGACTACGACCTGCGGGAGAGCACCACCCAACCCGGCACCTGGCAGCTGACGCGGCTGTCCGACGGCCAGGTGAGCAACATCAATGGCGGTGACGTGGTCGATGGCATGCGCATCGACATTGCCGACGCCCAGCCCGGCGACCGCTTCCTGCTGCAGCCCGTGGGCCGCGCGGCGGTGGGCATGACCCGGCTGCTGTCCGACCCGCGCGACCTGGCCGCGGCCTCGCCGCTGACGGCCACCACGCCCACCACCAACAGTGGCTCGGCCGCCGTCGGCGACCTCACCGTGACCGCCACGCCGCTGCCCTACGGGGCGGCCAACGAGGTGCTGACCTTCACGCGCCTGAACCCGGCGCAGAACGGCTTCGACTACACCGTGAGCTCGTCGATCGACGGCAGCAGCAGCCTCTGGAAGACCGGCATGCCCGTCTTGGGGGCCAACGGCTACACGCTCACGGTCTCCGGCGTGCCCAACGACGGCGACGCGATCCACGTCGACCCGACTTCCTCGTCGGCCGTGGCCACCAACAACGGCAACGCGCGCGCCCTGCTGGCGCTGCGCGACGCCACGCTGGTGGACGGTGAGACGGCCACCGACCGCTGGTCCAGCGCGCTGGCCGACGTGGGTGTGCGCGTGCAGACGGCGCAGTCCTCGTCCGAGATCGCCACGGCGGTGTCGCAGCAGGTGGAGGAAAGCCGCAGCGCGGCCAGCGGCGTCAACCTCGACGAGGAAGCCGCCCGACTCATCCAGTACCAGCAGAGCTACCAGGCGGCGGCCAAGGTGCTGCAGGTGGCGCAGTCGATCTTCGACACGCTGCTGCAGACGGCCGGCCGCTGACCGGGGAAGGAACCATGCGCATCAGTTCGGCCTACGCTTTCGAATCCTCGCTGTCCAACCTGCAGCGCCGCCAGGCGCAGCTCACGGAAGCGCAGACCCAGCTCACCAGCGGCAAGCGCGTGCAGCGGGCCAGCGACGACCCGAGTTCGGCCGCCGCCGCCGAGCGCGCGCTGGCCCGCATGGCGCGTGCCGAGGCGCAGGGGCGGGCGCTGGACGCCAGCCGCAACGCCATGACGCTGACCGAGGCCGCCCTGGGCGACGCCGGCGAGATGCTGCAGCAGGCGCGCGAACTGCTGGTGCGTGCCGGCAACGGCAGCCTCAGCGACAGCGACCGCGCCATCATTGCCCAGAACCTCCAAGGCCTGCGCAACGACCTGCTGGCCGTGGCCAACCGCGACGACGGCTCGGGCCGCTACCTCTTCGGCGGCCAGGGCAGCGACACACCGCCGCTGCGCGACACACCGGCCGGTGTGGTCTACGACGGCAGCAGCGGCCAGGCGCTGGGCGCCGGGGGCGAGAGCACGCCGATGTCGGTCGACGGGCGCGCGGCCTTCCTGGCCGCCCCCGACCCCGCCAACCCGGGCGCCACGATCTCGGTGTTCGACATGCTGGACACCGCCGTGGCCGGCCTCATGACCACCGGCCAGACCTCGGCCCAGGTGGCGCAGATCACTTCGACGGCCATGGGCCGGCTCGACGCCGTGGCAGCCAGTGTCTCTTCGTGGCGCTCGCGCGCCGGCGAGGCGCTGAACCGCGCCGACGCGCAGAGCGAGCGCTTCGCCCAGGCCCGGCTCGATGCGCAGACCGAACGATCCAATGCGGAGGACCTCGACATGCTGGAGGCGATATCGGACTTCCAGAACAAGCAGACCGGCTACGATGCGGCCTTGAAGACCTACTCGTTGGTGCAGCGCATGTCGCTGTTCGACTACCTCAAGTGATGGCTGGCACGCGATGACCGACCACCCCGTGCTGGGCCAGGTGGCCCTGGGTTACTGCCCGCTCGTCGACCGCCCGCGCACCGTCACCGCGCTGCGCCTGACCGTGTTCCCCGAGCGGCCCGACGCCGCGCCCGATGCCGCGGCGCTGTTCGCGGCGCTGGAGGACGTCTGGCCGGCGCCTGAACCAGGCCGCAAGCTGGTGCCGCAGGTGTCGCTGAACCTCGCCGGTGAAGCCCTGCTGGCGCGCGCCATGGCCACCGGGCCGGGGCCGCAGATGATGGTCGAAGTGCCGGCCTTCATGGCCGGTGACCCGGCGCAGCTGGCATCGCTCGCCGCCATGCGCGAGCGCGGCAGCGTGCTGGTCATCAAGGGCCGGCCCGTCAACCCGCTGACGCCCGAAGTGCTGTCCATGTTCACGCACAGCATCGTCGACATGGCCGAGGACCGCCGCGCCGGCGCCCCGGCACCGGCCGGCATCACGCGCAACATCACCTGCATCCAGACCGGCGCCCGCACCAGCGCCGACTACGAACTGGCTTTCACGCGCGGCGCCGTCGCCGTGGCCGGCTGGCCTTGGGAGGACGCGCCGCCGAAGGCCTCGGGCCGCAGCAGCGTGCCGGCGGACATCGGCACCGTGATGGACCTCATCAACGGGGTCGATCGCGAGGAACCCGTGGCCAAGCTGGAAGGCGTGCTGCGCCGCGACCCCACGCTGGCCTTCCGGCTGATGCGCTACCTCAACTCGCCGGCCTTCGGGCTGTCGGTCGAGATCAACTCCTTCAGCCACGCGCTGATGATGCTGGGCTACCAGCGCCTCAAGCGCTGGCTGGCGCTGCTGCTGGCGTCTTCGGCCAAGGGCGCCAACGCCAAGCCGGTGATGTACGCCGCCGTGCGCCGAGGCCTGCTGATGGAGGAACTGGGCCGCCAGCAGGACGACGCCGAGGTGCGCGGCGAGATGTTCATCTGCGGCGTGTTCTCGCTGCTCGACCGCCTGCTGCAGCAGCCTTTCAAGGAACTGCTGCCCAGCGTGCCCGTGCCCGACCGCGTCGCGCAGGCACTGCGGGGCGAGGGCGGCCCCTATGCACCCTTCCTCGAACTGGTGGAAGCGATCGAGCAGAGTTCCCTGTTCGACATCCGCGAACGTTCCGAGGCGCTCTACCTGAGCCCCACGGTCGTCAACCGCGCGGTGCTCGGCGCCTTGCTCTCGGCCAGGCAGCTTGACGGCTGAAGCTCCGCCCGCCCCGCTGACGCCAGCCGCGGGCTGGCTGCTGGCGCTGCCGCTGCTGCCGCTGCCGGCCACGCTGCAGGGCCCCGATTTCCGCATCGTCGAGGCCAACCCGGCCTTCGCGGCGATGTTCGAACTGCCCACCGACGCCATGGTGGGCCGCGACCCGGTGTCCTTCGAGCCGCCGGAGTCGCAGGACGGCAGCCGCGCCGAGCGTGAAGGCTGGGCCCAGCACGGCGCGCCGCCGCAGAGCGTGCGCCGGCTGGTCGACGGCACCGGCGTGGACCGCTGGTTCAATGCCGCCGTCACGCGACTGTCGGCCGACGACGGCACGGCGCTGTGGCTCACGCTGTGGACGGAGACCAGCGCCGAGGTCGAGGCCCGCGCCCAGGCACGGCGGGCCCAGGACGAGATGGCCGTGTGGTTCGAGCTGGCTGGCGTGGGCTTCGTGGTCTACGACTTCAACGGCCTCGTGCTGCGCTGCAACCTGGCCTTCGAAGCGCTGGTGGAAACCGTGCCCGACCTGATGTCGCACGCCTCGCCCGAACTGCAGCAGCTGCTGGGCTGGGACGGCCAGGCGCCGCTGGCCATGCTGGCGCCGGGCGGCTCGCCGATCGAGCTGAACGGCCGCGTCCCGCTGCCCGGCGGCAGCCGGCGCCGGCTGGGCGCCCGGCTGCTGGGGCAGCTGGACGAGACCGGCCGGCGCCGCGTGCTCGCGGTGGTGCAGGACCGCAGCGCCGAGGAAGACCGCGACATCGCCCAGCTCGAGATGGGCATGCTGATGGACACCGCCAGCGTGCGCGTGGCCACCTACGACTCGGCCTTCGGCTGGCTGGTGCCGGGCCGCCGCAGCACGCCGGTGGCGCCGCCGGGCACCGACGTCACGGCCTCCTCGGGCGAACTGCTGGGCATCCGCCGCGAACTGGTGACGCCCGAGTCCATGCCGGAATTCGAACGCCTGCAGCGCGCGCTGCGCACCGGCGAGCGCACCGAGGTGCGCTACGCCGTGCGCCTGCCCGACGGTGGCACGCGCTGGCTGCTGACGCGCGTGGAGCCGCGCGCCTTGGGCGGCGGGCGGACGACGCGATCCATCGTCACGCTGGACGTCACCGAGGCCGAACGCGCGCAGCGCCGCAACGAGCAGCTGCTGCGCGAGCTGACGACCATCCTGGACAGTTCCACCGCCGGCATTGCCTACCTGCGCGGGCCGGTGCTGGTGCGCTGCAACCGCCGCTTCGAGCGCATGCTGGGCTTCGTGGCCGGCAGCGCGGCGGGCGCCACGCTGCAGGAGATCTTCTCGCGCAGCATGGGCGCGCTGCAAGGCGCCGAAGAGGCCCTGGCGGCGCTGGCGGCCGGCCAGCCCTTCGAGGCCGAGCTGCCGCTGGAGCGTGGCGACGGCAGCCCCAGCGCCGAGGGGCCGCTGTGGTATTCGCTGTCGCTGCGCGGCGCACAGACCGACGACGGCAAGGGCGAGGCCGTGGCCGTGCTCACCGACATCACGCGGCTGAAGCTGCAGCAGGGCGAGCTGGAAAAGCTCGTGCGCGACCGCGAGCTGATGTTCAACCTCTCGGAGGTGGGCATCGTCTACCAGCGCGGCACGCGCATCGAGCGCGCCAACCAGGCCATGGCCTCGCTCACCGGCTGGGCCAGCACCGAGCTCACGACGCTGGACGTGGTGGAGCTCTACGAGGACGCACGCGCCTGCGTCGACTTCGAAGGCCGCGTGGCCCAGGCACTGCGCGAGCACGGCCGCTTCAGTGGCGAGCGGCGCCTGCGCCGCCGCGACGGCAGCCGGCTGTGGGTGCAGGTGGCGGTGCGCCCGGTCAGCACCGACGACCCCGAGGCCGGCGTCATCAGCAGCTTCGTCGACATCGACGAGCGCCGCCGTTCGCGCGAGGTGCTGGCCGGCCAGGCCGACCGCACGCGCGCCATCCTGAACTCGGTGCTGGTGGGTATCGTCACGGTCTCCGACGACGGCATCCAGTGGATGAACCGCTCGGCGCGGCGCATGTTCGCCGGCGAGCTGGCCGACTTCGTCGGCGAGCCCATCGGCATCGTCGCCACGCCCGAGCCTGACCACCCGCTGCGCCGCGCCGACCTGCTCAAGCGCGTGGAGGCCGGCGAGACCGAGACCTTCGAATGCCGGCTCAAGGGCCGCGACGGGCGTGAGTTCTGGGTCGTCGGCAACGCCGTGCTCACCGGCCGCGCCGACGGGGCCGGCCAGGGGCGCGAGATGACGATCGCGCTGCTGGACATCGAGCGCCGCCGCCAGGCCGAGGTGCGCATCGCCCAGGCCCAGGCCTCGCTGCAGCGCGTCATCGAGACCGCGCCGCTGGCCATCGCGCTGTTCGACGCACGCACGCTGCGCGTGCAGCAGCTCAACCAGACCGCGGCCAGCTTCTTCGCGCGGCCGCTGCCCGAGATGCTGGGCGCGCAGCCCGAGGACTGCGCCGCCCCGGCCAAGGCCGCCGCCTTGCGGAGCTGGCTCGAAGACGCGGCCGGCGGAGCTGCCGTGCGCCAGCACGAGTGGCACGAGCCCGCGCCCGACGGCAGCACGGTGCCGGCGCGCGTTTGGGACTGCCGCATCGCGACGCTGGACGACGACGCCGCGGGCGCCGCGCAGCTGCTGCTGGTGGCCACCGACGTCACCGAGCAGCGCGCCGCCGAACGTGCGCGCCTGCAGGCCGCCATCGACCAGCGTGAGGTGCTGGTGCGCGAAGTGCACCACCGCATCAAGAACAACCTGCAGGGCGTGGCCGGCCTGCTGCAGCAGAACGCCTCGCGGCGGCCCGAGCTGGCGGACATGCTGTCCGAAGCCGTGGGCCAGGTGCAGGCCATCGCCCAGGTCTACGGCCTGCAGGTGGGCGCAAGCGGGCCGCTGGCCGTGGCCGGGCTGCTGCGCGCCATCGCGCAGAGCGTGCAGCGCACCTTCGGCCGCACCATCGTGGTGGAAGGCGAGGTGCCTCACCTGCTGCCCGAGGTCGAGGCCATTCCGGTGGCGCTGACGGTCAACGAACTGCTGACCAACGCCATCAAGCACGGCCAGGGCGCCGAGGTGCGCTGCAGCGTTGCGGCGGCCGGCGACGGCGTCTGCATCCGCGTGGCCAGCCGCGCCCAGCTGAAGCCGGGGTTCGACTTCGCGCGCATGCCGCCGGGCATTTCCGGCCTCGGCCTGGTGCGCGCGCTGCTGCCGCGGCGCAGCTCGGCCATGACGCTGGCCCAGGAGGGCGACGAGGTCGTGGCCACGCTGGAACTGCGACCCCCCGGCGTGCGGGTGCCCGATCCCCAGGCCGAGGCGCCCGGGACGGCCGGCTGATCGGCCACAATCCCGGCATGAAGCCCCCAAGCTCACTTCGTTCGCGGCCCCCCGGGGGGGCGGTCAGCACCTCCGGATCGGCCGCACGGTGCTGACATGGGCAGCGCAGCGGACGTTCAGCACAAGGGCCGGATCCTCGTCGTCGACGATGACCGCCTGGTGCTGGCCACGGTGACCCACGGGCTGCTCTCGGCGGGGTACGAGGTCATCGATGCCGACAACGGCGACGACGCCATCCTGCTGGCGCGCGAACACCGGCCGCAACTGGCGCTGCTGGACATCCGCATGGAAGGCAAGAGCGGCTTCGATGTCGCCGAAACGCTGCGCGATGCCTACCGCATCCCGTTCATCTTCCTCTCGGCCTTTGCCGATGCGGCCACGCGGGCGCAGGTCAACGCGCTGGGCGCGATGGACTACCTCATCAAGCCGCTGGAGGTGGCGCAGATCGTGCCGGCGGTGGACGCCGCCTTCGCGCGGCTGCGCGGCGGCGCCGGCGCGCTGGCAGCACCCGTGGCGCCCGTGGCGCCGCCTCCGGTGGCGGCGCCGCAAGCCGAGCCCGCAGCCCCCGGCTCACCGCTGGACGACCCCGTGCCCCTGGCCCTGGGCGTGCTGATGCACCGCCACTCGCTCACGCGTGCCGATGCACTGCGCCGGCTGAACAAGCTCGCCGACGACCAGAAGCAGTCCGTGGCGGCGCAGGCCGAGAGGCTGCTCGCCGCCCTCGAGGAGCTGGCCCGCACCGCGCTCTGAGCGCGTTCAGCCGGCGAGCGTGAAGAAGAAGGCCGCGCCCTTGCCGGGCTCGGCCTCGGCCCAGATGTCGCCGCCATGCCGGCGCACGATGCGCCGCACCGAAGCCAGGCCCACGCCGTGGCCCGGGAACTCGCTGGCACTGTGCAGGCGCTGAAACAGGCCGAACAGGCGGTCGGCCGAGCGCATGTCGAAGCCCGCGCCGTTGTCGCGCACCACGTAGGCCAGTCGCCCGGCGTGCGTGACGGTGCCGAAGCCGATCTGCGCCCGTGCGCTGCGCGAGCTGTACTTCCAGGCGTTGCCCAGCAGGTTCTCCAACACCAGGCGCAGCAGCGTGGGGTCGCCCTGGGTCAGCATGCCGGGCTGGATCTCGATCTCCGCCTCGCGGTCGGGCGCGGCGCGGCGCAGGTCGTCCACCACGTAGCCGGCGAGCTGCGACAGGTTCACCGGCTGACGCGCCAGCGGCTGCGTGGACAGCCGCGCCAGCGTCAGCAGCGCGTCGATCATCAGGTTCATGCGCGCCGCGGCACCCAGCACGCGGTCCAGGTGGTCGTTGCCGACGCGGTCGAGCAGCCGCCCGTAGTCTTCCTTGACGATGCGGGTGAAGCCTTCGACGACGCGGATCGGTGCCCGAAGGTCGTGCGAGACGGTGAAACTGAAGCTGTCGCTCTCGGCCGTGCCGCCATCGGCCGAGGCCATGGCCTGCGCGAGCACCACGCCGCGCGCGCCGCCGGCCAGGTTGCCGAAGGCCACCACCCGCCAACCCTCCAGTTCGGCGGGCGACTCGCTGGCGGCGCCGTCGCAGGCGGCCCTCACGGCGGCGGGCAGCGAGTGCGCGGCGCTGTCCAGCGCGGCGCCGGGCGTGAGCCCGGGCCATAGCGCGGCGGCCGGCGCGTTGAACTGGCGCACCTGCCAGCCCTGCCCGTTGTCCTCGGCCATCAAGGCCGGGCCGCGGTGCGCCGCCAGCAGCGGGCCCAGCGCGGCGGCCCGGGTCTGCACGGCCTCCAGGGCGTCCAGCGGGCGCGCCGTGCCCGAGAAACCGTCGAAGCGGCCGACAGCGTCGCTCAGCGGCACCCCCCGCAGTTCCCAGGCGCGACTGCCGGCGACGGCCGTGGCGGTGCTCAGCCGCAGCGAAGCAAAGGCTTGCAGCGCCTGCAGGCGCTCGGCGAGCGCGGGGTCGGCGAACAGCGGCGCGGCATCGCCGGCCACGCCGTCGGCCCCCTGCCAGCTCACCAGGCGGTGCGCGGCGTCGGTGTGCCAGCGACAGGCGTCGTTCAACGCGGCGGCATGGCGCGCCAACGCATGGGCGGCGCGAACCTCGCCTTGCAGGCGCAAGCGGCCACGCAGGTGGCCCAGGGCGTAGGCCAGCGCTCCCACGGCCAGCAGGGCCAGCGTCACGAATCCCCAGGCGCCGCCGCCGGCCACGCCGTCGCCGCAGCCCGCCAGCAACAGGCCGGCCCCCGGCGGGACCCAGCGCACGACGGGCCGACGGAGGGGCATCACGGGCATGCGCGGGATTGTAGGGATGGCCGCCGCCTGGCCGGCCGCAGCGGCTCAAGTCGGGCGGCGCGGCGCCGAAACCCTGTCGTGTGCCGACGACGACCGCTCGTTGCGGCCTCCCATGGTTAGCATCCTGCATTGGCTTCTGACTGGCCCTCCAACGCCGTGAGCTCCGACACGCCCTCCCACCCCTCGAAGCCGACGCTCGACGCCGCCGCGCTGGACCGCCTGCGCGAACTCGACCCCGACGGCCGCCACGGCGTGCTTCAGCGCGTGCTGAATGCCTTCGAAACCTCGCTGACCCGCATGTGTGCCCAGCTGGTGGCCGAGCGCGAGCGCGGCGGCGACGCCTCCGTGGTGGCGGGCATCGCACACACGCTGAAGTCGGGCGCCGCCAGCGTCGGCGCGCTGGAACTGTCGCGCGTGTGCGCCGACATCGAGCAGCGCCTGCGCAGCGGCGAACACGCCCACTTGTCCGCGGATATCGAGCGTTTGTTGACAGCCGGTGACCATGCGTTGCAGGCTGTTGCGTCTATGCTGCGCCCGTGACCGCACGCGCGCGCGACGTTCGCCGATGACCGTCTCCCAACCCTTTGCCGACGCCAGCCTCGCCGGCCAGCCGGCGGTGCTGCTCGTCGACGACGACGAGGTCAATCTGCTGCTGACCGGCCTGGCGCTGCGCGAGCGGGGATTCGACATCGTGGAGTCCCACGGCGGCGAAGAGACGCTGCGCCAGTTGCGCGACTGGGTGCCCGACATCATCGTGCTGGACGCGTTGATGCCCGACGTGGATGGTTTCGAGACCTGCCGCCGCCTGCGCCGCATGCCGGGCTTCGAGAACGTGCCGGTGCTGATGCTCACCGGACTGGAGGACGACGCCTCCATCACCCGCGCCTACCAGGCCGGCGCCACCGACTTCTTCGTGAAGAGCACGCAGTGGAGCCTGCTGGCCGGCCGGCTGCACTACCTGCTGCGCGCCAGCCGCACGCGCATCGAACTGGAGCGCAACCGCGCCAAGCTCGCGCGGGCGCAGGATCTGGCCCGAATGGGCAGCTTCGACTGGCGGCGCAACGAAGGCGGCCTGCTGATGTCGCCCGAAGCCCTGCGCGTGCTCGGCTTCGGCCCCCACGAGCGCGTGACGCTGCGCGGCCTGCTGCGCATGGTGCCCGCCGACGACCGGCGGGCCTTCCTGGAACTGCTGCACACCGCCATGCGGCACGCCTCGGTGCTGACCACCGACGTGCCCATCGTGCTGTTCGACGGTCGCCAGCGCATCATCCACGCCGAGGCCGAGCCCGAGTTCAACGAGCACGGCCACGGCGCCGGCTACACCGGCATCGTGCAGGACGTGACCGACCGCCGGGCGGCGGAAGACAAGATCCGCCAGCTCGCCAACTTCGACGCGCTGACCGGCCTGCCCAACCGCCGCCAGCTGATCTGGCGCGCCGAACGCGCCCTGGAGGTGGCGCGCCGCATGCAGCACCAGTGCGCGCTGCTGCTGATCGACCTGGACCGTTTCAAGATCATCAACGACACGCTGGGCCACGGCGCCGGCGACGAACTGCTGGTTGAAGTCGGCCGTCGGCTGCGTGCCTGCGTGCGCCACAGCGACCAGGTCATGGAAGGCCAGGTCGATGCCGGCGGCGTGCGTTCTCACCGCGCGCTGGAGGCCGTGGGCCGGCTGGGCGGCGATGAGTTCGTGGCCCTGCTGCCCGAGGTGGCCAGCGACGACGACGCCGAGCGTGTGGCGCAGCGCGTGCTGGAGTCGCTGCGCGAACCGATCTTCGTCAGCGGCCAGGAGTGTTTCGTCACCGCCAGCGTGGGCGTGGCCATCTTCCCCCGCGACGGCAGCACGGTCGTCGACCTGATGCGCAATTCCGACGTCGCCATGTACTCCGTGAAGGAGCAGGGCAAGAACGCGTCGGCCATCTACAGCCCGCACCTGGCCGGCCGCGGCCGCGAGAAGCTGGAGCTCGAGACGGCCCTGCACAAGGCCATCGAGCGCGACGAGATGGTGCTGCACTACCAGCCCAAGGTGGACGTGCGCAGCACGCGCATGGTGGGCGTCGAGGCGCTGATGCGCTGGCAGCGCGGTGGCCGCCTGGTGCCGCCGGGCGACTTCATCCCGCTGGCCGAGGACACCGGCCTCATCGTGCCGCTGTCGGAGTGGGCCCTGCGCCAGGCGGCGCAGCAGGCACGGCTGTGGCAGACGGCTTTCGGTTTCGTCGATTCCATCGCCGTCAACCTGCCCAGCCGACTGTTCGAGCGCAGCGACCTCGTCGAGACCATCCACCAGAGCGTCACCAGCTCGGGCGTGCCGCACCGCGCCATCCAGCTGGAGATCACCGAAGACAGCCTGATGAAGGACCTGCAGAACGTGACGCCGTCGCTGCACCGTCTGAACGAGATCGGCGTCGAGATCGCCATCGACGACTTCGGCACCGGCTATTCCAGTCTGGCCTACCTCACCACGCTGCCCATCAGCGAACTGAAGATCGACATCAAGTTCGTGCGCGACCTCGGCATCACGCCGCAGAGCTCGGCGGTGGTCACGGCCATCATCGCGCTGGCGCGTTCGCTGGGCCTGCGCGTGGTGGCCGAGGGCGTGGAGACGCTCAGCCAGATGCAGGTGCTCAGCCGGCTGGGCTGCGGCGTCATGCAGGGCTTCCTGTTCAGCCGTGCCGTGCCGCCGGGCGATCTTCAGCGCTGGCTGGAGCAGACCATGCTCTCGCACAAGGCGCCCTGGATCGCCGCTGGCGCCGAGCATGAGCTCGTCGAAGTGCTGCCGCGCGCCCTGGGTGCCCGGGTGCCACGCTGAAGACCATGGAAGTCACGCGTCCCGCGCCGCTGTCGGCGCCCGCCAAGCCCTCGCCCACGCCCGCTTCGCTGGCCAAGGGCGCCCTGCGCCGGCTGGCCCAGGCCCAGCAGGAACCGACGCCCGAGAACTACGCCCGCGCCTATGCCGAGGAAGCCGGCCAGCCGCCGCCCGCCGCGCTGGCTGCCGGCGCGGCCAACGAGGTGCGCGCTCTGGGGGCCGCGTGGTCGCAGCTGAGCGAACGCCTGCTGCGCAACCTGGAGCGCAGCAGCCGGCAATGGAGCGTGGCGCGGCGCAAGGAAAGCCTCAAGCGCGTGTTCGACGGCAGCCGTGGCGAACCGCAGCGCCTGCTGCAGCGCCTGCAGTCCTTGCAGCAGGCCTGGGAGAACGAGCAGCCCACCGACCCCGCCGCCACCGGCATCGAGGAACCACCCCACGAAGCCACCGTGGCCGCCGGGCCCTGGCCCCAGGTGGTGGGTGATCTGCAAGGCACCGTGCGGGCGGCGCTGCCGCTGCACGTGCCGGCGGCCGGCGCCCTGGCCGCGCGGCTGGGCGCGGCGGCCGACGCGCTGGCCGGCGAAGGCGTCACGGCCGAGCGCGTGGCCGAGGTGGCCGCCGTGTGCGAGGAAGCGCGCAAGCTCTTCACGCAGCGGCACCGCCTCGTCGACGAGCTCAGCAAGCTGTGCCGCGAACTGAGCGCCGGCCTCACCGAACTGGCCGAGGACGAAAGCTGGGCGCGCGGCCAGTGCGAACACCTGCAGGCCACGCTGGCCGATGTCGAAGGCGTGGGCGTGCGTGGCTTGCGTGCCGCCGGGCAGTTGCTGGCCGGCACGCGGCTGCGGCAGCAGCGCGTGCGCAGCGAGCGCATGGCGGCGCGCGACGCGCTCAAGCAGGTCATCCACGACATGCTCATCGAGGTGGGCGAGATCGGCGAGACCGCAGGCCGCTTCGAGCTGGCCACCGAACGCCACGCGCGCGCCATCGAGCAGGCCGACTCGCTGGAGAGCCTGGCCGACGTGGTGACCGCCATGCTGGAAGACGCCCGCGCCGTGCAGGGTGCGGTGTCGCAGTCGCAGCAGCGCCTGGCCGCCGACCACCTGCGGGCCGAAACGCTGGAAGGCCAGGTGCGGGCGCTGGAGAGCGAACTGCGCCGCCTGTCCGAGGAGGTGTCCACCGATGCGTTGACGCAGGTGGCCAACCGCCGCGGCCTGATGCAGGCCTTCGAGGCCGAGACCGCGCGCTGCGAGCGCCAGGGCGCCGGGGCCGGGCTGGCCGTCGGCCTCATCGACATCGACAACTTCAAGAAGCTCAACGACAGCCTGGGCCACGCCGCGGGCGACCAGGCGCTGAAGGCCCTGGCGGCCGCCGTTCGCGACCGCCTGCGTCCCATCGACCACGTGGCGCGCTTCGGCGGCGAGGAGTTCGTCGTGCTGATGCCCGACACTGCGCTCGAGGAGGCCCAGCAGGCCTTGACCCGCCTGCAGCGCAGCCTGACCGAGGCGCTCTTCCTGCACGAAGGCCGGGAGATCTTCGTCACCTTCTCGGGTGGCGTGAGCGTCTGGCGCACGGGCGAAGCGCTGGAAGCGGCGCTGGAGCGTGCCGACGGCGCACTGTACGAAGCCAAGCGCACCGGCAAGAACCGCACCTGCGTGGCCTGAGCCGGCGTCCCGCCTGTTGCCACTGGACGCGTTTGGTCACCAAGCCGTCTCAAGCCGGGCTGTCGAAGCGCCGAAACTGAAGGGGAGCCCGTCGAAGCTGCGGGCCCCTGAACCATGAGCGCCTCGTCCAGCAACCCCCTCGTCCGCGTCATCCTCACCGTCAGCCACGGCGTCAAGGCCTTCTTCCGTGCCGATCTGGCGCTCAAGCGCGCCGAGGACGGCGTGCACATCGTGTTGCAGGAGCGCCCGGCCGTGCCCGTGGCGAAGAAGGGCCCGCCCACCCGCGAGGAACTCGCCAAGCAGCGTGAGCGCCAGGAACTCGACCTGATGCGGCTGCAGTTGGCCGAACTGCTCAACGAACTGCCCGAGACGCGCGAAACCATGCGCCACCTCGTGTTCGTGGAGCAGGCGCTGCAGAAGAAGGGCCTGAAGTCGCTGACCAAGCTGCCGCTGGACGTGCTGCAGCGCGCGCTCGACCAGCTCGAGGGCCTGGTCACGAACTGGTCGCCCACCGGACTGGCCAGCCTGCGCAGCCGCATGGCCGTGGCCATCATCGACCGCGAGCACCAGTCGCCGCAGGACGCCGAGGCCGATGCCTACCGCACGGCCGCCGTGCTGGACCACGACCCCAACGCGCCGCCCCCCATGGAAGTGGAAGAGCGCACCGACGAAGAAGCACTGGCCGCCGCCTACGCCGTGCTGGGCAACCTGGCCAAGAGCAGCGAGACCGAGGGCACGCCGAGCACCTACGAGATGCAGGGCGAACTGGACTCGCCGGCCTCGCGCGCCGTCGAGCGCGAGACCAACCGCCCGCTGACGCGAGCGCCCGCGGCGCCCGACAGCATCAGCTTCCGCGAACTGCAGAGCTGATCGTCAAGCCGCGCGCTGCAGCGTCAGCGTGAAGGCCACGCCGCCATCGACGTTGGCGGCAACGATGGTGCCCCCCATCTTCGCCAGATAGGTGCGCGCCACGAACAGGCCCTGGCCACGCTGCCCTTCGGCGGCCGCTGCGGCCACGCCCGAGACGCCGTAGTCGAAGATGCGCCCCAGCAGCTCGGCCGGGATCGGTTCGCCCTGGTTGTGCACGGTCACGGTGGCCAGCTCGCCGTGCTCCGCCAGTTCCAGGCGCACCGGCGTGCCGGGAAAGCGGTGGCGCGCGGCGTTGCGCAGCAGGTGCGCGAACACGTCCTCCAGAGCGTGCTCGTCGGCACGCACCGGCACCGGCTGCCGCGGGCCCGCGTAGCCGACGTCGTCGATGCCGATGTGCACGGCGTTGGCCGCCACGTCGCCCAGGAAGGCGTGCAAGTCCAGCGTCTGCAGCGACAGCGCGCTGCTCTCGAAGGCTTCGCTGGGCGAGGCCTGGCCGTAGAGCACGCGCACGGCCTGCTGCATGCGCGTGATGTAGCGCGCGGCCGGGTCGCCCGGCCGGCCGTGCAGCGCCATCAGCGACTGCAGCGGCGAGACGATCTCGTGCCCCACCGCATGCCACATGTCCTGCTCCTGCTGGGCGCGGATGCGGCCGCGGCGCAGGTCCTCGTTGACGCGGGCCAGCAGGTCCTTCAGGCCCTGGGCCAGCACGCCCAGCTCGTCGCTGCCGCGCAGGTCCGAGAGGTCCAGCGCCGCCAGTTCGCCGTCCGCGCCGTCGTCCTTCTTCACGCCCGTGGAAACGGCGGCCGCGCGCTTCGTGAGCAGGGTGACGCGGCGGATGATGCGCACCTCGATCGCCAGCCAGGTGACGAGCACCGCCGCCAGCATGGCGCCGACGAAGCGCGACAGCCGCGTGGCCACGGCGGCCAGGCGCTGGTCCACGCTGCGCACGTCGCCGCGCAGTTCGATGTCGAAGCGGCCGGCGGCGGTGGTGGTGGTCTCGCGCGCCAGCATCGGCACCTCGGCGCCTTCGGCCGGCAACTGGCGGATGAGCCGGGCGATCCATGGCGCGATGGGCTCGGCCGCCTCGCGCGCGCCGCGCACGGCCAGCGTGTCGGCACGCGTGCCCTCGCGCCGCACCGTCAGCGTCTCGCCGGGCCCCAGCAGGCTGGCCAGGTCGGCCGTGGTGAAGGGCAGGGTGGCGCCAGGCTCCGCGCTGTCGAACAGCGGTGGGCCTTCACGCGGCGGCAGCACGCGCAGGTGCAGGGCCATGCGTGCCAGGTCGGCCGGTGGCCAGGTGGCGCCGCCGGCCGCGAGCGCTTCGCGCAGCGGTTCCACCGGGATCCGGAAGGAGACGAAGGTGGGCCGCCGGCAGGGCGCCGGCGCCGCTTCCAGGCAGCGGCCTTCCTGCCACACCCAGCCGCGGAACTCGCGCTGGGCGCGCGTGCCGTTGGGCACCGGCGCGTTGCCGCGGAAACCGTCGAAGCCCACCAGGCGGCCGCGGCCGTCGGCGGCCAGCTCATAGGCGGCGATCCACGGCCAGCGCTGGCCTCGCCATTCGACTTCGATCGCCACCCGGTGCGCGGCGGCCAGGTCGCGGTCGCCGGGCTGGTGAGGCACCCAGTCCTCGCTGGCCAGGCTGGCCACCACATAGGCGAAGCCGCCGGCGAAAGGGTTGCTGCCGACGGCCACGCACAGCGTGGCGCCGCTGGGGTATTGCAGCGCGCAGCCGGCCATCTCCACCGCCTGGCGGGCCTTGGCGCGGTCGTCGAAGTCGATGGCCGAAAAGGGCAGCAGCAGCGGCCGCGGCGGCAGCGCCGGGCCTTCGGCCGCACCCGGGTTCAGCAGCGCCAGCTGGCCCGTGGGGTGGCGCAGCCGCGCGGCGGCCTGGGCGGCGGTCTTCTTCAGGCCGTCGACATAGGCACGCAGGCCGCGCTGTTTCTCGTCCACCAGCACGCCCAGTGCCAGCGCCAGCGTGGCCAGCGCCAGCATCAGGAAGGCGCCGCGGAAGAAGATGCGCAGCCGGAACGGCACGCGCACCGGCAGGCGCAGGTTCAGGCCCGGGAGGCTGACCACCGGAAGCCGCGCATGGGCACGTTCTCGATGCCGTCGAAGTCGGCGTCCAGCTCGCGGAAGGCGTCGCGGATGGTGCTGACGTGCTTGCGGATGTTGTCGCGGTTGCGCCCGCTCTTCACCACCGCGTACAGGTCTTCGTAGGACACCACCTCGCCGGCGCGTGCGTGCAGCGCGGCCAGGATGCGCTGCGCCGTCAGCGGCAGGTTCACGCGCTGGCCGCGCCACAGCGGCGCTGCCTGGCGCAGCGGGTCCAGGCTCAGTTCTGCGGTGGGCGCCGCCGCCGGCCGCGCGGTGCGCAGGATCTCCAGGAAGGTCTCGACGAAGTCGGCTTCCTCGAAGCTGGTCTTCTGCAGGTAGTCCCAGGCGTCCAGCGCCTTCATGATGCTGCGGTAGATGGCCGCCGGCATGGCCGAGACCACCAGCACCGGCGTGCGGGTGCCGAGCTTGTTGATGGCGTTGATGAGTGCCACGCCGGCATGGCGTTCGCGGCCGAGCTCGATGTCCAGCACCACCGCGTCGTAGCGCTCGCGGGCCAGCGCGGCCTCGGCCTCGTCGCGCGTGAACCACTGCTGCACCTCGATGCCCGGGCGCGCCGCGCGGATCCAGCCGGCCAGCTGGTTGCTGGTGGGCAGGTCGTCTTCGATGACGGCGACGCGGGGCATGTGCGGGATTATCCCGGCGCCCTTCGCGTCGCCGGTGTGAGTGTTTCTTCCGCGGCGGGGCGGGAAGTCACCCGCCGGCTTTCTTGAGTGCTCCGGGCCGGCTTCGAAGAATGGCCTTCACCGTCCACAACACCCCGGAGCCCGACCGTGAAGACCCGACTGACTGCGATCGCCCAGGCCCTGCGCCAGGCGGCCTCGAAGACCTTTTCGCTGCTGCGCAAAGGCGCGGTGCAGGCGGGTTCGGCCACGTTGCCGCGCCTGCCCTCGCTGCGGGTGGCCGCCACGGTCGGCGTGGCTGGGCTGGCGGCCTGGTGGCTGGTGCAGAACCCGCCGATGCTGACGGTGCAGCCCGGCGAGGTGGGCGTGCGCGTCAACCAGTTCACCGGTGGCAGCAGCACCTTCGGCGCCGGCCCGGTGCTGGTGCTGCCGTCCGTGCACAGCCTGCGCATGCTGTCGCTGCGCGACCAGCTCTACCGCCCTGGCGACGCGCGCGCCCAGGGTGAGGCACCCTTCCAGTCCATCGAGGGCCTGTCGCTGGGCGTGGACCTGGCGGTGCGCTACGCGCTGGACCCCGTGCAGCTGAACCGCGTCGCCGCCACGCTGCCGCTGGACATCGACGGCGACGTCATCGAGCCCGCGGTGCAAGGCATCATCTACAAGGTCTTCACGCGCTACACGGTGCGCGAGATCTTCAGCGCCAAGCGCGCCGAGATCCAGGCCGCCATCGAGGCCGAACTGAAGACCAAGCTGGCCGCCGACGGCCTGCTCCTGAAGGGCGTGCAGATCGGCAAGGTGGACCTGCCCACCGAGTTCCGGCAGGGCATGGACCGCCTGCTGGCCGAGGAACTGGCCACCGAGAAGATGCGCTACACGCTGGAGCTGAAGGCCAAGCAGGTGCAGCAGACCGAGCTGGAAGCGCAGGCCGACAAGGCGCGCCGCGAGACCGACGCCGCAGCCGCCGCACGCGTGCAGGTCATCGCCGCGCAGGCGCAGGAAGAGGCCATGCGCCACGTGTTGCCCTTCAAGCAGAAGCAGATCGAGCAACGCCAGTTCGAGGCCGAGGCCGACAAGGTGGCCCGCATCAAGGCGGCCGAGGGTTCGGCGCAGGCGCGCCGCATCGAGGCCGCCGGCGAGGCCGATTCGCGCCGCAAGCTGGCCGACGCCGAGGCCTACCGGCTGGAACAGGTGGGCGTGGCCAGCGCCGCGCAGATGCGCCGCGAAGGCGTGCTGCTGAGCCGCCACCCGCTGCTCATCCAGAAGACGCTGGCCGACAAGCTGGCCGACAAGGTGCAGGTGATCGTCGCGCCGCCGGGCACCGACGGCCGCCTGCTGTCCGGGCTGACCGGCGGGCCGGTGGCGGCGGCGCCCCAGGCGCCGCAGGACGTGGTGGCCGTGCAGCCGCCCGCCGACCCGACGGAGGACCAGTGATGATCGCCACCGCGGCGGCCGCTGCCCTCGGCTGGGCGCTCGTGACCCAGGACGCCACGGCCCTGCGCGCCGCCCCGGCCGCCAGCGGCACCGTGCAGGCCCAGCTGTGGCCGGGTGACCTGGTGGAAGTGCGCGGCGAGCGCCTGGACTTCGTGCAGGTCTACGACCATGCCCGCGAACGCGGCGGCTACCTGCGGCCCGCCCAGCTTCGCCCGCTGGCCACCGCGCCGCAGGACGCGCCGGCGCTGCTGGCCGTGCTGCGCTTCCTGCGTGAGCAGCCCGGCGCCGAATCGCTGGGCATCGCCTACGCGGCGGCCTACCTCAAGGCCGTCCCCGCGGCGGCATTGGACGCCGAGCCCTTCGACGCCCTGGGCGTGATGGCCGAGCGGCTGGCCCGGCGGGCCTCGTCGCGCGCCGGGCGTGGCAGCGAGAACGTCGCCGGCCAGCTGGAGGCCGTGGGCCGCTATGGCGTGAAGTTCACCAGCTTCGAGCGCGAAGGTGCGCTGCAGCTCTGCTACGAAGGCGAGGCCTTCCGCCGCGTGCTGGTGATGAAGGCCGATGCCGCGGCGCAGGCGCGCGCCGTGCTGGCCTTGACGCGCCACGACTGCATCGACCCTGCGCTGCCGCCGCACGAAAAGCCGGCGCTGCACCGCTGGCGCGCCGAGCTGCTGGACCGCGTCGCCCCGGCCGCACTGGCGCAATTGCCCGAGACGGCGCGCAACCGTCTGCGCGCGCGCCGCGCCGGGGTGTGGGCCGCGCTGAGCTTCGCGCGCAGCCGGGATGGCGGCGACGCCGTGGTGGCGGCCCGGCGCGCCATCGACGAACTGGCGGCCATCGACAAGAGCGCCATCGCCGACGACGATTCCGCCGAGATCGCCGAGGCCGGCCTGCGCACCGCCGTGGTCCGATTTGCCGCCGAGCCGTTGGCGCCGCCTTCGCCCCACGGCCTGGCGCTGCGCCTGGCGCCCGGCGCGCCGGGCCAGACCTGCCTGCATCTGGTGGACACGCGGCGTGGCGACGGCGCCCCGCTGCTGGCCCGTTGCACCTACGCCACCGTCTGGCCCGGCTCGCTGCGCGTGGCGCCGGACGGGCGCATGGCCGTGCTGGCGGTGCAGCCGCTGGAGGGCTGGACGGAACTGTGGCTGCTGCGCGCCGGCGCCACGGGCTGGACCGTGGACGCGCTGCCGCCGGCCGCCGTGGAGCCCGGCCTGGGCACGCTCGAGTTCGCTGGCTGGGTGCCCGGCGGCACCCGGCTGCTGGTGGCGCGCGAGGCGCGCGTGGAAGGCCGGCTGCGCCGCAGCTTCGAGCTGCTGGCGCTGGACTCGCTGCAGCCCGAGAAGCAGGCCGGTTCGCCACAGGCCCTGTCGGCCTTCGCCCGCTGGCAGGACGCCCAGTGGCGTCGCCAGACGCTCATCACCCGGTGACCTGGCCAGCGAGCCCGGATCCTGACGGCGAGGGTGAGTGGCCGGCATGCCAGTTCCCCTGGGCGCGACACCCATTTTCGCCCCCAGGGTTCCCCGGCACCCAAGTCGGGGGGATGCCGTACGGCAGGCTTGCGTCACACTCGTGTCGCAGAAACCGATTGGCCGGCCGCCGCTACCGTGGCGAGTTGGCTCCATCCACACAAGGAGTGCGAATGTCTTCCAAGAGCTTCCTGATCAAGCCGCTCGCCGCGGCCGCGTTGCTGGCTGTCGCCGGCGCCTCGCAGGCCACGATCACCGTCTACACCAGCCAGGCCGCCTTCCTGGCCGCCACCACGGCGCAGGGTGTGGACACCTTCACCGGCTTCTCCATCACCGGCAGCACGCCGAGCCCGATCACCCGCAGCGCCGGCCCCTACGGCTACACCGGCTCGGTCACCACCACGTCGTTCTTCGGCGCCGGCACCACGGCCAATCCCTGGCTGTCGACCAACACCGCCACCGACGCCATGACCTTCAATGGCTTCACCGGCGGCGTCGGCGCTGTCGGCGGCAACTTCTTCGGCAGCGACATCTCCGGTTCCTTTGCCGCCGGTGACATCACGCTGGTCGCCACCGATGCCTCGGGCAGCGTCACGCAGACCATCGTCGGCGCCACCACCACCAGCTTCCTGGGCTTCGTGTCCACCGGGCTGATGACCTCGCTGGTGGTCAGCGCGGTGCAGCCCGCGGCCACCTTCCTGTGGCCGACGGTCGACAACCTCACGCTGGCTCAGGCCGGTGTCGTGCCGGAACCCGGCACCTACGCGCTGATGTTCGCCGGCCTGGGCTTCCTGGGCTTCATGGCCCGCCGCCGCCGCGCCTGATCGGCTTCTGCTCGATGAAGGGCTCCGGGCGACCGGGGCCCTTTTCTTTTGCGGCGGCGCCTGTCGCTATGCTGCCGAGCCATGACCTTCGAAAACTCCCTGCACCTGCTGGTGCGGTTCGGCGCCGGAGCCGCCTTGTGGGCGGCAGCCGCCGGCGCACTGGCCTGGGGTGCCGACGGGCACCGCCTGGTGGCCGATGCCGCCGAAGCGCAGCTCTCGCCCGCGGCGCGTGCCGAGGTTCACAGGCTCCTGGCGCTGGAGCCTGGCGCCACCCTGTCGTCCATCGCCAACTGGGCCGACGAGACACGTTCCCTGGGGACGGCCAACTGGCACTACCTGAACTTCGTGCGTGGGAGCGATTGCCATTACGACGCCGCGCGACAGTGCCTGGAGGGCCGTTGCGTCGTCGGTGCCATCGAAAGGCAGCTGGACGTCCTGGCATCACCCGCCGCCCCGGGTGAGGAACGCCTCACGGCACTGAAGTACGTCGTGCACCTGGTGGCCGACGTCCACCAGCCGCTGCACGGCGGTTTCGCCGACGACCGCGGCGGCAACGACTGGCAGCTGCAGGCCTTCGGTCGCGGCAGCAACCTGCACCAGCTCTGGGACTCCGGCCTCATCCGCAATTGGCCCGGTGGCCTGGCCGACCTGAAGCGGCGCGTGCAGGCCGAGCCCGCGCCGGCCCCCGGGTCCCTGCTGCCGTCGGCCTGGGCCGAACAGTCCTGCCGCATCGTCGGCAGCGAGGGCTTCCAGCCGCCCACCCACGTGCTGGCCGAAGGCTACGACGAACGCTGGAACCCGGTGCTGGTGCAGCGCCTGCGCGAGGCGGCGCAGCGCCTGGCGGCCGTGCTCAACGAGCGGCTGGGCGCTCAGGCGCGGTAGCTGTCGTCCTTCGCGTCCAGCAGCCGCTGCAGCGCCGCGAAGGCGTCGGCACCGGCGCCGTGCTGCGGGCTGAAATTCAGCGAGTCGCGCACGCAGCGCTCCATCACCGGGATCGGGATGTCACGCAGCCGCCCCATCGGCTGCGAGGCCATCTGCACCTCGCAGGCGCGCTGCACCAGCCACATCAGCGAGAAGGCCTGCGGCAGCGTGTGGCCGATGACCACCGGCCCGTGGTTGCGCAGCATCAGAACCGGTTTCCCGTCGGCACTGGTCAGGATGCGAGCGCCCTCGTCGGCATGCACCGTGATGCCTTCGAACTCGTGGTACGCCACCTTGCCCCACAGCTGCGCGGCGTAGAAGTTCGTGTAGGACAGGCCGTCTTCCAGGCAGCACACGGCCATGGTGGGCGTGGTGTGGACGTGCATCACGCAGTGCGCGTCGGGCAGCGTGGCGTGGATGGCGCCATGAAAGGTGATGCCGGCCGGGTTCACCGGCCAGTCGCTCTCACCGACGATGCGGCCCTGCAGGTCCACCTTCACCAGGTTGGAGGCCGTGACCTCCCGGTAGTGCAGGCCGAAGGGGTTGATGAGGTAGTGGCCCGGCTCGTCGGGCACGCGCAGCGAGATGTGGTTGTAGATCAGCTCCGTCCAGCCCAGCAGGTCGAACATGCGGTAGGCGGCGGCGAGCCGGATGCGGGCATCGCGTTCGAGCGTGATCACGGGCAGCTCCTCAGGCAAAACGGAAGGACACGGTGCCCAGCGGCCCGTAGTCGGCGTGCAGCGTGTCGCCGCGCTGCGCGGGGGTGGGGCGCGTGAAGGAGCCGGCCAGCACCACGTCGCCGGCGTTGAGCTGCTCGCCGAAGGGAGCGATCTTGTCGGCCAGCCAGGCCACGCCCGTGGCCGGGTGGTTGAGCACCGCGGCGCCCAGGCCGGTCTCCTCGATGACGCCGTTCTTGAACAGCATGGCGCCGGCCCAGCGCAGGTCCACCGCGTCGGGCTTGACCGGGCGGCCGCCGAGCACGATGCCGGCGTTGGCGGCGAAGTCGCTGAGGGTGTCGAAGACCTTGCGCGGCGCCTTCGTCTCGCGGTCGAACTGCTCGATGCGCGCGTCGATGATCTCCAGTGCCGGCGTCACGTAGTCGGTGGCGGCCAGCACGTCGAAGACCGTCACGCCGGGGCCCTTCAGCGGCCGGCCGAGGACAAAGGCGAACTCCACCTCCACGCGCGGCGCGATGAAGCGGTCGAAGGGGATGTCGCCGCCTTGCGCGAAGAACATGTCGTCCATCAGCGGCGCGTGGTCGGGCTCGTCGATCTGGCTGGACAACTGCATCGCGCGCGAGGTGAGGCCGATCTTGCGGCCGCGGATGCGGCGGCCGTCGGCCAGTTCCAGCGCCACCCAGGCCCGCTGGATGGCATAGCCATCCTCGATCGTCATGCCCGGGAACTGCTTCGAGAAGTGACGCAGCGCCACGCGCTGCTTGCGCGCGTCGTACAGCTGGCGGGCCAGCATGGCGATGGTGGTGGCGTCGAGCACGTCAGCCTTTCTTCGAGGCGAACAGCAGGTGCAGGTTGCCGAACTTGGCGTCGAAGACCTCCGGGCCTTCGTCCACCTGCAGCGTGAGACCCACGGCTCGCCGCGCCAGCAGCGGTGCGAAGTGCGCCCGGGCGGCCTCGGTGAGTGCGTGGCCGGTCACCTGCTGCGTGGCCGCGCTGCGGCCGCGGCCCATGCGCAGGTGCAGCCAGCAGAAACCGAAGTCGCCGGAGCCGTCGGCCACGGCGAAGTGCGCTGCCGGGTAGGCCAGCACGCGGATGCCGCCGGTGGGGAACACCGGGGTGCCGGCCTCGTCGCTCACGCCCTGCAGGGCGCCGGCCAGCGCGCGGCACAGCGCCGTCATGTCGGTCTCGGCCTCGAGGTTAGGCGTGTAGAGGATGACGACGTGTGGCATGGCGTCTACAGGCGGGTGGCGACCGAGGTGTAGCCGTCGGCCGCTGAAGCCACGGCGGCTGGAAGGGCGCGCCCGTCCTGGGGCGTGACCGGGAACACCGCGTTGACCTGGCCCGTGCCCGAGGCGCCGAAGTAGGGCGTCAGCACCTCGGCGTGGCCGTCGTAGGCGCTCCAGCCCAGCAGGCCCAGCAGCATGGCCGTGTCGTGCATGAATCCTTCGCCGTGGCCCTTCGCGGCGTACTCGGGGAGCATGGCGCAGAAGTCGGCCCATTCGGCTTCGCGCCACATGCGCAGCACTTCGTGGTCCAGGTGCTCCAGGAAAGGGCTCCAGACCTTGAAGGCGAACTCGGGCGCCAGGCCGTTCTGCGCGAAGCGGTGGCTCAGCGAACCGCTGGCCAGGAAGGCCACGGTGCCTTCGTAGTGGTCTTCCACCGCACGGCGGAAGGCCCAGCCCAGCCGCGCGCTGTCGTTCAGGTAGTGGGCCATGCACAGCGCCGACACCGACACCACCTTGAAGTGCTGGTCGGCGTTCATGTAGCGCATGGGCACGAGCGTGCCGTACTCGGGCGCCAGCGTCGTGGCGTCGTGCGCCAGCGTCTCCACACCCAGGCCGTTGGCCGCCTCGGCCAGCAGCCGGCCCAATGCCGGGTTGCCGGGGAAGGCGTAGGGCAGGTTGCTGATGAAGTGCGGCAGCTCGTTGCTGGTGTAGCGGCCTTCGAAACGGGCCGCACAGTTCAGGTGGTAGTTGGCGTTGACCAGCCAGTGCGTGTCGAACACGACGATGGTGTCCACGCCTGCTTCGCGGCAGCGGCGGCCGATCTCCACGTGCCCGGCGATGGCGTCGGCGCGCGTG
>CAZBUU010000020.1:0-31619 GCA_964495125.1 uncultured Rubrivivax sp.
ACCACCTGATCATTCCCGAGATCCTGGTCATGTCCAAGGTCACCTGGGACAAGCTGTCCAAGGACGACCAGGCGCTGGTGAAGAAGCTGGCGCGCGAAGCGCAACTGGAGCAGCGCACGCTGTGGGACGCCGCCGTGGCCGACTACACCGCCAAGCTCAAGGCCGAAGGCGTGGAGTTCATCGAGATGGACAACAAGGCCTTCTTCACGGCCACCGCGCCGGTGCGGGCCAAGTACGGCGCCAACTTCGCCGATCTCATGAAGCGCATCGAGTCCGTGAAGTGAACCTGGCCCCCGCCGAACACCCGCTGGCGAAGGCGCTGGACGGGCTCTACCTGGCCTGCATCTGGACGGCGGGCGTGGCCATCGCGCTGATGTCGCTCATCGTGCCCGTGGGCGTGGTGATGCGCTACGTGTTCGGCGTCGGCGCGCAGTGGCCCGAGCCCATCGCCATCCTGCTGATGATGGTGTTCACCTTCATCGGCGCCGCGGCCGCCTACCGCGCCGGCGGGCACATCGCGGTGGGCATGCTGGTGGACCGCCTGCCGCCGGCCGTGCAACGCCCGCTGGCCGTCCTGGTGCACCTGCTGATGCTGCTGGTGTGCCTGTTCGTCACAGGCTATGGCACGCGGCTGTGCCTGGAGACGCTGGGCCAGTCGGTGGCCGAACTGCCCTGGCTGCCGGTGGGCGTGACCTACGCCGCCATCCCGCTGGGCGCGCTGGCCACGCTGGTGTTCGTGCTGGAGCACCTGGTCTGGGGCTCGCAGGCCAAGCGCGCCGTGGTGAAGTTCGGCGAAGCGCACTGAGGCCCCGCGATGGATGCTTTCGTTCTTCTCGGCAGCTTCTTCCTGCTGATGATGCTGGGCATGCCGGTGGCCTACGCACTGGGGCTCTCGGCCCTGCTGGGTGCGCTGTGGATCGAGCTGCCGCTGGACGCGGTGATGATCCAGCTGGCCGCCGGCGTCAACAAGTTCAGCCTGCTGGCCATTCCCTTCTTCGTGCTCGCCGGCGCCATCATGGCCGAGGGCGGCATGGCGCGCCGGCTGGTCGATTTCGCCGGCGTGCTGGTGGGCTTCGTGCGCGGCGGGCTGTCGCTGGTCAACATCATGGCCAGCACCTTCTTCGGCGCCATCTCGGGCTCGTCGGTGGCCGACACGGCGTCCATCGGCTCGGTGCTCATTCCCGAGATGGAACGCAAGGGCTACCCGCGGCCCTTCGCCACGGCGGTGACGGTCAGCGGCTCGGTGCAGGCCATCCTGATCCCGCCCAGCCACAACGCGGTGATCTACTCGCTGGCCGCCGGCGGCTCGGTGAGCATCGCCGCGCTGTTCATGGCCGGCGTGCTGCCGGGCCTGCTGATGGGGCTGACGCTGGCCGTGCTGTGCCTCATCATCGCGCGGCGCGAGAACTACCCGCGCGGCGAGGTCATCCCGCTGAAGCAGGCGCTGAAGATCACGGTGGATGCGATGTGGGGCCTGATGACCATGGTCATCATCCTGGGCGGCATCCTGAGCGGCGTGTTCACCGCCAACGAGAGCGCCAGCATCGCGGTGGTGTGGGCCTTCTTCGTCACCATGTTCATCTACCGCGACTACAAGTGGCGCGACCTGCCCAAGCTCGTGCACCGGACGGTGAAGACGGTGACGGTGGTGATGATCCTCATCGGCTTCGCCGCCTGCTTCGGCTACCTGATGACGCTGATGCAGATCCCGATGAAGGTGACGGCCTTCTTCACCGGCATCAGCGACAACCGCTACGTCATCCTGCTGCTAATCAACGTGATGCTGCTGGTGCTGGGCTGCCTGATGGACATGAGCCCGCTGATCCTGATCCTCACGCCCATCCTGCTGCCGGTGGTCAAGCTGCTGGGCGTGGACCCGGTGCACTTCGGCATGATCATGATGGTGAACCTGGGCATCGGGCTCATCACGCCGCCGGTGGGCACCGTGCTCTTCGTGGGCAGCGCGGTCAGCAAGCTGAAGATCGGCGTGGTGACCCAGGCCATGGTGCCCTTCTTCATCGCGCTCTTCGTGGTGCTGCTCATGGTGACCTACATTCCCTGGCTGAGCCTGTGGCTGCCGCGGGCGATGGGACTCTGAGCACATGGCCGACTTCACACCCTCGCTGCGCCTGCCCGACCCCCGCATCCGCGTGCTGGACATGCGCTTCCTCGGCCTGCGCCTGTTTTCCAGCAGCGTCGAGCGCCTGGCCACGGGCTGCTACTGGGCCGAAGGGCCGGTGTGGTTCGGCGACGGCCGCTTCCTGCTGTGGAGCGACATCCCCAACAACCGCATCCTGCGCTGGGACGAGACCACCGGTGCCACCAGCGAATTCCGCCGCCCGTCGAACAACGCCAACGGCCTGGTGCGCGACCGGCAAGGCCGGCTGCTGGCCTGCGAGCACCTCACGCGCCGCGTCACGCGCACCGAGTACGACGGCCGCGTCACCGTGCTGGCCAGCGAGTTCGACGGCAAGCCGTTGAATTCGCCCAACGACATCGTGTGCCAGAAGAACGGCGCCATCTGGTTCACCGACCCGCCCTTCGGCATTGGCGGCTGGTGGGAAGGGCAGCCGGCCACGCCCGAGCTGCCGCACGGCGTGTATCGCATCGACGCCAGCACCGGCGAAGTGGCCCTGGCGCTGGACGAACTGCAGGGCCCCAACGGCCTGGCCTTCTCGCCCGACGAGCAGATGCTCTACGTCGTCGAGAGCCGCGCCACGCCGAACCGCAAGATCTGGGTCTACGACGTGCGCGCCGGCAAGCTGCAGAACAAGCGCCTCTTCGTCGACGCCGGCGGCCCCGGCGCCTTCGACGGCATCAAGGTCGACGAGCAGGGCAACGTCTGGTGCGGCTTTGGCAGTGGCGGCGCGGCAGGCGCCGATCTCGATGACCTGGACGGCGTGCGCGTCTTCGCGCCCGACGGCACGCCGCTGGCGCACATCGCGTTGCCCGAGCGCTGCGCCAACCTGTGTTTCGGCGGCGCCAACAACAACCGGCTCTTCATGGCCGCCAGCCATTCGCTCTATGCGCTCTACGTGAACACGCGCGGCGCCGTCTGATGGCCCGGCTGCCTTACGCCGACCTCACGCAGCTCGACGCCGACGGCCAGGCGCTGGCGCAGCGCATCGTCGCCGAACGCGGCAGCGTGCTGCACCTGTACCAGATGCTGCTGCACAGCCCGCCGCTGGCGGCCGGCTGGCTGAACTACCTCACCGCCGTGCGGCAGAAGCTCTCGATCCCCGGCGCGCTGCGCGAGCTGATCATCATGCGCGTGGCCATCCTCAACGGCGCGCCCTACGAAGCGGCGCAGCACGCGCCCATCGCGCTGAAGGAAGGTGTGTCGCAGGCACAGCTGGACGCGCTGCAGGCCTGGCGCGACAGCCCGCTCTTCGACGACGCCACGCGTGCCGTGCTGGGGCTCACCGATGCCATGACGCAGGACATCCACTTCGACGGCGCGCTCACCGCTGCCGTGCGGGCGCATCTGGGCGAGCGCGGCACGGTGGAGGCGGCGGCCACCATCGCCGCCTACAACATGGTGTCGCGCTTCCTCGAGGCGCTGGCCATCGACATCCGCGACGAACGCTGATCAGCCCGTCGCGCCGAGGTGGAAGCGGCGCACCACGCTGTCCAGGCGGTGGGCCTGCGCGCTGAGGCTGGCCGTGGCGGCGGCCGACTGCTCCACCAGCGCCGCGTTCTGCTGCGTCATGCGGTCCACCTCGTCGACCGTGCCGCCGACCTCGCGGATGCCCTGCGACTGCGTGTCCGCTTCCTTGGCGATCTCGGAGATGGTCTCGGCCACCTTGCGCGCCGAGGCCACGATGTCGTGGATGACACGGCCGGCGTCGTTCACCAGCTGTGCCCCGGCATCCACCCGCGTCTCGCTGGCCAGGATCAGGGTCTTGATCTCCTTGGCGGCATCGGCAGCGCGGCGGGCCAGCACGCGCACCTCGCCGGCGACGACGGCGAAGCCGCGCCCCTGCTCGCCGGCACGGGCGGCCTCGACGGCGGCGTTGAGCGCCAGGATGTTGGTCTGGAAGGCGATGCCGTCGATGACGCCGATGATGTCGGCGATGCGCTTGGACGAGCTGCTGATGTCGTCCATGGTGGCCACCACCTGGCCGATCAGCGCGCCGCCGCGGTCGGCCACCGTGGCGGCTTCCGAGGCCATGCGGTCGGCGGCCCGGGCCGTGCTGGCGGTGTGGGCGGTGGAGGCGTCGAGCCCGGCCACCGACGTGGCCGCCTGCTGCAGGTGGCTGGCGGTGGACTCGGTGCGCGTGGAGAGGTCCATGTTGCCGCTGGCGATCTCGTCGCTGGCGGTGGACACACTGCTGATCGCGGCCCGCAGCTCGCCGACGAGCTGGCGCAGCTCGCCTTGCATGCGGTCCAGCGAGGCCATCACGCTGTCGGCGTTGCCGTCCTGCCCGCCGATGGGCACCGTCAGGTCGCCGGTGGCCATGCGTTGCAGGGCCGCGCGCAGCTCGCGCGGGTCGCCGCCGAGCTCCTGGCGCACGCGGCGCCGCAGGATGAACAGCAGCGTGACGCTGACCAGCGCGCCCACGGCCGCCAGCACGCCGGTGATGATGGTGCTGCGGCGGGCGTCGGCACTCACCGCCTGATGGCGCGCCGCAGCCGCCTTGCGTGCCTGCTCGGCCTGGCTCAGCAGCGCGCTGCGCAGTTCACGCCAGGCGGGGGTTTCCGTGGCCACGATGGTGCGCACCGCCGCCTCGGGGTCGGCCTTGGCCAGCGCCAGCACCTTGTCCTGCGCGGCCTGGTGCTGGCTGCGGTGCCCGGCCAGCGTCTTCAGCGCGGCCTGGGTGGCGCCGTCGGTGTCCAGTTTCAGCACGGCGGCATAGGCCTTGTCGTAGCCGGCGCGCGCGGCGTCGAGGTTCTGCTGGGCCTTCGCGTCGCCACGCGCCAGCGTGATGTTGCGCAGCGCCTGGCCCATCTGCAGGCCGTGGGCGTACATCTCGGTCAAGCCGGTGGCCAGGGCCTCCTCGGTCTCGATGTAGCCATCGAAGGCGCGCTGGGTGCTCGTCTGCCCCCACAGGGACACGCCGATGGCGCTGAGGGCCAGCACCAGCGGTGCCACGGCGACGGCGGTCAATTGGTCAGTGAACTTCAAGGCGGCCCTCCCGCTGCGGAACTGCTGCAGTCTGTCGACCTCGCCCGAGGCCGAGCCCCGGTTTCTTCGGCCGTTTTGGCCTGGACTTGAGGCGGGTGGCGGCCGCCGGGCTCAGCGTTCGGCGATGAAGTGCGACAGCTGCGGCGTCGCGCCTTCGCGCAGGTGGCGCAGCAGCTGGGATTCCAGCGCCTGGTCGGCCAGCGTGGCCCGCGCGCGCTGGTGCAGGTAGTCGGCCCAGCTGGTGACGATGAAGCGTTCGACGAAGAGCGCCGGGTCGGAGAGGTCGCGGTAGATGCGCCAGAAGGTGGCGCCATCGCGCTTGCGTGGCGCGCGCAGCGCCACCACCTCGTCCAGGAAGTCGGCCGCGCTCTCCAGGCGCACCGGGTAGCGGATCTCCACCGCCACCGGGCCGGCCTCGGGGTCGGGCTCGTGCGCGACGAAGAGGTCTTCGGACAGCGGCGCCTGCGTCACCTCGGTCAGCGCGCCCATGCGCAGCGGGAAGGGGCGCGCGAGCATCAGCGTGGCGGCCATCATGGCGGTGGCCAGCAGCAGCGCCGGCGTGAGCCCGACGACGTCCGACACCGCGCCCCAGAAGGCCGAACCGAGCGCGAAGGCGCCCAGGGCGGCCAGCGTGTGCAGCGAAGTGGCGCGCGCCCTCACCCAGGGCGGCACGCTGGTCTGCGTGGCCGTGTTGTAGGTGGACATCACGCTCATCCATGACGCACCGGCCAGCATCAGCGCGGCGTAGGTGAGGCCGCGCCAGTGAGACAGCGCCGCCACCACCATGGCCACGGCGAAGGCCACGCCGCCGGCCGCGACGATGCCCTCCAGCCCGAACCGCGCGCGCAGGCGGCCGATCTGCAGGCCCGCCAGCACGGCGCCCGTGCCCAGGCAGCCCATCAGCAGGCCGAAGCCCGCCGAGCCCAGGCCGAGCTGGCGCTGCCCGATCACCGGCAGCAGCGCCCACAGCGCGGAGCCGGCGGCGCTGTAGGCCCCGGCCCGCACCAGCTGCGCCAGCAGCGTCTCCGAGTGGCGGGCAAAACGCAGCGCGCTGAGGATGCCGCCCCACAGCCGCTCGGCCGGCAGGCGCGAAGGCCGGTGCGGCCGCGGTGGATGGCGGCGCACCGCCTCGGCCAGCGCCACGATGCCCAGCACGGCCAGCGCGAACACGCCGCCCGCGCCGATGGCCGCATACACCAGCCCGGCCAACGCCGGCCCGATGGCGCGCGCGCTGTTGTACGAGATGCCGATGACGGTGATGGCCTGCGGCAGTTCGTCGCGCGGCACGACGTCGACGATGGCCGAATTCCACGGCGGGCTCAGCATCGCGGCGGCGCAGCCGGCCAGGAAGGTGAGCACCAGCAGCGTGGCCGGCCCGGCGCGGCCCAGCAGGAAGAGCAGCGCCATCAGCGCCACCACCGCGGCCTGCAGCGCCAGCGAGGCCAGCATGAGGCGCCGGCGGTCGGTGGTGTCGGCCAGCACACCGGCCGGCAGGACCAGCAGGAACATGGGCAGGAACACGGCCGTCTGCACCAGCGCAGCCAGGAATGACGAGCCACTCACTTCGATCATCAGCCAGGCCGCCGCCATGGCCTGCATGGCGTTGCCGATGAAGTAGAGCGTGCCGCCGCCGATCAGCGCGCGGAAGGCCCGGTGGCGCAGCGTGGCGCGGATGGAATGGGAGCCGGCGGACATCGACCCCCGATGATGCCCGCTTTCCTTCGGCTACTTCTCCAGCGCGGCCAGGGCGTCCTGGCACCAGGGCTTCAGGCTGTCGTCGGTGATGGCGGCCAGGTGCGAGCGCATGAGGGCCATTTCCGCCGCTGCCGCCGCGGCATCGCCGGCGGCGCGGTGCGCCCAGGCCAGGGCCTCGTGGGCGAAGAAGTGTTCGAAGTCGTCGGCGCCGGCTTCCCCGGCGTGCTGCTCGATGAGCGCCAGGCAGGCGCGCGCGTGGGCGAGTGCCGGCTCGCCCCGGCCCACCGCGGCGTGGCAGCGGGCCAGCAGCCAGTCGCCGCGCTCGACGTTCACCCAGCTGCCGGCGGTCGCCCACAGCGCGCGCGAAACAGCGGCCAGGGCCAGCAGCAAGGCGTCGCGAGCGGCGCCGTCGCGCGGCGTCTCGCGGAGGTCCTGCGCCACCGTCCAGCACGTGGCGGCCAGTGCCTTGCGTGCTGCCGTGTCCTCATGGGCCAGCGCCACGGGATGCAGTTGCTCCAGCATGGCATGGACGTCGGCGACGCGGCCCTGCGCGCACCACAGGGCCCACAGGTTCTGCAGTGCGCGCCAGCGCCAGGCTTCCGGCAGGTCGCCCGCCGGACCGGGGCCCGGCGCCGCGGCCGACTGCACCCAGCGGGCGCGGCGCAGCGGCATGGCGGTGGCTTCGGCGCCGGCCAGGGTGGCGGGCAGGGCGTCCAGGAAGGTGGCGAAGCCTCGGGTGTCGTGCAGGTGAGCCAGCCACACGTGTTCGGCCAGACCGAGGGCGGCGGCGCCATCGCCGTCGGCGCCGAGCGTGGGCGCAAGCTCCTGCAGGCCTGCGGCCACGTCCTGTGCTTCCTGAGCGTGGCGTTCCCATCCGGCCGCGACGAAGGCGGCCAGCGGCGAGGGCTTCGGGTTCATGACAGGCTCCTTCAACGGGTCAGGCGGGCCTGCCAGTCGGCCCAGCGTTCGGCCACGGCGGGCCGGTGGTCGAGGTCGTGCGCCACGCAGGCTGCCAGGACGCCGCCGGCGCGCGTGCGCGCACCGGCAAAGACAACCGGTCGGCGAAGCACGGCCTCGTCGAAGCGCGCCAGCAGCGCCAGCGAGCGCCGACGTTCGGCGACGAATCGGCGGGCTGCGGCCCGCCAGGGTTTTTCGAGGTAGCGGCTCTCCTGCGCCAGCCGGTCGCCGTCGACGCCCGGCAGTGCGGGCTTGTGCTCGCCGAGGATGCGCTCGAAGCGCAGGCGCCAGCCCAGGGTCTCGATGTCGGCCAGGTGCCAGAGGTGCTCGACGAGCGCAAAGCCGCCGGCCGGCGGTGCGTCGTAGCCGGCTTCCGCGGGCAGCGCGCGCAGAAGGGCGCGCACGGCGGCGGCGGTCCCGGCGAGGTAGTCGCGAGCGGCCTGCAGGGCGGCCGCGTTCAGCACCGGCTGGCCCTGCAGCAGGGCCGCGGGAGGCTGCAGCAGCGCCGCCGAGATGGCATCGCCCGTGGCCGCGCGCGGCCCGCCGGAGGGCGCCGCGTGCGCCCGCGCCATGCCGTCGGGCACCGTGGCCACGGCGTCGCGAAGCGCGGCGGCCGCCGCCTCGGCCTGGCGTGGGCTGCGGGTCACCCAGCGCGCCGGCAGCGCGGCGAGCGGCGCCGGGTTCAGGTAGTGACACTTGTCGCGGCCGCGCCAGACGGGCACCACCAGTTCGGCGTCCTCCAGCAGCGCCAGGTGCTTGGACAGCGCCTGCCGGGACTGCGGAAAGCCCTGCAGCAAGGCGCTGAGCGTGAGGCCGGGGTGGTCGCGCAGGCGGTCCAGCAGCGCGCGGCGCGTGCCGTCGGCCAGGGCGCGCAGCAGCAGGTCCAGCGGGTCGTCGGGGGCGGGGGGCATGGGCTTGAAAGGCAACCTTTGGGTAGCATGATGGCGGAAGCCTGTCAGAAATGCAATCATCAGGTTGCCTTTTGAGGTGGTTCGGCGGTTCGGCGTCACGCCAGGTCATGGCCGCAACGCTGCCTGACCTGCGCGTCATGTGCCGACATGTTCGTGAGGAACCCCGCCGCTTTTCGCGCCCTGCCGCCGGCGCGCGGCGCCCACGATGCCGTTCAGGCGGTGCCATGGGGGCGCTGCCTTCAACCCGAGAAGGAGAGATCCATGCTGGGATCGATCGGCGGCGTGTCAGGCACGTCCGCCCTGCAGCAGATGCAGGCCATGCGCACCCAGGTGTTCAGCCAGTCCGATGCCGACGGCAGCGGCGGGCTTTCGGTCGACGAGTTCAAGTCGATGATCGAAGCCGCGCCCGACGGCAAGGGCCCGCCCGGCGTGGAGGACCCCGAGTCCTTCTTCAAGACCGCCGACGCCGACGGCGACGGCGAACTGACGCAGGCCGAACTGGACAGCGCCTTCGAGGCGCGGATGCAGAACTTCCAGAGCACCGTCTCGCGCTTCGGCGACGGGCCGCCGCCACCGCCACCCGGCGGGCCGCCGCCGGACGAGCCGACGGCCGGCAGCGGCACCGGCAGCACGCAGCAGGCGTCCCTGGGCGAGCTGCTGCAGCAACTGCTGGCGCGCCTGCAGGCCTTCGGCGACGAAGGCAGCACGGGGCTGTCGGTGCAGGCCTGATCCCCGGCCGTCGAACGGTCACGCCACGCAGGCCGGGAGGCCCCGCTGGTTCAGGGGCTACGTGGTTCCACGGAAGCCCCCAGAGTGCCTGCGCCTATGATCGCGCCCCTCGGAAAGAGGGACGGACCATGATGGAACTGATGAGCAGCCCGCAGGCGTGGATCGCCTTCGCGACGCTGACCGCGCTGGAGCTCGTGCTCGGCATCGACAACATCATCTTCATCAGCATCCTGGTCGACAAGCTGCCCAAGGCGAAGCAGGAGTTCGCGCGCCGGCTCGGCCTGTTCATGGCCATGTTCATGCGCATCGGGCTGCTGCTGGTGCTGGCCTGGATCGTGGGCCTGGTGGCACCGCTGTTCACCGTGCTGGGCCACGAGATCTCGGGCCGCGACCTCATCCTCATCGCCGGCGGCCTGTTCCTCATCTACAAGAGCACGGCCGAGATCCACCAGTCGCTGGAAGGCGAGGAAGGCCACGGCGGCGGCCGAGTGGCGGCCACCTTCTCGGGCGTGATCGTGCAGATCATGATCATCGACCTTGTCTTCTCGCTCGACAGCATCATCACCGCCGTGGGCATGGTGGACGACGTGCGCGTGATGATTGCCGCCGTCGTCGCGTCGGTGGCGCTGATGATGGTCTTCGCCAGCCCCATCGGGCGTTTCGTCTCGGCGCACCCGACGATCAAGATGCTGGCGCTGTCCTTTCTGGTCGTCGTCGGCGTGGTGCTGGTGGCCGAGGGCTTCAACCACCACGTGCCCAAGGGCTACGTCTACTTCGGCATGGCCTTCAGCCTGGCGGTGGAGATGCTCAACATCCGGCTGCGCAAGAAGCGCGCGCACACGGTGCAGCTGAATCCGGCGCGCATGCCCGGGACGCCCGAGTGAGCTGGCGGAGGCGCCGGCGTGTTCGAATGGCGGGGTGAACCGGATTCTTCTCCTCGCCGCGTTGGCGGCCTTCGGCATGGGAAGCGCCTGCGCGGCCCCGGCCCGCATCGAAGACACGGCCGCCGCCGGGCTGGCCGCCTGCACCACCTGCCACGGCCGTGAAGGTCGCGCGGCGGCCGATGGCTGGCACCCGCGCATCGCCGGCAAGCCGGCGGGTTACCTGCTGAACCAGCTGCGCAACTTCCGCGACGGCCGCCGTCACTACGGCCCCATGGCCGGTCTGGTGGCGCTGCTGCCCGATGCCACGCTGGCCGACATCGCCCGCCACTTCGCGTCGCAGGACCTGCCCTACCCGCCGCCGGCGCCCGGCAGCGAAGCCCCGGCCGTGCTGACGCGGGGCCGCCAGCTGGCGCTGCAGGGCGATGCCGCCAAGGGCCTGCCGGCCTGCGCCGCCTGCCACGGCCTGGCGCTGACGGGCGTGCAGCCGGCCACGCCCGGCCTGCTGGGACTGCCGCGCGACTACCTCACCGGCCAGTTGGGGGCCTGGGTGCATGGCCAGCGCCGCGCGCAGGCGCCGGACTGCATGGCCGACATCGCCCGCAAGCTGGACGGTGCCGACCTCGTGGCCGTGAGCGCCTGGCTGGCTTCGCAGCCGGTGCCGGCTGCGGCCCACGCCGCCGAAGCCGCGCCGCAGCCCGCCCCGCTGCGCTGCAGCAGCGTGCCGGAGCCCGCACGGTGAAGCGCCCCTGGGCCGTCGGCGGCGTGTTGCTGGTGCTGGCGGCACTGCTGCTCGGTGCGCCGCTGGTGCTGGACGGCATTCCCGCCGCCGCAGACACCGCGCCCGCCGCGGCCACGGTTTCCGCGCTGGAGCGCGGCCGGCTTCTGGCACTGGCCGGCAATTGCAGCGGCTGCCACACCGCCCGCGGTGGCGCGGCCTATGCCGGCGGGCGGGCCATTGGCACGCCCTTCGGCACGGTCTATGCGGGCAACCTGACGCCCGATGCCGAGACCGGCCTCGGCCGCTGGAGCGCCGCGCAGTTCCGCCGCGCGCTGCGCCTCGGCGTGGGCGCCGACGGTCGCCGCCTCGTGCCCGCCTTCCCCTACACCGAGACGACGAAGATCAGCGACGCCGACGCCGACGCGCTCTTCGCCTGGCTGCGCAGCCTGCCGCCCGTGAAGCAGGCGAGCCCGCCGCACCGCCTGCGCTGGCCCTACGGCACGCAGACGGCGCTGGCCGCCTGGCGCCTGGCCTTCTTCCGCCCAGGCGCCTGGCAGGACGACGCGACGAAGAGCCGCGAATGGAACCGCGGCGCCTACCTCGTGAACGGTGCGGGCCACTGCGTGGCCTGCCACGGCGGGCGCAACGTGCTGGGCGGCACCGCCGATGCCGGCTTCGGCGGCGGGCTCATCCCCACGCGCAACTGGTACGCCCCGGCCTTCACGCGCGCTGGCGAGGCCAGCGTGGCCGACTGGCCGCTGGACGACATCGTGGCGCTGCTGCGCGACGGCGCCGCGCCGCGGGGCCGTGCCATCGGCCCCATGGCCGAGGTGGTGGTGCAGGGCACGCAGCACCTGCCCGATGCCGACCTTCGGGCCATGGCGGTGTACCTGAAGTCGTTGCCGGTGGAAGCGCCGGCGCCGCGCGCCGACGTCGTGTCGCCCGAGCCCGGCGTGCTGGCGCAGGGCGCGCAGCTGTACAGCGACCACTGCGCCGCCTGCCACGGCGACGACGGCGACGGTGGCGCACTGCCCGACGGCCGCCTGGTGGTGCCGGCCCTGGCCGGCAACCGTCTCGTGGCCATGGACCCGGCCGTGAACCTGGTGCGGGCCATCGCGCTGGGTGGCTTCGGCGCGCCCACCGCGGCCCGGCCGCAGCCCTTCGGCATGCCGCCCTTCGCGCACGTGCTGGACGACGGCCAACTCGCCGCCGTGGCCACGCACCTGCGCGCGCGCTGGGGCGCGGGGGCCGGGCCGGTGAGCGCCTTCGACGTGTCGCGCTGGCGCGGCGCCGACGACTAGCGCCGCGTCGCGCAGAATGCGCGCTCGCCTAGCCCTGGAGCGCTGATGCCCGCCTTCGCCACCCTTGTTCGCGCGCTGCTTGCGGCCGCACTCAGCAGCAGCTTCGCGCTGCATGCCCAGGCCCCGGCCGCCACCGCGGCTGCGGCCGACGACCCCTACCTCTGGCTCGAAGACGTGCTCGGCGAACGCGCCCTGGGCTGGGTGCGCGAGCGCAACGCCGGCGCCGAGAAGGAATTCGCCGCCGACCCCGGCTTCGAGCCGCTGCGCCGCAGCCTGCAGCAGACGCTGGAAAGCCGCGAGCGCATTCCCGCCGTCGAACAGCAAGGCCCCCACCTGCACAACTTCTGGCGTGACGCCGCCCACCCGCGCGGCCTGTGGCGCCGCACTACGCCGGCCGAGTTCCGCCAGGCCCAGCCGGCCTGGGAGACGCTGCTGGACCTGGACGCCATCGCCGCCGCGGAGAAAGAGAACTGGGTCTGGAAGGGCGCGCGCTGCCTGGCCCCCGAAACGCCCGGCGCGGCGCGCAGCCGCTGCCTGGTGTCGCTGTCGCGCGGCGGCGCCGATGCGACCGTGGTGCGCGAGTTCGACCTCGAAGCGAAGCGCTTCGTGCCGGGCGGCTTCGCGCTGCCGAACGAGGCCAAGCACAGCGTGGAGTGGCGGGACATCGATACGCTGTGGGTCGGCACCGACACCGGCGCCGGCTCGCTCACCAGCTCGGGCTACCCGCGCACGGTGCGGATGTGGAAGCGGGGCACGCCGCTCGTCAGCGCGCCGGTGCTGTTCGAAGCCCAGCCGACGGACGTGTGGGCGTCCGCCACCACCGAGCGCAGCGGCACCCGCCGGCACGACTGGGTGCTGCGCACGCTGGGCTTCTGGAACGTCGAGCGCTACCTGCTGCGCGGCGAGCAACTGCTGCGCGTGCAGGTGCCGAACGATGCCACCACCAGCGTCTTCGGCGACTGGCTGCTCGTGCGCACGCGCACGCCCTGGGCCAGCGGTGGCCGCACCTGGCCGGGCGGCGCGCTGCTGGCCACGCCGATGGAGGCCTTCCTGAAGGGTGAGCGCCGCTTCGAAGTGCTTTACGAGCCCACGCCGCGCAGCGCGCTCAGCAACGTGCGCGAGGCCCGCGGCGCGCTGGTGCTGACCGAACTGGACAACGTGAGGCCGCGCGTCTGGGAACTCACGCACGACGGCCAGTCCTGGCAGCGCCGCCGCGTGGCGCTGCCCGAGCAGGGCACGCTGGGCGGCCTGGTCACCGCCTGGGACAGCGACAGCTACTACCTCACGCACCAGGACTTCACCACGCCCACGACGCTGATCGAGCGCCGCATCGGCGTGGCCGAGGGCCGGGCGGTGAAGTCGCTGCCGCGCTTCTACGACGCCACCGGCATCACCACCGTGCAGCACGAGGCCACCAGCCGCGACGGCACGCGCATTCCCTACTTCGTGGCCCTGCGCGAAGGCCCCAAGGTGGAAGGCGGCCGGCCCACGCTGCTGTACGGCTACGGCGGCTTCGCCAGCTCGTCGCTGCCCTGGTACTCGGGCACCTTCGGCAAGGGCTGGCTGGAACCCGGCGGGGTGCTGGTGCTGGCCAACCTGCGTGGCGGCGGCGAGTTCGGGCCCGAGTGGCACCGCAGCGCGCAGCGCGAGAACAAGCAGCGCACCTGGGACGACATGGCCGCCGTGGCCGAGGACCTCATCCGCCGCGGCATCACCTCGCCCAAGCGCCTGGGCATCATGGGCGGCAGCCAGGGCGGCCTGCTGGTGACGGCGGCGATGGTGCAGCGGCCCGAGCTCTTCGGCGCCGTCGTTTCCCAGGTACCGCTGGTGGACATGCTGCGCTACCACCAGCTGCTGGCGGGCGCGAGCTGGATCGCCGAGTATGGCAACCCCGACGTGCCGGCCGACCGCGCCTTCATCGCGAAGTACTCGCCCTACCAGAACGTGAAGAAGGCAGCGAAGTACCCGCGCATCTTCCTCGTCACCTCCACGCGTGACGACCGCGTGCACCCCGGCCACGCGCGCAAGATGGCCGCGCGCATGCAGGCGCAGGGTCACGACGTGCTGTACTTCGAGAACACCGAAGGCGGCCACGCCGGCGCGGCCGATGCCACGCAGCAGGCGCGGCTGTGGGCGCAGTCCTTCAGCTTCCTGTGGAAGCAGCTGGGGCCGGCGCCGGCACCCTGAGCCTCGGTTTCAGCCGCCGGCCAGCAGGCTGCGCGCCCAGTCGCCGTGCTCGCCGGCGGCTATGGCCTGCGGCGTGCCGTCGGCCACCAGCCTGGCGTCGCGCATCAGCAGCACGCGCGCGCCCAGCTCGAAGGCATCGGCCGGGTCGTGCGTGATGACGATGGCGCCCAGGCCCCCCGCCCTGTCCGCATTGCCGAGGCGCGACTTCAGGCGCTTGACCAGGTCCACGCGCGTGAGGCGGTCGACGTTGCCGAAAGGTTCGTCCAGCAGCAGCAGCTTCGCTTCGGCCGCCAGCGCGCGTGCCAGTGACACGCGCTGCGCCTCGCCGCCCGAGAGCGTGGCCACGTCGCGGCCGTCCATGGCGCTCAGGCCCATGCCGGCCAGCGCCGCGCGCGCGCGTTCGCGCCGCTCGGTCTTCGTGCCGCTGCGCAGCGCGAAGGCGGCGTTGTCCACGGCGTCCAGGTGCGGGAACAGCGTGGCGTCCTGAAAGGCCAGCGACAGGCCGCGCTTCTCGGGCGGCACGTCGATGCGGCCGTCGGTCGAGACCGGTTCACCCTGCAGCAGGATGCGGCCGCCGCTGGGCGCGTCGAAGCCCGCGATCATGCGCAGCAGCGAAGTCTTGCCACTGCCCGAGGGCCCCAGCAGTGCCACCACTTCGCCTGGGGCCATCGTGAAGCTCACGCCGGCCACCACGTCGCGCTGGCCGATGCGACGCGTGACCTGTTCGACCGAGAGCATGTGCAGAGCCATTTCGATTCCTCAGTTGCGCCGGCCGGCGTCCAGCCGGTCCATGCGCCACCACAGCAGCAGCAACGGCGCCAGCATCAGCGCCTGCGAGATCAGCACCCACACCGCGGCGCGGTCCATGTTCTGGTGGCGCGAGAAGGCGTAGATCTTCAGCGCCAGCGTGGAGTAGCCGAAGGGCTGCAGCGTGAGGCTCAGGTCCAGCTCCTTCACGCACTCCATGAACACCAGGCCGCAGCCCAGCGCCAGCGCCGGCAGCAGGTGGCCGCGGAAGGCCACGGCGCGCGCCGCCAGTGCACCGCGGCCGAAGCCGCGCGCGGCCTCGATCATCGCCGGCGGCGTGCGCCGCAACGCGTCCAGCACCGGCAGCAGGGCGAAGGGCATGAAGCGCAGCGCGTCGGGCACCACGATGAGCAGGCGGCTGTCGCGCAGCGAGCCCAGCCACTGCGCGGCGACGCTGCCGTCGCGGCTCATCATCACGAAGGCCAGCGCCAGCACCAGGCTGGGCAGGAAGTAGTTGGCCAGGAAGAGCCAGGGCATGCGCTCGGCGGCGGCGGACCGGCCGCCGGTGCGCAGGATCACCGCCGTCAGCAGGCAGAACGCGGCCACCACCACCACCACCACGAGGCCGGTGATGGCGGTGTCGGCGGTGTCGCCGGGGATGGCGGCAAAGCGCGTGCGTGCCCAGCGCGCGATGGCCCATTGCACCGTGTACCACTCGGTCCAGGCGAAGGCGATGGCGGAAAGGCCGCTCCAGGCCAGGATGGCCGCCGCCGGCAGGCCCGACAGCCGCCGGCGCGAGGCCGCGGCGGCCGCCGGCGGCACCGGGTTCTGGCTCATCAGCGAGGTCGACACCCAGGCCGCCGCCAGCACCAGCAGCACGGTGGGCACGATCATCACCGTGGAGACGATGGCCGCCACCTGCGAGCTCTGGCTGGACAACCACAGGTTCAGCATGCCCACCGACAGCGTCTGGATGCCCAGGCGCTCGGCCGTGGCGTAGTCGCCGATGCTCTGCGCGAAGACGATCATCAGCGCTGCCGCCGCCGGCACGGCATAACCCGGAAGATGCACGCGCAGCAGGCGCTGGCGGAAGTTGCAGCCGAGCACGGCGGCCAGCTCGGCGAAGGCATGCGGCATGCGGGACGCCGCCACGCGGAAGACCACGAACACGTAGGGCGCGCTCGTCACGCCCAGGTGCAGCGCCAGCGCGGTACGGCTGCTGAAGAAGTCGGCCGAGTTGCGGATCATCCAGATGCTGGCCGTCACCGAAGGCGAGAACAGCAGCGGCAGCAGGGCGAAGACGGTCACGAGCCGGCGCCCGGTGAACTCAAAGCGGCTCACCAGCACGGCCGGCAGGGCACCCAGCGCGAAGGCCACGGCCGATGCTTGCAGCGCCACGACGAGGCTGTTCCAGGCCTGGTCGGGCAGGGTCGTGCTGGCGAAGTGCGCCAGCCAGCCGCCCTGCGAGAGGATGGGCAGGGCCGCGGTCAGCAGGTAGCCGGCCGGAAAGAGAGCGACGGCCGCCAGCGCGGCCGTCAGCAGCAGGCGGGTGCCGCGCTCAGCGTTCGGCGTCAAACTTGATCTCGTTGACGAACCTGATGACTTCCTCGCGCTTGCCAGCCATGGCCGGCAGCGGCACGAAGTCCATCTTGAAGCGACCGTCCACCAGGCCCTGCTCGCTGCCCAGCTTCACCATCAGCGCGTGGGCCGGCACCGAGGGCAGCACCGAGTACTGCTTGGTGGCCTGCACCATCGCCTGCTGACCTTCCACCGAGGCCATGTACTCCAACAGCTGCTGCGCCAGGTCGCGCTGGCCCGAAGCCTTGGTGATGGCCGCGGCCGAGCGCATGATGAAGGTGCCCTTGCCCTGCTGCGCCGGGAAGAACAGGCCCAGCGACTCGGCCCAGGGCTTCTGCTCGGGATTGGCCGCCATGTAGGCCCAGTAGTACGTGTTCATGATGGCGATGTCGCACTTGCCTTCGAACACGGCGCGGGCCTGCTCGCGGTCGTTGCCCTTGGGGGCGCGGGCGAGGTTGGCCGCCAGGCCGCGGATCAGCTCCTTGCCCTTGGCATCGCCGTAGGAAGCCAGGAACATGCCGAAGAGCGCCAGGTTGTAGTCGTGGCTGCCCGAGCGGATGCAGATGCGGCCCTTCCACTTCGGGCTTGCGAGGTCTTCGTAGGTGGACAGGTCCGAAGGCTTCACGCGCGCCTTCGAATAGAAGATCACGCGGGCGCGGTAGGCGTCGACGAAGAACATGTCCTTGGGCCCCATGAACTCCTTGGGGATGGCGGCCTTGATCTTCGGCGAGGTGAGCGGCGCCAGCAGGCCGCGCTCGGCCGCGATCTCCAGCAACTCGGCGTCCTTGGTGATGACGACGTCGGCCTCGGTGGGGCGCGACTCGAGCCGGTTCACCAGGCCCTGGTCCATGAACACGCCCTCGACCTTGGCGCCGCTGAGCTTCTCGAAGGCTTCGAGCATGGGGCGCAGCGTGCCCTGATCGGTGCGGTCGGAGATGACGCGCAGCACGCGCTGCTGCTGGGCCCACGCGGTGGAGCCGCAGAGCAGGGCGCCGGCCAGGGCCAGCAGGCTGAGGGTCTTCGTTTTCATCGTTCGCTCCCTGGTCGCGCGGCCCACATCGGGCGGCGACAGGGACTCTAGGCGAGCGAAGGACGGCGCGGCGTGACGCCTCGCACGGACGGCCGCGCTCCGGCCCCCATGCTCACGGGGTCGGCGCGCGGCGAAGTGATGCGGCCGGCGAGAAATCACGCACCGGTGATGGACCGGTGCGTGGCGCCGTCAGTCCCTGAGGCCCAGCTTGCCCATCTGCCACAGCAGGAAGGCGTGCATGTCGGCGGTCTGCGACTGCCGCTGCGTCACCGTGCTGCCCACGCCGTGGCCGGCCTGCATGTCCACGCGCAGCAGCGCCGGGCGCGCGTCGGGGACACCGGCCTGCGCGGCCTGCAGGCGCGCGGCCGCCTTGGCGCTCTCGGACACCTCCACGCGCGGGTCGTTCATGCCGTGCATCAGCAGCACGCCGGGGTAGCGCGTGCCGTCCTGGATGGCGTGGTAGGTGCTCATCGCCAGCAGCGCCTTGAACTCGGTCGGGTCCTTCACGGTGCCGAACTCGCTGATGTTGGTGATGCCGTTGGCGCTTTCCTCGGCGCGCAGCGTGTCCATCACGCCCACGTTGTAGATGGCGGCGGCGAAAAGCTCGGGCGCTTCGGTGGTGGCGCGGCCGACGAAGATGCCACCGGCGCTGGTGCCGGTGATGCCCATCGTCTTCGCCGAGCCGTAGCCCTGCGCGATCAGGTACTTCGCCGCCGCGATGCCGTCCTTCCAGGTGTTGGGCTTGGTGGTCTTGAAGCCGGCGCGGTGCCAGGCGTCGCCGTAAACGCCACTGCCACGCGGGTTGACGAAGGCGAGCACGCCGCCGCGCTCGATCCAGGCCATGTCCTCGGTGGAGAAGCGCGCCGAGATGGTGGAGCCGTAGGCGCCGTAGCCGTTCAGCAGCACCGCGTTGCGGCCGTCCAGGGGCAAGCCCTTCCTGTGCAGGATGGTCATCGGCACCTTCACGCCGTCGTGGCTGGGCACCAGCACGTCGGTCACCTGCACCTCGGGCAGGCCGGGCGGCACGACGCGGCGGCCGATGGGCAGTTCCACCGACTTGTCGCCTTCCAGGCGCAGCAGGCGCGAGGGCTCCGTCCAGCCGCTGAAGCTGTAGGCCAGGGCGTCGGTGTGCTGCGCCGGCGCCGAGGCCAGGTTGGCCGTGCCGGCGGCCGGCGCCGGCAGCGGCGTGCCTGCCGTGTCGCCGCGTGCGTGGCGGCGCAGCACGCGCTGCGTGCCCTGCCGCACTTCCGTCACCAGGCCCGAGGGCGTGAGCGCGAAGCCTTCGATCACGGCCTCCTTCGGCTCGGCGACCAGCAGCTTGGCGTCGGCCAGCGTGCCGCGCTTCAGGTCCACGCCGACGATCCTGCGCAGCGGCGCACCGGCCTGCGTCATCACGGCCAGCATGTCGCCCTGCAGGGCCACGGCCACCACCTTGTGCTCGGGCCCGCCGATGCGGCGCCATTTCGCGCCGGCCTTGCCCAGGTCGGCCAGCGGCAGCACGAAGAGCTTGCCTTCGGGCACCGTGGTGTCGGTGGTGCGCGCCACGGCCCAGCGGCTGCCGGGCACGGTGAGGATCTGGCCGACATCCAGTCGCTCGAGCTTCAGCGACGTGGTCACCGTGGGCCCGAACACCGGCTTCGGCGTGCCGCCCACGGGCATCAGCATGACGCTGGTGTCGAGGTAGGTCTCGGTGGCGTGCGCGCCCGCGGGCAGCTCGCGCAGCTGGTTGAAGGTGAGGGCGCGGCTGTCGGGCAGCCAGCCCACCTGCACCTGGTGCACGCGCGGCACGGGCTGACCCACGGGCTGTCCGCTGGCGATGTCCATCACGTGCAGCGAGGCGTCTTCCGAGCCGCCGGCCGACAGGCCGTAGGCGAGGAAGCGGCCATCCCAGGACGGATGGAAGTAGTTGATGGCGTGCGGCACGCCCGTGCGATTGGCAATCGCTTCCGGGTCCACCAGCAGCTTCTCGGCGCCGGTCACGCCTTCGCGCATCACCAGGCGGAATTGCCGCTGGCCTGGCGAACGCTTGAGGTAGTAGAAGCGCTCGCCCGGCAGCATGCGCAGGCTGCGGATGCTGTCGCCCTGGGCGTCGGCCAGTTCGGCCAGGCGTGCGGCGATGGCGTCGCGGCCGTCGATGCGCTCCAGCACGCTGCGCGCGGCTTCGGCCTGGCCGCGCAGCCAGGCCTGCACGGGCGGGCTTTTCTTGTCTTCGAGCCAGCGGTAGGGGTCGGTGACGGTGGTGCCGTGGTAGGTGCTGGTGACGGGGCGGGCTTCCGCCACGGGCGGGGCCACGGGCGGTGCGGCGCTGGCCGCGAGGGCGGCCAGGGCCAGCGCGAAGGCGGGGGCGATGGGGTGCATGGCAGGGGCGCGGCGGGCCGCGCGAGCGGGCATTGAAGCCGCCGATGCTATGCGCGCCCGCCGCCGCCGCGGTTCATGCCCTCACGGCGCGCCGGCGCCAGGCCAGCAACAGGCCGCCGGCGGCCAGCAGCGCCACCGGCGCGGGCTCGGGCACGGGCGTGGACACCAGGTGCAGCGTGGCGCCGGTGACGATGGCGTCGTCGCCGTAGACCATGGGGAAGAGCCCGTTGTTGGTGGACAGCCAGTTGAACAGGTCGGCGCCGTTCATGCCCACCTGCGCCACCAGGCTGGCGGTGGTCTGGCCGGCGACGTAGGTGCCGGGCGTGCCGCTGAGGAAGGGCGTGAGGGTCCAGCCCGGGAACACGCCGGCCCCCGACATCAGCGCCGGGCGCACGATGTCCGTCCAGGGCCCTTCGCCATTGACGAAGAAGGCCGTGTTGAGCTGCAGCGTCAGCCGCGCTTCCACCACGCCGCCGGTGGCCATGAAGGCGGCGTAGTTGGGATGCGAGGTGAAGTCGAAGGCCCAGGTGGTGGTCTCGTCGACGCCATCGCCAGTGACGTGGCCGGCGCCGGCCCCCGGGTTGGCCAGGATGGTGAAGGCGCCGTTCACGAGGTCCTGCGTCACGGGCACGGTGCCGGGCAGCGCCTGCGCGGCCAGCACCTGGACGCTCATGTCCACGGCGTGGGCGGGCGCGGCCGCCAGCGCGCCGGCGGCGAGGGCCACGGCGGTGGTGAAGGGGAGGCGGAGTCGCAAAGTCATGGTGGATCCTTGGTGGGGCGAAGTGAGGGCGGGTCAGCGGATGCCGCGCGGCGGCGGCACCTGCAGATCCAGGCGCGCGAGATAGCGGATCAACTCGCCCATCGAACCGAAATGCAGGCTGTCCTCGGGGCCGGTGCCCTTCAGTTCGGCCTGCCAGGCCGGGCGGGGCCCGGCGGGGTCCAGCGTCAGCTCGAAGCGCAGTGCCAGGCACAGCGCTTCGCGGGCGCAAGGCGTCTCGGTGGTCATGGCGGTGTCCCTGTTCTGCTCGCGTGCCGCCACGTTAGGGCGGGGGCGTTGCGAGGGCGTTGAAAGCCCGCGCGCCGCAGGGATCAGGGCGTCGCGGCAGCGCTTTCCAGCAGTTGCTGCGCGGCCTGTGCCAGGGCCGGCGTGAAGGCCACGCCGGCCACGGCCGCGGCCACCTCGCCGGCACGGCCGCAGGCCAGCAGCAGCCGGCCGTGCAGCACCCGGGCGTGGTCGACGGCCGCCTGCCGCTCTTCCTCGGGCCGCGTCGGCGCCGCCAGCGCCGCCTGCAGTTCGGCCAGCAGGGCCGGCGCCGCGGTGGCGTCCAGGGCCAGCCGGGCCTCGATCTCCACCGCCTTGGCCGACAGCATGACGCGCACGCCGTCGTCCTCGATGGCCAGCGCCTCGCGCGCCAGCACCAGCGCTTCGGCCGGCCGGCCCGCCAGCAGCAGGCTGCGGCCCAGCAGCATGCGCTCCATGCGGCGCTGCAGCGGGTCGTCCAGCGCGTCGCACAGCGCGATGACGCGGCGCGCGGCCGACAGGGCGTCGTCCCAGCGCGCCTCGGCCACCGCCAGCTGCACGGCCGATGACAGCGCGATGTACTGGCGCTGCGGGTGCGTGGTCTCGGCGCCGAATTCCGCGATGTGCTGCCGCGCCAGTTCGGCGGCGGCCTCCAGGTGGCCGCCGTTGAAGAGCATGCGCATGTGGTTGAAGCGGATGACGTGCACGCTGGGCAGCGCGCCCGCGCTCTCGGCCAGCGCGATGCCGGCGCGGTGCATGGCCAGGGCCTCGTCGCGGCGGCCGGTGGCTTCGAAGAGGCGCGCGCATTCGGACAGCACCTGCGATTCCGCCATCGGCCGCAGGCGCAGGCCGGGGTGCGCCATCACCGCCTCGTACAGGCGCTCGGCGTCGTCGAAGTCGCCCACGTCGCAGGCCAGGCGCACCAGCGTCGACATCACGGTGCAGGCCGCGCTGCCGTCCAGCCGTTCGGCCAGCGGGATGGCGCGGCGCAGGTGGCCGCGCGCCCGCTCGCTGTCGCCGCAGGTGGTGGCGGCCCAGCCGGCGATGCGCAGCGCGCGCAGCAGGGTCACCTCGCTGTCGGGTGCCAGCGCCACGGCGTGTTCGGCCAGGCGCAGCGCTTCGCGGCGGTGGTTGGAATCGCCCATGGCCAGCGCGCGCTGGATGGCGGCGTCGGCCTCCACGTTGCGGTCGCCCAGCCGGCGGCCCAGCGTCATCAGGCGCTCGGCCTCGGCCGCGCGTTCGTGCAGATCGCCCAGGTGGCGCAGGGCCTCGATGCGCGCGTGGCGCAGCGCCACTTCGTCGGCCGGCTCGGCGCCCTGGGCCAGCGCATGATCGAACTCGGCCACGGCGTCGCGGTGCGCGAACAGGCGTGCCGCGGCCTGGCCGGCCTGAAGTCGGTGCGGCGCGGCGCGGCGCGGCTCGTGGGCCGCTTCCCAGTGCTGCGCGATGCGCGTGGCCAGGCGCCCCGGCGCGGCCTGCGCCTGTTCCAGCGCCAGCGCCAGCTTGCGGTGCAACAGGGCCGCGCGCGCCGGTGACAAGGCCGCCGCCAGCGACTGCGGCACGAGGTCGTGCGCGAAGCGGTAGTCGCGCCCGCCGTCGCCGGTGGCCAGCAGGTGGGCCTGCTCGGCGGCTTCCAGCGCCGCCACGGTGCCGGCTTCGTCCAGCGAGGTGCAGCCGGCCAGCCAGGGCGTGACGAAAGGGCCGCCCAGCAGGCTGGCGCCCTCCAGCAGCCGCATGGCGTCCTCGCCCAGGCGCGCCACGCGGGCGCGCACGGCGTCGCGCACGGTGGGCGGCAGGGGCAGCTCGTGGTAGTCGTCGGTGGAGGCGTCGAAGGGCGTCTCCCACAGGCCGGCGTCGTCCACCTGCACGAGGCCGATCTCGAACAGGTGGCGCAGCGTCTCGTAGAGGAAGAAGGCGTTGCCACCGGTGGCCTGGTGCAGCCGCGCGGCGAAGCGCGGCGCGCCGCCGCCGGAGAGCGCGCGCACCAGGTCCTCCACCGCCGCCACGTCCAGCGGGCCCAGCGCCACGCGGGCGGCGGCACCGCCGAAGGCCAGCGCGTCCAGCTGCGCCAGCAGCCCGGGCGGCGTCTCGCTGCCGCGCAGCGCGAAGACCCAGCGCAGCACGTCGCCCGACTGCTGGGCGATGGACAGCAGCAGCCCGAAGCTGGCGGCGTCGGCGTTGTGCGCGTCGTCCACCACCAGCGCCACGAAGTTGTCGGCGGCCAGCGTGCGCACGGCGCGGGCGCAGGCGCTGAAGAAGCGTTGCTGGTCGGCGGCCGTGGCCAGCGCGGGGGCGCTGCCGAACTCGGGCAGCACGGCGGCGAGCTCCCGGCGCAGTTCGGCGTCCAGCGCGTCGTCGCCGGCGGCGGCCAGCAGGCCGCGCAGCACGCGGGCCGCGGCGGCGTAGGGCTGCGGTCGGTCGGCCGGCCGGCAGGCCACCTGCGCGAAGGCCCCTTGCGCGCCGGCCACTTCCGCCACCAGCCGCGACTTGCCCTCGCCCGCCTCGCCGGTGACGATCATCAACCGGCCCGAGTGCCAGGCCTCGCGCAGCACGCGGGCGGCGGCGCCGCGGCCGACGAAGGGCGCCTGGCGCGGCAGTGCCTCGGCGGCGGCGGGTGCGGTCGGCCGCGCCGGCGGTGGCGCCGCTGCGCCGCGCAGGCCGGCGGCCAGCGCCTGCGTCTCGGGCAGCGGTGTGACGTCCAGCTCGGCCTGGGCGCGCCGCGCGAACTGCTCGAAGACCTGCAGCGCGGCAGCGCGGTTGCCGCGCCGGGCGTGCACGCGCATGAGGTCGCGCACGGTGATCTCGCGCAGCGGGTCGTCGGCGTGCAGGGCTTCGAAGTGCGCCAGCGCCACGTCGAGCTCGCCCGCGGCCTCGGCCGCCTGCGCCAGCGCCAGGCGCTGCAGCCGCCACTGCCGCGCCAGGCGTTCACGGGCGGTCTGCAGCCAGTCGTCGAAGGCCGTGCCGGCGCTGCCGTCCAGGCCGTCCAGCGGGCGGCCTTCGCCGTGCAGCTCGGGCTGCAGCGCCGGCGCCAGGCCCAGCGCTCCGCCCGGCGCGTCGTCCAGCGGCACGCCGCGCTCGCGCAGCCGGAAGAGCTCGCGCCGCAGGTTGCGGCGCGCGGCGGCGGCGTCGACCTCGGGCCACAGCAGCGTGGCCAGGCGCTCGCGCGGCGCCGCGCCGTCCAGCACCAGCACGGCCAGCAAGGCCAGCGCCTTGCGCGAACCCAGCGCGACGACGGCGCCGTCGGCCAGCAGTTGCGGCACGCCCTGCAGCCGCAGTTGCAGCAGGGGCGTGCCGGCGCTCATCAGGCGCCGGGCATCAGGTGGTCGCGGAACTGGTCGCGCAGCTTGTTCTTCTGCATCTTGCCCGTGGCGCCCAGCGGGATGGCGTCCACGAAGACCACGTCGTCGGGCGTCCACCACTTGGCGATCTTGCCCTCGAAGAAGGCCAGCAGTTCCTCCCGCGTGAGCGCGGCGCCGGGCTTCTTCATCACCACCAGCAGCGGGCGCTCGTCCCACTTCGGGTGCCGGGCTGCGATGCAGGCGGCCATGGCCACGGCCGGGTGCGCCATGGCGATGTTCTCCAGGTCGATGGAGCCGATCCATTCGCCCCCGGACTTGATGACGTCCTTGCTGCGGTCGGTGATCTGCATGAAGCCGTCGGCGTCGATCTTCGCCACGTCGCCGGTGGGGAACCAGCCGTCCTGCAGAGGGTCCCCGCCTTCGTTCTTGAAGTACTGCTGCACGATCCAGGGCCCGCGGACCAGCAGGTCGCCCGAGGTCTCGCCGCCCCAGGGCAGCTCCTTGCCGTTCTCGTCGACGATCTTCATGTCCACGCCATAGACGGCGCGGCCCTGCTTGGCCATCACGGCATAGCGGCCCTCGGCGTCCAGCCCGTGGTGCTTGGGCTTGAAGGTGCCGACCGTGCCCACCGGGCTCATCTCCGTCATGCCCCAGGCGTGCAGCACGCGCACGTCGTAGTCATCGCCGAACTTGCGCAGCATGGCCGGCGGGCAGGCCGAGCCGCCGATGACGGTGCGGCGCATGGTGCTGAACTTCAGGCCGTTCGCTTCCACGTGGCCCAGCAGCGCCTGCCACACCGTGGGCACGCCGGCGGAGACGGTGACCTTCTCGGCTTCGAAGAGTTCGTACAGGCTCTTGCCGTCCAGCCCCGGGCCGGGGAACACCAGCTTGGCGCCGGCCAGGCAGGCCGCATAGGGCAGGCCCCAGGCGTTGACGTGGAACATCGGCACCACGGGCAGGATGCTGTCGGTGGCCGAGACCGAGAGCGAATCCGGCAATGCGATGGCGAAGGTGTGCAGCACCGTGCTGCGGTGGCTGTAGAGCACGCCCTTGGGGTTGCCGGTGGTGCCGCTGGTGTAGCAGAGCGAACTGGCGGTGTTCTCGTCGAATTCGGGCCAGTCGAAGGCGTCGTCCTGGGCCTCCAGCAGATCTTCGTAGCACAGCAGGCCGGGGACCTTGGCCTCGGCCGGCATGTTCGCGCGGCTGGTCATGGCCACCCAGTGCTTCACCGTCTTCGTGCGCCCGGCCACCGCCTGGATGAGCGGCAGGAAGGTCATGTCGAAGCACAGCACGCTGTCTTCGGCGTGGTCGGCGATGTAGACGATCTGGTCCGGGTGCAGCCGCGGGTTCAGCGTGTGCAGCACCGCGCCGCTGCCGCTGACGGCGTAGTACAGCTCCATGTGGCGGTGGCCGTTCCAGGCCAGCGTGGCGACACGGTCGCCGAACTTCACGCCCAGGGCGCCCAGGGCCTTGGCCATGCGCCGCGAACGCGATGCCATCTCGCGGTAGGTCTCGCGGTGGATGTCGCCTTCGACGCGCCGCGAGACGACCTCCTGCTCGCCGTGGTGGCGTTCGGCGTGCACGAGCAGGGAAGAGATCAGCAGCGGCTGCTGCATCATCTGGCCGAGCATGGGTGTCTCCTGGGTGGCGACCCCTGGGCCGGGGCCCGTGCGCTGATTCTGGCGGAACGCCGCGGCCGCAACGGCCGCCGGCGATCAGGGCTTGTCCGGGGCCGGCGCCGGGCCGAAGCGGGCGAGCGCCGCGGCCACCGCCTTGAGGTCGATGGGCTTGGGCAGGTAGTCGTCCATGCCGGCAGCCAGGCAGGCGTCGCGGTCCTCGCTGCGCGCATTGGCCGTCATGGCGACGATGGGCACGCGCCCGGCCGGTCCGGCCAGCGCGCGGATGGCGCGCGTGGCGGCCAGTCCGTCCATCTCGGGCATCTGCATGTCCATCAGCACCACGTCGTGCCCGCCTTCGCGGGCTGCGGCCACGGCCTCGTGGCCGTTGTCGACGATGCGCGCGCGGTGGCCCAGGCGCTGCAGCACGGCGGCCATCAGTTCCTGGTTGACCGGGTTGTCCTCCGCCACCAGGACCGACAGTCCCGCCGCCGCCGGCGGTGCCGCCGACAGGGCGGCCACCGGCGTGGGCTGGCCCTCCGGGGCCGGCAGTGCGCAGGCCACGGTGGCCACGAAGACGCTGCCCTGGCCAGGCTGGCTGTGCACGACCACGTCGCCGCCCATGCGACGCACCAGTTCGCGCGTGATGGCCAGGCCGAGCCCGCTGCCGCCGTGGCGCCGCGCGGTGGTGCTGTCGGCCTGGGTGAAGCGTTCGAAGAGCGTGGGCAGCGCGGCCGGCGGGATGCCGATGCCGGTGTCGGCCACGGCCACGCGCAACAGCACCTGGCCGGGCGCCGCCGGCTGCGCGCCGAGGCTGACGGTGACGCTGCCGGCTTCGGTGAACTTCAGCGCGTTGCCCACCAGGTTGAACAGCACCTGGCGCACGCGCACGCCGTCGCCCACCAGGCGCGGCGGCAGGGCTTCATCCAGCGTCAGGTGAAAGGCCAGTTGCTTGGCCTGAGCGCGCTCGCGCAGCAGGTCCATCACCTCGCCGGCCAGTTGCCCGGGCTCGAATGGCGCGCTGACCAGCGCCAGGTGGCCGGCCTCGATGCGCGAGAGGTCCAGGATGTCGTTGATCAACGCCAGCAGCAGCAGGCCGGAACTGCGCACCAGCTCGGCCTGGTGTCGCTGCTCGGTGTCGAGCGTGGACTGCAGCAGCAGTTCGTTGAGGCCCAGCACGGCGTTCAGCGGCGTGCGGATCTCGTGGCTCATGTTGGCCAGGAACTGCGACTTGGCCTCGTTGGCGGCCTCCGCGGCGGCCTTGGCCTGGGCCAGCTGCCGCTCGGTGGCGGTGAGATCACGGTAGACGCCGACCACGCCGCCGTCGGGCATGCGCCGCTCGACGGCATGCACCGTGAGGCCGTTGGTCAGCGTCTGCTCCCACACGCGGTCGCCGGCCAGGTGCACGCGCACCCGCTTGTCCGTCCACTCGCGCACGCGCTGGGGGTCCATGCCCGTGCCCAGCGCATTGGCGGCGGCCGCCGCCGCCAGTCGCTCGAAGGGCACGCCGGGGCCGACCACGCCGCGCTGCCACGGGAAAATGGCGAGGTAGCGCTCGTTCCACAGCACGACGCGGTCGTCGGCGTCGCAGAGCAGAAAGCCGTCGGCCATGGCGGCGAGCGCGCGGTCCAGGGTCTCGGCGGCCTGGGCGGCGCGCTGGCGGGCCTGGGCCAGGCGCAGGAACTGCACGTGGGTCAACGCGGCGGCCAGAAGCGTCAGCCCGGCCAGCAGCGAGGCGACCGTGACGATGGCGGCGGCGTCGCGGTTCCAGCGCGCCAGCGAGGCTTCCAGCGGCAGGCTCGCGGTGACCCTCAGCGCGGGGTAGACGGTCGGGCGCGTCGCCACCAGCGCGGGCACACCGTCCAGGCGCGCCGGGCCGGCCGTGGGGGCACCGTCGGGGCGTGGCGCCGGCGCCGGGCGCTCCAGGCGCGTGCCCAGCAGGCGGTCGTTGGGCGGCGCCGCCACGAGCAGCTGGCCGTCGCTGCGCTCCAGCGTGATCGTCAGCCCGGGGGCGTCGGACCAGCGTGCCGCCGAGGCCGCCAGCAGCGAGGCCGGCACCTCGCCGACGACGATGCCGCGGCGGCCGTCCGGCAGCGTCACGGCGCGCGCCAGCAGCAGGGCCCGCTCGCCCGTCACCCGGCCGACGATGGGCTCGCTGACCTCCAGCTTCGGCGCGCCTTCGGCCATCACGCTGGCCATCAGGCCGGGCGGCAGCGGCGTGTTGCGGCCATGGCTGCCGGGCAGCCCGGTGGCCAGCACGCGCCCTTCGGCGTTGAGCAGCGTGATGTCGTCCAGCTCCAGCTGGCGATCGTTCAACGCGGCGAGCAGGCGGTGCGCCTCGTTGGCGTCGAAGTAGCGGCCGTCGAAGGCCGGCCTCAGCAGGTCGGGTATGCCTTCGAGCACGAGGTCGGCGCCCACCAGCGTGCGGTTGGTCTCAGTCTCGGCACTGGCCACGAGCTGGCGCACCTGGATGCCCAGCCGCGCCAAGGCGTCGCGTTCGCCGCTGCCCACCAGCCAGGCGGCGGCACCGACCACGGCCGCCACGAACAGCGCGGCGGCGCCCCACACCAGCAGCAGAAGTCGGCTCGGCGTGCTCACGGGCCGTCAGCGCTCCGAGGCTCGGACGCCGCTGCCTGCGGCGAGCGTGCGGTTCCACAGCGGCGCACAGGCCGGGCCGCAGCGCTGCAACCAGCGAGGCAGCACGACGCTGGCGAAGATCTCGCGGCGGCGAGACTCGTCCGCCGCGGAGGGCGGCACCAGCGTCATGCGCCCGGGCTGCCCGCCGCTGCAGGCCGGGGCCCCGGTGTTGCAGTCGATGCCGCTGCCGGTCTCGCGCTCGGACTCCGCCCACACCTCGGCCTCCAGGCGGGCCAGTTCGCGGCGCAGCAGCGAGCGCAGGTCTTCGGGCAGCGCGCGCCAGGCGGCGGCGTTGGCGCCGAACACCGACAGGCCCCAGGTCACCGGCTGCGCGTAGAGATGCGTGGTCAAGCCGTGCAGCCCGATGGTGTTGCCCGACATGGTGCCGGTGATGGCGCAGTCGATGTTGCCGGCGCGCAGGTGGTTGAGGATCTCGGCAAAGGGCGTGGCCACGGCCTGCCCGCCGAGCGCCTCGACCCAGTCGCTCTGCGAAGGGCTGCTGGTGCGCACGCGCAGCCCCTTCAGCGACTCGAGCCCGCTGATGGCCCGGCGGCAGAACAGCACCTGGGCCGGGTAGGTGTAGAGGGCCAGCGGTTCGATGCCGCGCTCGCGCAGCAGGGCCTCCAGGGTCGGCCGGAAGAGGGCGACGTTGCGGCGCAGCGTCGGCATGTCGGGGTTCAGGCCGGCAAGGTCGGGGGCGTTCAGTTCCAGGTCGCGTGGCGAGCCCAGCGCCAGCAGGGCCGTGCCGAAGGGCACGGCGCCGCTTCGCATCAGCGACAGCATCTCCTGGCTGCGCAGGCCGGCGCGGTCGAAGGGCACCACCTGGGCCGTGACGCGACCGCCGGTCAGGCGCGGCAGGTCTCGCGTCCAGAAGGGTTCTTCGTGGCGGGTGAACTGGTTGACGCCGGCCAGGCCGCCGACGATGCGCAGGGCCAGCGGCTCACCGGGCGCCTGGGCCCAGGCCGCTGTCGACGACAGGACGCACAGCAAGCCGAGTCCGGCCCGGCAGGCCAGGCGGGCGAGCGTCGTGCGCGCAGCGGCGGGCTCCATGCGTCGAGGGCCGCGGGATACGCACGCGGCAGCGGAATCGGTTGGAACCAGTGTAGGGGAAGGATCCGCCCCGAGCCATGCCCTGCGCCGCGGCAAGGCCCTCAGGCCGCTTCGCGCAGGTGGGCAGACAAGCCGTTGTGGCGGTGGACCAACGCCGGCAGGTCGACACCCGTGAGTTCGCCGTCGCGCACGCGGGCCTGGCCGGCCACCACGTTCAACGCCAGCGGAGGCGGGTCGCACAGCAGCAGCGCGGCCACCGGGTCGTGCAGCGCGCCGGCGGTGGCCAGGCCGTCGAGCCGCCAGCCGATGAAGTCGGCCGCCATGCCGGGGGCCAGCGCGCCGATGTCGTCGCGGCCCAGCACGCGGGCGCCGCCCAGCGTGGCGATTTCCAGCATCTCGCGCGCCGACATCGCCGTGGCGCCGAAGCCTACGCGCTGCAGCAGCAGGCCCCGCCGCGCTTCGGCCAGCAGGTGGCCGCCGTCGTTGCTCGCCGAGCCGTCCACGGCCAGCGCCACGGGCACACCGGCGTCGCGCAGGGCGCGGATGGGCGCGATGCCCGAGCCCAGGCGCATGTTGCTGCCCGGGCAATGCGCCACGCCGGTGCCGGTGCGCGCGAAGGCGCCGATGCCGGCCGCATCGAGCTTCACGCAGTGCGCATGCCAGACGTCCGGGCCCAGCCAGCCCAGGTCTTCCGCGTACTCGGCCGGGGTGCAGCCGAACTTCTCTCGCGTATAGGCGATGTCCTTGTCGTTCTCGGCCAGGTGGGTGTGCAGGTGCACGCCGTGGCGGCGCGCCAACAGGGCGGCGTCGCGCATGAGGCCGGGGCTGACGGAAAACGGCGAGCAGGGCGCGACGACGATGCGCTGCATCGCCCAGCGGGCCGGGTCGTGCCAACGCGCGATCAGGCGCTCGGTGTCGGCCAGGATGGCTTCTTCGCCTTCCACCACGCTGTCCGGCGGCAGGCCACCGGCGCTTTCGCCCACGCTCATGGCGCCGCGCGCGGCGTGGAAGCGCAGGCCCATCGTGGCGGCGGCCTCCAGCGTGTCGTCCAGGCGGCAGGCGCCGGGGAAGAGGTAGAGGTGGTCGCTGCTGGTGGTGCAGCCCGAGAGCATCAGCTCGGCCATCGCCACCTGCGTGCTCACCTGCAGCATCTCTGGCGTCAGCCGTTCCCACACGGGGTACAGCGCCTTCAGCCAGCCGAAGAGTTCGCTGTCCTGCGCGCCAGGCAGCGCGCGGGTCAGCGTCTGGTACATGTGGTGGTGCGTGTTGACGAGGCCCGGCATCACCAGCGTGCCGCGCGCGTCGATCACCTCGTCGGCCGTGGCCGGCAGTTCGGGCGTGGGTCCGACGGCTTCGATCACGCCGTCACGCACGAAGAAGCCGCCACCGGGGATCTCGCGCCGCTCGCCATCCATCGTGACGAGCATGTCCGCATCGCGAACCAGCAGCGTCGTCAATGCGCCTCCGCCGCTTTCGCCGCGTTGATGGTCGCCACCTCGTCGGCCTTGCCGCCGTTGAAGTACAGGTTCAGCAGCACGGCCGACAGCGCCGTCAGCAGGATGCCGCTTTCCAGCAGCGGGTGCAGCGCGTGCGGCATCTGCTGGCTCCAGCGCGGCGCGACCAGCGGGATCATGCCGGCGCCGATGCTGATGGCCACGATGGTGAGGTTGTTGCGCTGCGTCTTGAAGTCCACGCCCGCCAGGATGCGGATGCCCGTGGCCGCCACCATGCCGAACATCACCAGGCCCGCGCCGCCCAGCACGAAGGTGGGCACCG